>DASWTB010000280.1:0-4481 GCA_036402315.1 Pseudoduganella sp. | reverse complement strand
TGCCAAGTCGGTGACTTCCAGCGTCACTAGCCAGCTGGTTGAAACCGGCAAGGTCGACTGGCGTTCGGTGGCGATCACCGAGGTAGGCAACTACATCAATTCGAAGGTCAACGAGAAATGGAGTACCGGGCTGTCGAATGTCCTGGCCGAGTCCGTGGTTGGCGCCGGCCTGGCAAGGCTGCGCCACCAGGATCCGCTGGCTGGCGCCATCGGCGGCGCGGTGGGCAGCATCGTCGGCCAGATGTCGCGCAGTGCATTTGCTGCGGTGGGCATCAATGCCGAACAGGTGGCAGCCGAAGGCCAATTCTCTGGCGCGCAATCGATGGTCAACAAGGACGGCACCATCGCCGGTACCGATATCCAGTTGCCTTGGGAAGTCCCGGTCGCCGAAATTTCGCCTCCGGTCGGCAACAAAGCCCTGGAAACTGTGTTCAACGGTCAGGGCTTCAGCAGCGCCAACATCCTGGAGAGCATTGTCAGCGCAGTCGGTTCCGGCCTGGGCAGCGCGTTCGCGCAGTGGGCGGGCCGCGATACCCGCGCAGCAGCCACCGCGGGTGGCGGTGCGGCTTCGCGCGCCTATCAGACGGTCATCAAGGATGGGACAGCAGCCGCGTTCGACAAGCTTGTAGCTGCAGACAAGGCGAGGAAACAGGCTGAGATCGACAAGGCTGAGGAAATCCGTAAGGCCTTCGCACCGAAGCCGGCCAAAAACCCATTCGCCCTGGATCCGGTCGAAAAGCTGGCGGCTGACATTGCCGGGGTGAACTATACGGGCGAGAAATTGGGCCCTGACATGGACCTTGGCTTGGGCGGCGTACCTGGCGCAGCAACTGCTCGTCCGCAGCCGACTGCCATGGACATTGCAGATGCGACCAAGGCTTTGTACAAGCAGGCAAAAGCGGATAACCCAACTGCTACTGCAGAGAAGTTGAAAGCAATCGTCAACGCACAAACGAATGAGCAATTCGGCATCGATGGCTTGATGACCTACACGCCTGAAAAGGGCGACGGTCAGATCAAGATCGCGCGCAAAGCGTACGGTAGGGACGAAGAAACCCTTGCCTACGCGGCCAATTTCATACTCAACGATGGAAAGGACCTCAAAGACACGCAAGTCCAGGCAGGCAAGGACGTACTGATATTCTCGAAAGACGTGGTGGATTCGCTTGCCAATGACGAGAAGGCAAGCAAGGACCTCGAGAAGATGGGCCGCCAGCTGATCTCGGCTGAGGGCAAGGTGCGCCTGGAAATCCTGGCCGCCCAGGAGAAGAAACTGAAGGCGGACCAGGACAGGGCGCTGGCAGCGAAGGCTGACGCCGACCGTGAGGCGGCCGCCAAGCAGCAAACCACCCAGCAGCAAACCGCCCCAGCTAAAGCTGCGCCGGTAGCAGCGGCAGCCGCCAAGGGCGAGGGTGGCTTGTTCGATACGCTGGCTGGCTATGCAAAAGAAGCCAAGGGCTTGTACGACAAAGCTTCCGATGCGATGCATGAACGCAAGACACAAGTGTGGGATGCCGTCGATCGAAAAGTTGCCGAATTGCGCGGGGCCGCCCAGGATGGGGCGAATTCCCTCTTCGGCAAAGAGAGAGTTGACAGTGCCATTGCTGCAGTCGGTGCGCTTGAGCAGAAAGCCGATGACGCCAAGAAGCAGTTTAAGCAGTATGTCAGCGAAAAATCGACCTCACTCCTTGGCGATGTCGGCAAGCTTACGGAGCAGTATGAACAAGGCAAGCTGCTGCTCCGCAGCAACATCGACAGTATTGCACGCGATGGCGCTGCCTTTGCTGACCGCGCGAAGGTCACGCTGAGCGACTACATTCAAGGCTCTGAAAATATCATCGGCAAGGATAACGCCAACAAGTTGGCATCGCTGGCAACTAACTTTGTCGACAATGTGTCGCAAGGCCTCGGCACCGCCAAGCAAGCTGCTTACGACATCCAGGATGTAGGCGACGCAACCGGCCTGAGCCTGTTCGAGAAAGCGGTGGACTGGGGCGTATCGGAGCTCAACAGTAATGGTTACGCGATCAACGCCAGCGAGTTCGACCAGCGTGTTGATGCGACCCGCAAAACCCAACTGGACCGCGAAGGCGGCATCCTGAAGAAGCCATTGACCGGCGCAGCAGGTGCCGCTGACGGCGTGGTGACGGATCTGGTCAGCGCCGGCGTCGGTGTAGTCAAGCTGGCTGACGGACTCATCAAGAATGCGGAATACAGCTTCCTGCATTCCCTCGGAGCTGAGAGGTACGCTTCGGAAGACACTGTGAAAGGGCATCAGACGATCGAAGCCTTGAAGACTACAGTGGTCGACAAGGCCGTATCCGTCGGCAAGGACTTGCTCAACGATACATCGGGCACGTTCGCTAAAGGTCGTTTCCAACTGGGTTGGGAAAGGAGTGGATGATCTGGGTGCGATGTTCACCAAAGGTGGCATCGAAGGCTATGAAGCAGGCGAACGCACTGGCGCCCGCGGCGTTGCAGTTGTGGGTGCCGTGACCGGCGTGGTCGGCGCTGGCAAAACTGCCGTATCGTTCGCTGGCCGGATGGGCTTGATTGCCGGCGAAGGCGCGGAAGCTGCCGCCGCAGCAAACGCCCTGCGCTCGGCGGTTGGGGAGGCTGGCGCGGCTGATGCTGCAGTTGCAGGACGTGGCGCGGTTGGCAATGCCAACGGTGCGCGCACCGCAGCGGGCGAAGTCGCAGGTGAGACCGGGGCTGTACGCACGGCAGCATCGGAAGCCAGGTCGGGCGCCGTAGGTGAGGCAGCCACAACCCGTGGACGCCTCAACGGCGAGCCGAATCCGGCAACCGCGATCACTGGCGATGCCAACGCCGCGAGCCGCGCAAACATTGCTGACCGCGCAGCACCACGCAATCCGTGGGAGCAGACTGAGGTGACAGGAGGGAAGGTTGCCGAGGCTGTACCTGGACGCGCCGCGCCGGAGATGCCAAAGGTAGCCAATGGCAATGGCGTGGCGGCGGATGTGCCTGCTGTAGTGCGCAATGCCCCGGGTGAGGTCCGTGCAGGCTCCAATGCGGCAAAGGTAGAGCGTGAGGTGCCGCGCACCGAGCAAGGCCCCGCTCCACGCGCACCAGAGCCGTACCGACCGCCAGTGCAGGAGCCGACACCGGCCGCGGCGCCAAGCACGCCGGCACCGCGCGGTGCTGACGTGCATGCGCCACAAGCGTCGCAAGCCCCACGTTCGGCTCCGGCGACAGGCGCGGCGCCGGAAAGGTTCGAGCTGTCCTGGAAGGACCATAACCGCGCACTGGAGAAAGCCGGTTACACGAAGGCCGAACGCCGCGCAATCCATAGCGGAGAAAAGTCAGCTTCTGAAATTGGTGATCCGTCGAGGGTAGGTCGCCCTGTCCTGGTCAACGGCGTAGACGTGCGCAACCTGCGCCGCGCTTGCTTCGTTGCCGGCACGGCTGTGGAAACCCGCAACGGTTTGCGCGCGATTGACCGCCTGGCCATTGGCGACCAGGTTCTGTCGCGCCACGAAGAGACGGGCGAGATTGCCTATCGCACCGTGGTCCGTACGATCGTGATCGAAGACAAGCAGATCTATCGCTTGGTTGTAGCCGACCAGGCAGGCAACCGCGAAACCATCCGCACCACCGATGAACACCCGTTCTGGATCGCGGACCACGGCTGGGTACGTGCAGCCGACCTGCGTGAAGGCGATCCGTTGTTGACGCCTTCAGGCGAGGATCGCGTTGTAGTGTCGCTGGTCGAAGAAGAAATGCTGGAAACCGTCTACAACATTGAAGTTGACGAGATCCACACCTACTTCGTTGGCGAATCGCGCATCTTCGTCCACAATGCGGACTGCGGTGAAGTAGAGGTAATTTCGAATGGTGCGAAGCCAGCTGAAGCCGCAATGCATCGCTCACCTCAGGTAGGAGGCGTGGCGTCTGCTGGAGCAGCGCGCCAAGTGGCCAGAGTCGCGATTCGTGATTTCGAAGAGTACAAGAAGATCAGCGGTGGTCCGCTGAAACCTAACACCGTCTACGAATACAAAGGAGCGGAATTCGAAACTGACAGCTTGGGGCGTTCGTTTAGTACTCGTGGCTACGTTGACACAAAAGTACCAGGTCAGCGTATGGGGTCAGTAGATCATGCGATTGGCAACCATCCGGACGCTTTGCCGACAGACGTTGGGTTCCATCGAGGCGCAGATTCGCTTGGCTTCCCAGGGGGTAACTTGAACGTCAATCCTGGAAATGGCGTCCCAATGCCGGTTGAGTTCCCTAACACCCCGAATCTAAACGGCGGGGCGTACAAGAAACTCGAGAACCAGTTGAGGAAGATGGATAAAGCCGGTGATAAGGTCTATGCGAACTTTGAAGCTGTATATAATGAGGGAAATCTAACCCATCGGCCAGATGGATTTAGGGTGACTTACCAAGTCCGGTCTGAATAAATCAAGATCAGCCTCAAGCCGGCAGCATCCGGGGCGACGATGCGCCTGTGGCAGTGAATG
>DASWTB010000279.1:0-8636 GCA_036402315.1 Pseudoduganella sp. | reverse complement strand
GCCACACCAGGGCAAAAATTTGGGATAATCCTCGACCTTTGCCACTAAATCAAACATTTGCTCGGCGCTGTATCCCAGGAATACCGACTTGTGCACTACTGCCATTGAGTAACCGTTTGCTATGATGTTGTCCAAAGAACCCGTAGTTTAACCGACCCACGCATTTTTACCCATGTCCATTGCCGATAATCGCAAAGCCTTCCACGACTACTTCATTGAAGACAAGTATGAAGCCGGAATCGCGCTCGAAGGCTGGGAAGTCAAGGCGATCCGCGATGGGCGCGTTCAGATCAAGGAAGCTTACGTTACCATCCGCGATAACGAACTGTACCTGTTTGGCGCGCACATCAGCGCCCTGCCTACCGCTTCCACCCATATCCACCCGCAAGCCGTGCGCACGCGCAAGCTGCTGCTGCACCGCGCCGAGATCGACAAGCTGGTTGGCAAAGTCGAGCGCGCCGGCTATACCCTGGTTCCACTGAACCTGCACTTCAAGGGCGGCCGCATCAAGTGTGAAATCGGCCTGGCCAAGGGCAAGAAGCAGCACGACAAGCGCGCCTCCGAGAAAGACCGCGACGCCAGCCGCGAAGTGGCGCAAGCCATGAAGCAACACCGACGATAATCGGAAGGCCACAAATATTTCCAAGCGGCAATGTTGATGCTACACTCCTGTATCATCAACTTGCCCAGGATTGAGATGGCCAGGAATATTGCAATTGCGCTGCTCACCGTGGCGGCGCTTGGCGGCTGCCGCACCCCGTATTCACCCGCCCCGCTTGCCACCAACTTCCCGACCACCAAGCAGGAGAAGCTTCAGTCCGCTGCGCATTGGACTGCCATTGCGGGCCATATGGAGCGGCAACTCCTGGCGGAATTGAAGAAGGCGCCCCAGCGTCCGCTGTTTGTGGTCAGCCCCGCCAATCCAACCCCATTTCAACAAGCAATGAACAGCCAGCTGATTTCCTCGCTGGTCAACGACGGCTTCATCGTATCGCGCACGCCGGCAGGCGCGCTGCAGATCAACCTCGAAATCCAGGCCGTCAGCTTTACGCCCAATCGCAAGCAGGCAGGAACTGTAGGCGCAGCAACAGCCATCGCCACTGGCGTCTGGGTGCTGGCCGAGCGCGCCTATGCCGGCGACCCGATCGGGAAACTGGGCCGCTTTGCAGGTGCAGCCGGCATTGGCGCCGGCATCGACGCATACCGGTGGTACGACAGCGAATACGCTGCTGGACCGACGCCGCGCACCGAGATTATCATTACAGCATCCGTGACCGATGAACAGCGCTACCTTGCGCGCGCCTCGAACACCTACTACGTCGCCGACACCGATCGCGCCCTGTACGGCATCCGCGACGAGGCCGCGCCCCAAATTAGCCAGAGCTTCCAGGTAAAAGGAGACCGTTGATGCGCGCTTTCGCTGCCCTGCTTCTTCCCCTGGCGCTGGCTGGTTGCGCCTGGTTTTCCAGCAAGCCGCCGGAAAACGACTATGCCTCCACCTCGCAAAACCAGTTCGTTGGGGCCAACTATCGGGCTGCGGACTCGCTGCTGGCGCAGCTGAACGGCCGCCTCGCGGGCGACAAGCCTCTGATCATGGCAACCGTGGTCAATATCGACGCGCTCGACCAGAGTTCGACGCTGGGCCGGCTGGTCTCCGAACAGGTCTCGACCCGCCTGGCTCAAGGCGGGCTGCGCATGCTGGAGATGAAGCTGCGCACCTCGGTCTACATGAAACGCCAGCAAGGCGAAATGATGCTGACACGGGAAGTCGGCGAAGTCGCCCACAACCACAATGCCCAGGCCGTGGTGGTCGGCTCATATGGCGAGACCAACGACGCGGTCTTCGTCAACATCAAGGTCGTGCAGCCGCAAACCAACCAGGTGATGGCAGCAACCGATTACGTGCTCGCGAAAGACAGCGTAGTGCGTTCTATGCTGCTGGGACGCTGAGCAAGTCCACCAGCCGTGGCAGGACTTCCTGCACGGGCAGCTCCAGTTTCAGGGACAGCAGATCATCGGCGCGGGTCTTGCCCGCGTTGATGGCAGCAATCGGCTTGCCCGCCGCGGCAGCCATGCGGCAGAAACGGTAGCCTGAAAACACCATCAGCGAAGAGCCGACCACCAGCAATGCATCGGCGGACTCCATTTCCGCCAGCGCATGCTCGGTGCGCGCAGCAGGCACGTTATCTCCAAAGAAAACCACATCGGGCATCAGCGTGCCGCCGCAGGCATTGCAGGCCGGCACACGGAAATCCTGCATTGCATCCGGCTCGACTGCCGCATCGCCATCGGGCAGCGGCTGCGCCAGCAGGTCCGCCAGCTCCGGATTGTCATGTTCGAGCTGTGGCTGCAGGCCGGCGCGCGAGTAGCGTGCCCGGCATTCGAGGCACACCACGTGGTGCAGGTTGCCGTGCAACTCGATCAGGCGCTTGCTGCCTGCGCGCTGATGCAAGCCATCCACATTCTGCGTAATCACACTGTGAACATGACCGCTGGCTTCCAGTTCGGCGATGGCGCGGTGGCCGGCATTTGGTTCAGCGCGCGAGATCGTGGACCAGCCCACCATGCTGCGCGCCCAGTAGCGGCGCCTGATGGCTTCATTGCGCCGGAATTCCGGACCCTGGATTGGCGTACGGCCGCGGCGCACGCCATCCTTGTCGCGGTAGCCGGGGATACCGGAGGCAGTACTCAGGCCAGCGCCGGTCAGCACCAGCACGCGGCTGTGGCGCGCCAGCAAGCGCGCCAGTTCCGCCTCAGTCGACTGCGGCGCATCCATTTGGCTTGAAAATGCGTTCGGTTGATGCCGGGTATTTCTCCAGCTTCGACGCAGCACGGGTTGGGCGCGGAGCGAAATCGCCGCCGCAGTTCGGGCATTTGCCGTGCAGCTTCTCGTCCACGCAATCGGCGCAGAACGTGCATTCGAATGAGCAGATCAAGGCATCTTGCGCACCCGGCGGCAAGTCCTTGTTACAGCATTCGCAGTTAGGTCGCATTTGCAGCATGTCAGGGCTCCTCTCTTATTCTCGGTAGCTGAGTGCGTTCAGCAATGCGCTGCTGGTGTCAATATCGGCCAACGCCTCATTCGAGGGGCGCGCAAAGCTGCGCTCACGGATACGGGCCAGGCGTTCGATCAGTTCCTGTTTGGGCAGACGCGATTGCACGATTGCGGACGGGTCGATGCCTTCGTAACGGCCGCCGTTCGCTTCCAGCGCATCGAGCAGGCGCCGTACTTCCGTATCAGGCAAAGTGCCCTTGCCCGCTTGCGGCGCCGGTTGCTGCGCCAGCTGCTGGCGCATCGGCGCAAAGAAATCAACCGCCTCTTTCGACAGCCCTTGCGGCTTGAGTGCCAGCAGCACCTGGCGCCCCTGTGGGCCGCCGGCGCGGACCAGGAAGTTGACGGCGCGCGTGAAGGTTTCGATATCGGCGCTTTGCAGCAGCGGCACTACTGCAGGCACGCTGGCTGGCGAGCCGAGCAGTTGCAGTACGTCCAGCACTGGCTTGGCGACAGCGGGATCGCGCAACAGAGCGGCAAGATGGCGCTCGCCCGCTGCGCCAAAGCGGCCATACAGCAAGGCACGCACGCCCGTTTCGTCGATCGTGGAGCCTTGCTGTGGCAGCGGGACGCTCACGGACTTGCGCAGGAAGATGTGATCGATCAAGGGCAGCAAGCGCGCATCCTTGCTCGCCGCCGCGGCATGCATCAGGCGGAAAAGCTGCGGACCATCCAGCAGCGCATCAGGATTGATGGCCAGGGCAGCTTGCACGGCGAGCTGCTTGTCGGATTCAGCGCCGTAAGCGGACAGGAAACAGGCTGCATCGAGCAGCAGTTGCTGGCTTGGGCGCGGGGAACGCAGTTCCGCAGCCAGTTCGCGGCGCAGCAGCGGGACCGCATCCTCGCGATAATCGCCAAAGAAACGCCAGGCAGCATCAAGTTCGCGGCGCTGGGCGCCTGCAGCAGCGGCGTCGGCAGCGGCTGGCATGGCGCGGACCTGGGCGATGCGCGCGGCGATAGCGGCATCGGTAGCGGCATCGCCTGCGTGCGCCGACAGTGCGGCAGACGCCAGGAAGGCAGCAAGTACGCACCTCATGCCGACAACCTTTGCTGGAGATCAGTCACGCTGGCGCGCCAGTCCTCGAAATGCTCGCTGTCCTCCCACAACTCGCGCAGCTCGGATGCATCGGACAGCACAAGCGCCAGCACGCGCTGGGCCTTGTCAGCGATATCCGCACGCGGCTTGCTTAGCTTTGCCTGCACTTCAGCCACCCACTCATCGACGCGCGCCGAATCCTCATCCTTCGGCCCGCCCTTACCCTGCAGGCGCGACCAGGTTTCGACGGCAGCCAGTGCCTCCGCGCCAAAAGGCGCCTCAAGATACTCGGTGGTCTCCGCCTGAAGCACGTTATTCAACGTGTCCTCGATAAAGTAAAGGTCCTTCGACTCCTGCAAGTCCTCCGCCCAATCCTGCGCGAAATCATTGCCATACGGCCCAACAGCCCAGGTTCCCACATGCGCCTCCTGTTCGATATAAGGCCGCATTGTACGCAATTACGGCCCAGCCCGTGTCCCACCTTGGGGTCACACCCGTTTCGGGACACGGCCTCAAGTGCCGTACGCTTGGGCTCGTGTCCCATTTCGGGTGTGACCCCATGGTGGGACACGAACTCTTCCGTTATTTTTGGGTTTTGACGACTTGCAGGGCGGTGGCGATCAGGCTGCTCATCTCGCCGACGTTGGCGGGGACGATCAGGCTGTTGTTGGTCTTGGCCAGTTCGCCGAAAGCGCTGACGTATTGCTCCGCCACTTTCAGGTTCATTGCCGCTTCGCCGCCTGGCTGCTGGATCGCCTGGCCGACCTGCTTCAGTGCGCCGGAGGTCGCTTCGGCGATCGCCAGAATCGCTGCGGCTTCGCCTTGCGCGCGGTTGATGGCGGCTTGCTTGTCGCCTTCGGAGCGTGCGATGGCGGCTTCACGTTCGCCGGTGGCGATGTTGATCTGCTCTTGCTTGCGCCCTTCGGAGGCGGCAATCAGCGCGCGCTTGCCGCGTTCTGCCGTGATCTGGGCCTGCATGGCGTGCAGGATTTCCTGCGGCGGAGTCAGGTCCTTGATCTCGTAGCGCAGCACCTTTACGCCCCAGTTGGCGGCCGATTCGTCGATCGCGTTCACCACCGTGGAGTTGATGTGGTCGCGCTCTTCAAACGTCTTGTCCAGCTCCATGCGGCCGATCACCGAGCGCAGCGTGGTCTGCGCCAGCTGCGTGATCGCGGCGATGTAGTTGGAGGAGCCGTAGGAGGCCCGCATCGCATCCGTGACCTGGAAGTACAGGATGCCGTCCACCTGCAGCTGCGTATTATCCTTGGTGATGCACACCTGCGACGGCACGTCGAGCGGGATCTCTTTCAGCACGTGCTTGTAGGCGATGCGGTCGATGAACGGCACCACGATGTTCAGGCCGGGGCCGAGCGTGGCGTGGTATTTGCCCAGCCGCTCCACCACCCATGCGTGCTGCTGCGGCACCACGTTGATGGTCTTGAAGACGAACACCAGCGCGACGATAAAAACGATCAGCGTGACAGTGCCAAAACTGATTTCCATTCACTTCTCCTTGTTATGCGCCGACGATCAGCCGGCTGCCGCGAATTTCGCGAATCCTGAATACACCCGGCGCCGCCGCTTCGCCTGGCGCCAGTTCCACATCCCACATGGCGCCGCGATACATCACGCGCGCTGCGCCGTCCTGCCAGGCCGGGACATTGACGGTCTGGCCGATGTCCAGGTTGACGTCAGGGTTGGACGAAGCCGGCGGCTGCGTGGTCTTGCCAAAGCGGCTGCGCCGCAGCAGCAGCGTCGCTATCGCGGCCACGATGGCGGCCACCAGCATCTGGCCCGGCATATCGACGCGCGCCAGCGAAGTCAGTGCACCCGCTCCCATGCCGATGGCAATCATCAGCAGGTAAAAGGTGCCGCTAAACAGTTCGAGGGTGACCAGCACGCCCGCGCCGATCGCCCACAACATCCAGTCAGCCATCACAACCTCCAAAAGTAAAAAACCCCCGTCGCCGATAAGGCCACGGGGGTTCAAGCCGCTTATCGGCGACTTATTGTTGCATTTCTGCCAGCTTCTGCCAAGTGTCGATGACCGAGTCCGGGTTCAGGGACATGGTCTCGATACCCTGCTCCATCAGCCAGATGGCCAGGTCCGGATGGTCGGAAGGACCCTGGCCGCAGATGCCGATGTACTTGTCCAGCTTGCGGCATGCCGAGATGGCCATGCCCAGCAGCGCGCGCACCGCAGGATCGCGTTCGTCGAAGTCGGCCGCCAGCAGTTCCATGCCGGAGTCGCGGTCCAGGCCCAGGGTCAGCTGGGTCAGGTCGTTGGAGCCGATCGAGAAGCCGTCGAAGTGCTGCAGGAACTGCTCGGCCAGCACGGCGTTGGAAGGCACTTCGCACATCATGATGACGCGCAGGCCGTTCTCGCCGCGTTTCAGGCCGTTCTTGGCCAGCAGGCCGACCACTTTTTCCGCCTGGCCCAGGGTGCGCACGAATGGCACCATGATTTCGACGTTGGTCAGGCCCATTTCTTCACGCACGCGCTTCATCGCGATGCATTCCATTTCGAATGCGGCGGCGAAGTCTTCGGACAGGTAGCGCGCTGCGCCACGGAAGCCCAGCATCGGGTTTTCTTCATCCGGCTCGTAGCGCGAACCGCCGATCAGCTTCTTGTACTCGTTGGACTTGAAGTCGGACAGGCGCACGATCACTTTCTTCGGCCAGAAGGCCGCTGCGATGGTGGCGATGCCTTCCGCCAGCTTGTCGATGTAGAACTGCTTTGGCGAAGCGTGGCCGCGTGCCACGGATTCCACCGCCTTCTTCAGGTCAGCGTCGATGTTCGGGTATTCCAGGATCGCTTTCGGGTGCACACCAATATTGTTATTGATGATGAACTCGAGGCGGGCCAGGCCCACGCCGTTGTTCGGCACGGACTGGAAGTCGAAGGCCAGCTGCGGGTTACCCACGTTCAGCATGATCTTGGTCTTGATCGGAGGCAGCGCGCCGCGCGACACTTCGGACACTTCGGTTTCCAGCAGGCCGTCGTAGATCTTGCCTTCGTCGCCTTCGGCGCAGGACACGGTCACGAAGTTGCCGTCTTTCAGCACGTCGGTTGCGTCGCCGCAGCCCACCACTGCCGGCACGCCCAATTCACGCGCGATGATCGCTGCGTGGCAGGTACGGCCGCCGCGGTTGGTGACGATGGCGGATGCGCGCTTCATTACCGGCTCCCAGTTGGGGTCGGTCATGTCGGCTACCAGCACGTCGCCCGGCTGCACGCGCTCCATTTCGCTTGGATCGCGGATCACGCGCACAGGACCGGCGCCGATCTTCTGGCCGATCGCGCGGCCCGAGGTCAGCACGGTGCCGCTCGACTTGAGCTTGAAGCGCTGCTGCGAGTCGGTGGCTTTCTGCTGCGATTTCACGGTTTCAGGACGCGCCTGCAGGATGTACAGCTTGCCGTCGCGGCCATCCTTGCCCCACTCGATGTCCATTGGACGGCCGTAGTGTTTTTCGATGATGACAGCATACTTGGCCAGTTCGACGACTTCGGCGTCGTTCAGGGAATAGCGGTTGCGCAGTTCGATCGGCACGTCGACGGTCTTCACGGAACGGCCAGCCTTGGCTTCGTTGGTGAACTCCATCTTGATCAGCTTGGAGCCGATATTGCGGCGGATCACTGGCGACTTGCCCTGCTCCAGCATAGGTTTGTGCACATAGAACTCGTCCGGGTTCACGGCGCCCTGCACCACGGTTTCGCCCAGGCCGTACGAGGAAGTGATGAAGACCACGTCCTTGAAGCCCGATTCGGTATCGATGGTAAACATCACGCCCGATGCGCCCGTGTCCGAACGCACCATGCGCTGCACGCCGGCCGACAGCGCCACTTCGGCGTGGGTGAAGCCCTTGTGCACGCGGTAAGAGATCGCGCGGTCGTTGTACAGGGACGCGAACACGTGCTTCATCGCTTCCAGCACGTTGTCGATGCCGACCACGTTCAGGAAGGATTCCTGCTGGCCTGCGAACGATGCGTCAGGCAGGTCTTCCGCGGTGGCGGAGGAGCGCACGGCAAACGACACTTCGGTGGTGGAGTCTGCGACCAGTTTGTCGTAGAAGGCGCGGATTTCGGCTTCCAGGCGAGGCTGGAATGGGGTGTCGATGATCCATTGGCGGATTTCTGCGCCCGATGCTGCCAGGGCGCGGACGTCGTCGACGTCCAGGTGTTCAAGGCGGTCAGCGATGCGCTGGGCCAGCGATGGGCCACCGTCAACGCTGTGCGACAGGAAGTCGCGGAAGGCCTGGGCGGTGGTTGCGAAGCCGCCAGGCACTCGCACACCGGCGCCGGCCAGCTGGGAGATCATCTCGCCCAGCGACGCGTTCTTGCCGCCGACGGATTCGACATCCGTCATTCGCAAATTCTCGAACGAGGCAACGTACACCCCGTCGGATTGCTCCTTCAATGCTGCGTTAGTCATAAAGACACCTTTTTGATGATAAAAATCTTTACGCAGGCATGCTTGGCATCGTTCTTGTCATTCTTGGCGCCGTGCAGCACAATCTTACCGTTGGCAAGCATTTTACAGCCTGCGC
>DASWTB010000278.1:0-4836 GCA_036402315.1 Pseudoduganella sp. | reverse complement strand
TGCGGAGCTGGCGGCCGGCCCGCTGCCACCATGCCTGAACGAGGCGAGCGGCAAATGGGCGGCCTTCATTCACCCTGGCATGGGTGCTTCTTTTGCGGGCGATGAAGGGCTGGACATCGAGCCGCCGGAAGCGGGACAGGTCGCTTTGCTGGAAGGCTTGGAGAGTATTGGGCCTGCGCAGTTCGCGCAAGTGCTGGAGCACTTGCGCCAGGCCGCTGGCGCTTCGCCAGAAACTGTGCATCCGGTGGCGCCGGGTCCTGGTGCGGCAGCGGAAGGCCTGCTGCTCAAGGATGCGACGCTGGAAGACATCGTCAACTTCCTTCACTCAAAGAACATCGAGCCTACTTTCCGCTTCCTGAAATAAGCGCCAACTGTTCGGCGAGTTGTGCGGCGTCCTCCGGCGTCATGCTGAGGAATTTGCAGCCCAGATGGAGCTGTTCGCCCAGCAGGAAAGAGCGCAGGCCGCGGGTGAAGCGGATTTCCAGTTCTGTGGCGATCTCGATTTCCGGTCCCAGTTCCAGCACTACGCCCGGAATTTTGCGCCCTTTGAACAAGCCCTTTGCCTGGAGTTTGGAGCAGCGCAGGCCTACGCCGCCTAGCGATAGATCGTAAATCGGCAGCTCATAGGTGTGCTTGATCAATTCGAAGGAGGCCATGAGGGTAGTGCCCAACGGCGTCTCGACCCGCTCCGAGGCGCGCCGGTTCAGTACCGTGCAGGCTTCGGGGAACGTCATCGGGATCAGGTGCGGCTTGCCGGGAACTGAACTCCATTCCTGGCTGGATAACCGGAACTGCAGCTTCGCGGTGCGCAGCCAGCTGACGAAGGTGACCTTGCCAGGCTGCAGGACCGAACCTTCGTTCAACTCCATCACGAAATGCGGCAACTCAGGATCGACCGACAGGATGCGCCCCAGGACAGGCTCCCGGCTGCCGGGCGCGTACATCGAGATGGCATCGCCGCTCGCGGCGAGGAGGGTCAGCGCATCGCCGATTTCGTCTTCACTCGTTATGTCGAACGAGCTTGCGGAAGCCACAAAGGGAGCTAGTGCGTCTTGTGGCCGCGGCGGTCCCTTGCGGATCGGGACGGCATGGTGCTCATGGAGCTGCATAGCGCGTAGATGAGGGTCTGGTATGACTTCATCATAGGCGGAAATTTCCAAATAGCAACCCTTTTGTCATGCCGATCAGTAAAACCGTATGCTGGTGCGCAGCAAAAGCTGGAAGACCAGGAGCAGGCAAACCATCATCGCGAGCGGCCATGCCAGCGGATGACGATTTGCGGGAGCGCCATGAACAGGCCCCAATAACCATCCAGAAAAGGAAAAGGCGGATTGCCACAGTGCGGCCAATGCCGCGCTGCAGCAGATGCGCAAAGGATTCAGCTGGCAAGCGTGGCCAGCGCGCCGGTGCCCTGGAACAGCCCAGCCAGCGGGCTGACGCCTTGCCAGCCAAAGCGCCAGCGGCCCCGCAACGACAACCAGCGCCGTTGCGAAGCCGATGACGCTGATGGCTGTCATCAAGCGGCGACTTGAACGCGAGGTTCGCCCGCAGCCATTTCGCCGATGACGGCGGCATGCTCGAAGCCGTGGCTGCGGAACAGGGCCAGCACTTCGTCGACGCTCGATGGATCGCAGGACACCAGCAGGCCGCCGGAAGTCTGCGGGTCGGTCAGCAGGGTATGCTGTGGCTGGGTGATGTTCGGCGACAGCAGCACGTCCTTGCCGTAGGCATCCCAGTTGCGGCCGGAGGCGCCAGTGAAGAAGCCATCGTGCGCCAGCTTCTCAACGCCCGGCAGCAGCGGAATCTGCGACATATTCAGCTTGGCGGTCAGCTTGGCGCCGCGCGCCAGTTCCAGCAGGTGGCCCAGCAGGCCGAAGCCGGTGACGTCGGTCAGCGCGTGCACGCCAGGCAGTTCGGACAGCGCCTTGCCCGGTTTGTTCAACTTGGTGGTGTTGTCGATCATGGCCTTGTAGCCTTCGTCGCCGAGCACGCCTTTCTTCAGCGCGGCGGACAGCACGCCCACGCCCAGCGGCTTGCCCAGCACCAGCACGTCGCCGGCTTTGGCGTCGGCGTTGCGCTTCACTTTCGACGGATGCACCAGGCCCAGTACCACCAGGCCGTAGATCGGTTCCACTGAATCGATGGTGTGGCCGCCGGCAATCGGGATGCCGGCTTCGTTGCAGATCGATTCGCCGCCCTTGATGATCTTGCCGATCACGTCGATCGGCAGTTTGTTGACGGGCATGCCGACCAGGGCCAGCGCCATGATCGGGGTGCCGCCCATGGCGTACACATCGGAGATGGCATTGGTGGCGGCGATGCGGCCAAAGTCGAAAGGGTCGTCGACGATCGGCATGAAGAAATCGGTGGTGGCGATCAGCGCCTGCTCGTCGTTCAGTTTGTAGACAGCGGCATCGTCGGCGGTTTCGATACCGACCATCAGTTCCTTCGGCACGGGGAAGCCGTTGGTGTTCTTCAGGATTTCGGACAGCACGCCGGGCGCGATCTTGCAGCCGCAACCGCCGCCGTGGGAGAAGGATGTGAGTTTGATTGGTTCAGTGCTCATGATGGGGGCTTTCAGTTCGTATGGAGCAGATTATCCACCAAGTCGAGCAGGGCTGCCTGCTCAGCTTCGGGAGTGAAAAGCCTGGCGCGGCGGGCACATTGTTCTTGCAGCTTGGCATACCAGCCGGGAACGTTGATGCTTTTGTCAACCAGGATCGCCAGCGCTTGCGCGTCGCCCAGCGGGAAGTAGCCGAGGTAGTCGTCGCCCAGCATGCCTCGGTTGCCGCTGATATCGCTGGCCAGCGCTGGAACGCCGCTGGTCACCGCTTCGATGATGACATTGGCGCCGCCTTCCATGCGGGAGCAGATGGCCATAGCGTGGGCGTGCTTCAGGCGCTGGCGCGTTTCGGCATGGGGCAGGGGGCCGAGCCACTGGTAGCGTCCCGGCCAGGCGGCGTTGGCGGCGGTGGCGGCGTCGCCCAGCGCTGGATCGAGCACTCCGCCGATATGGATTAGTCGCGCGGTGCGGGCAGTTACGTGTGCGGCGGCCAGCATGAAGGTGCGCGGGTCTTTTTCTTCGCGCAAATGGCCAACCATCAGGATTTCGTGGTGATGCGGATGGGCCGCCCGCGCGGCTGGCGCCAGGCTTGGCGCGGACTGGTAGATCACGTGTGCCTTATGGCGCAGGTGGGCCGGCAGTTCGGCGAGTCCGGCCGGCTGCAGCAGGACCAGCGCGGTGGCGCGCTCCAGCGAAGCTTGCGCGTCGGCGTCGCCATGGATGTCGCGATACAGGTCGGTGCCGGTCAGCACCAGGATGGTTGGACGATCAGGATACGTCGCGCAGAAGCGCGCCAGCGGTTCTGCCGAGCGTCGGGCGTGCAGGGCGATCAACAGGTCCGGCGCCGGCCGCGCGCGCCAGTCGGACGCAATGTCGGCCTGGAAGCGCGTGCGCAGGAATTGGGCCCAGCGGCGGGCGGTTTGCCAGTTGCCGTTGTTGGCTTGTGCCAGCGCCGGGCTGACGATGCAGATTGTCTGCTTGTTCACTGGTGTATTTTGCTCAAATCTCGCTACAATCGATCCATGAACGCCATCCATGCCTCGTTCCGGACCGCCCGAACACAACAACTTGCCGATGCCTTGCAGGCTGCGCGCAATTATACGCTGAGCCTTTTCGAATGCTTTGCCGCCGCCGGCCTGGACGCGTCGATGCGCGTGCCACAAATACGCATCGTCAACCCGCCGCTGTGGGAGCTGGGCCATACCGCCTGGTTCGCGGAATGGTTTGTCTTGCGCGAAGCGATTTCCAGCCATCCGGCCGATGCGCTGTACATGTCGCTGCTGCGCAAGGGCGACGACTGGTTCGATTCCAATATGGTGCCGCATCGCAGCCGCTGGAGCCTGGACTTGCCGAGCACCGGCGGCGTCAAGACCTATTGCCACGAAGTGCTGGATCGCGTCCTGGACAAGCTGTCGCGCGAGCCGAATACGGATGAAGCCTTGTACCCATACCGGCTGGCGCTGGCCCACGAGGATATGCACGGCGAGGCCTTCCTCTACACCTTGCAGACCCTGGGCCTGCAAGCGCCGGCCCACCTGACCCACGACGAACGCGCATCCGGCTCGCCAGGCGATATTGCATTCCCAGGCGGCACGCTGCAACTGGGCAGCGCGCCGGACACGGGCGGCTTCATCTTCGATAACGAAAAGTTTGCGCACCCCTGCTATGTGGCGCCGTTCCGGATGGATGCCACGCTGGTGACCAATGCCCAGTACGCGGATTTCGTGGAGGATGGCGGCTACGAGCGGCGCGAATTCTGGAGCAATTCCGGCGCTAACTGGCTGCTTCGGCAAGAGCGCTCGGCACCGCGTTACTGGCGTCGCGACAATGGGCAATGGCGCACCATGCGTTTCGGACGGCTTACCACTTTGGCGGCGCATGAGCCGGTGCGGCATGTCTCTCTTTACGAGGCCCAGGCTTACTGCGCCTGGGCCAATCGCCGGCTGCCGACTGAGATTGAATGGGAGTATGCAGCCCTGCACGGTCACCCTGCCTTCCGCTGGGGGCAATTATGGGAGTGGACGGCGTCGCCGTTCGAGCCTTACCCCGGCTTTACCGCCGACCGCTATCGCGAATATTCAGCCCCCTGGTTCAGCAGCCACCAGGTGTTGCGCGGCGCGTCATTCGCCACGCCGTCACGGCTTGGCTCCGCCAAGTTCCGCAACTTCTACCTGCCCGAGCGCGACGATATCTTCAACGGCTTCCGCACCTGCGCCTTCGAATAAGAAAGTCGGGGTCAGCTCCGGCAATCAGACACGGGCTCAGCCGCTAGC
>DASWTB010000277.1:0-4742 GCA_036402315.1 Pseudoduganella sp. | reverse complement strand
ATCCGCGCCCTTGGTCGCGAGGTTGAGGTGCTGCCGCTGCTGGAAATCAGCCCGCTGTCGGACCAGGCGCCATTGCGCGACGCGCTGGCCGGCCTGGCGAGCTACCAGCTGGTCGCTTTCGTGTCGCCAAACGCCATCGATGCAGCCTTCGCCCACATTCCAGCCTGGCCCAAAGGCCTGCAAGCCGCAGTCGTGGGCGAGGCCAGCCGCCTGGCGCTGATCGCCAAAGGCGTTCCGGCCAGCCAGGTCGCCAGCCCCGCCGATCCGGCCCACAGCGACACCGAACACCTGCTGCAAGCCCTCGACCTGCCGGCACTGCGCGGCGCCAGGGTCCTGATCGTGCGCGGCGAATCCGGCCGCGAGCTGATGGCCGATTCGTTCCGCGCTGCCGGCGCCGAGGTCACCGTGCTGACAGCTTACCGCCGCGCCGTTCCGCAGTTGACGCCAGCACTGGCTGCGCGCCTGACCGCGTTGGCCGCCACGCCATCGGACTGGATCATCACCAGCTCCGAAGCCCTGCGCGGCCTTGTCGGGCTGCTAAAAGAATTAAACAAGTTGACAATCGTTGCAACCTTGCAACACCATCAGCTGATCGTCCCCCATTCCCGCATTGCCGAAACAGCAAGGGATTTGGGCTTCCCGAATGTGACTCTCACAGGATCAGGCGACGAACGGGTGCTCGCCGCGTTACAATCACGTCCATGAACGATTTGCCTAACCAAACTGATAACAAAGACGTCCCGCCACATCAGCCAACTGCGCCGGCCGTCGAGACTCCCACCACCGCCCCAACTGCGCCAGCGACCCCGCCGGCACAGGAGCGCGATGCCTTTCGCCAGCCGCTGACCATCGCCGTGGTGGTGCTCGGCATCCTGCTGGCCGCGCAAGCCTTCTACTCCAAGAACCAGGTGTTCCGCCTGCGTGAAGAGATGGCGCGCCGCCTGCAGCAGGGCGATTCGCTGAACGCGCAGACCAGCCAGCTGGCGAAGAGCGTCCAGGAAACCGCCAAGGAAATCCAGCTCAAGGTCGGCGTGCTGGAAAACCGCCAGCAGGAAGCCCAGGCGCAGCAGCTCGCGCTGGAGCAGCTGTACCAGGACATGTCGAAGAACCGCGACGAGTGGGCGCTGGCCGAGATCGAGCAGGTGCTGTCCACCGCCAGCCAGCAGCTGCAGCTGGCCGGCAACGTGCCGGGCGCGCTGATCGCGCTGCAAAATGCCGACCGCAGCCTGTCCCGCTCCGACAAGCCGCAATTCATCACCATCCGCCGCGCCATCGCCAAGGACATCGAGCGCCTGAAGGCCCTGCCTAACGTCGACAACGTGGGCCTGGCGGTGCGCCTGGATAACGTGATCGCCCAGGTCGACGGCCTGCCGATGCTGTCCGACGCCAAGCCAACCCCGCCGGCGCCGCCAGAACGCAAGCAGCATGCGCCAGCGCCGGCCAAGGCCAAAGGCAAGGGCGCAGCGGGCAAGGACGTTGCTTCCGCTCCGGCGGACGATGAGGACAGCTGGGGCAACCGCCTGAAGAACGTATGGCAGGACTGGAGCAGCGAGATGTGGGCGGAAGTTTCTACCCTGATCCGCGTGCGCCGCGTCGACACCCCGGACGCCATCATGCTGGCGCCGGAAGAAGCCTACTTCCTGCGCGAGAACCTGAAACTGCGCCTGCTGAATGCGCGCATGGCACTGTTGTCCCGTAACGAAGCCGCCTTCCGCGCCGACCTGCTGGCCGCGCAGGAATCGCTGGCCCGCTACTTCGACACCAAGACCACGCAGACCAAGACCGCACAGCAGCTGCTGCGCCAGCTGCAGGGCAGCAACCTGCAGATCGAAATGCCGACGCTGGCCGACAGCCTGAACGCGGTGCATAACTACAAGGCGAAGCCATAATGCGTCTCTTTATCTGGCTCGTTGTAATGATGGCTGCGGCCATCGGTATCGCCGTGACGGCACGCTTCAACCCTGGCAACGTGGTGCTGTTCTACCCGCCGTACCGCGTCGACCTGTCGCTCAACTTCTTCATGGTGCTGCTGGTTGCAGCCTTCCTGCTGGTGCATTTCCTGGTGCGCGCCTTCAACGCCACCGTCGACATGCCGCGCAAGGTGGCCGCCTACCGCCAGAACAAGCGTGAGCGCGACGGCAACAAGGGCCTGCGCGACGCGCTGAAAGCCCTGTTCGAAGGCCGCTTCGGCCACGCCGAAAAGGCCGCGCTGCGGGCCGCCGAACTGCCGGAAAACGCCGGCGTCGCCGCCCTGATCGGCGCCCGCGCTGCGCACCGCATGCGCCAGCAGGCCCGCCGCGACCAGTGGCTGGCGCGCATCGCCAGCGACAACAGCATGAAAACCGCGCGCCTGATGACCATGACCGAACTGCTGGTCGACGACCACCAGCCGGAAGCGGCGCTGGAAGCCGTGCGCGAACTGAATGCCAGCGGCACCCGCCATATCCACGCCCTGCAATGGTCGCTGAAGGCCGAGCAGCAAGCCAAGAACTGGCCGGAAGTGCTGCGCCTGGTGCGCCTGCTGGACAAGCACAAGGCCCTGCATCCGGCACTGTCGGCGCGCCTGCGCGAACTGGCGTATGACGACCTGCTGTCCGACAGCTCGCACGACGCCGAATCGCTGCAGCGTGTGTGGAGCACCATCCCGACCGTCGACCGCCTCAAGCCCTACGTCGCCTGCCGCGCCGCCACCGCCCTGAACGCGCGCGGCCTGCACGACGAAGCGCGCGTGGTATGCGAAGAATCGCTGGCCGCCAACTGGGATGAACGCGTGCTGCGCGCCTACCGCGACGCCGCCGCGCCGGTCGGTTCCGCGGCGCTGCTGGTGCAGATCGAACACTGCGAAGGCTGGGTGCGCGAGCGCCCGAACGACGCCGAACTGGCGTTGACCCTGGGTTCCCTGTGCCTGAAGCAGAAGTTGTGGGGCAAGGCCCAGCGCTACCTGGAGCAGGCCCTGTCCGACGCCGCCGAATCGCGCATGGTGCGCGAATCCCACCTCAAGCTGGCGCAGTTGCACGAAGCGCTGTCCCAGCCCGAAGAAGCGGCGAACCACTATCGCCAGTGCGCCTTGGCAACTATCTTGTGACAGTGCTGCGCCGCACAAGCGGCGCGCACTTCGCTATAATTGCAAGGTTAGACTGTCCAAAAAAGCATTAACCCGAGGAAAAACATGAGCCTGAACAAAGTACCGGCCGGTAAAGACCTGCCGAACGATTTCAACGTGATTATCGAGATCCCGATGAACGCGGATCCGATCAAGTACGAAGTGGACAAGGAGTCCGGCGCCATCTTCGTCGACCGTTTCATGGGCACCGCCATGCACTACCCATGCAACTACGGCTACATCCCTAACACCCTGTCCAACGACGGCGATCCGGTCGACGTGCTGGTAATCACCCCGTTCCCGCTGATCCCAGGCGTGGTGGTGCGTTGCCGCGCTATCGGCGTGCTGAAGATGACCGACGAATCCGGCGAAGACGCGAAAGTGCTGGCGGTTCCGGTCGATAAGATCCTGCCAATCTACAAGCACTGGCAAAAACCGGAAGACCTGCAGGACCTGCGCCTGCAGCAGATCCAGCACTTCTTCGAGCATTACAAAGACCTGGAGCCAGGCAAGTGGGTCAAGGTCGACGGCTGGCACGGTCCGGAAGAAGCCAAGAAAGAAATCATGAACGGCGTAGCACAAGCCGCCAAGCAAGAAGGCTGATTTCAAGCCTGACTGAGAGAAGCGCCCTACAGTTCACTGAAGGGCGCTTTTTTCATGGCTGTCAATAGTCGAGCACTACCTTGGGCAAGCTGCTGGGCTGCTTGTCAATGATGGTGGCCACCGTTTCGCCGAGGATGGCCACGGCATTGTCGAAGCAGCCGTGGCAGGAAGCGATGTTGCGGGCGCCGTTGTGCACGTCCTTCTCGCCGAGCAGGCGCAGTTTCTGGCTGCCATAAAATGTTTGCCAGGTTTGCAGGTCGGACAGCGTATCGGGATGCCAGAATTCTTCAGTGGCATGCTTGGCGCTGTGCGCGAGTTCCAGCCCGAGCAAAGGTGTCTTGTGCAGTTTTTCCAGCGCGCGGCTGACAAGGTACAGCAGCGACTTGCGATACGGTCCGACGCTGTCGTCCTGCTCCAGCTTGTCCGTGAGGGTGTGGATCTTGAGCGCACCCAGGGGGAGGATCTGCTCGTCCACCGCGCCCTTGTAATGCTGGAGCGCGAAACTGATATCGCAGGCGGGTGCGTATAGGGTGCAACTGGAGACGGCCTGCTTCCTGGCCCGCAAGCGCGACAGCAGGTGCCCGCCGGCGATTGAGCCGGCAGAATGGCCGACCATGTGGATGCGCAACCCGTCCACGCCTTGCTTGCCGGCCAGCTCGCACAGGCGATCGGCAAGCGCCACCAGGCCCGCTTTGGGATTGGCGCTGAGTCCCCCCTCGAGGTTTTGCTTCATTTCCTGCCACATGCTGCGCACCAGCAGCTCGCGGCACAGGCGTTCGACGCCGCGGTCCCAGGCTTCCTTGAGCGCCTCGCCCAGGCCTTGCGCCGGCTCGGTGCCGAGCTGGCTGTGCACCTTGTCCTCAATGATGTTGCCAAGGATCTCTTGCCAGCCGCTCTTCCAGGTCAGGAACAGCGGGTAGATGCCGCACTCGTCCAGCCAGTGCCCCAGGATGCGGATACGCTCGATCGATGACTCTTCGCTGCCCAGGCCCCCGTGCAGGAACAGCATAAGGTCTTTCTTGCCGGATTTTTTCAG
>DASWTB010000276.1:0-9997 GCA_036402315.1 Pseudoduganella sp. | reverse complement strand
CCAGGCGGTTGTTCTCGGCCAGCATATTCTGGCGTTCGCGCAGCAGCGGCTTGTCGGCGATCTGTTCCAGGTCGCTTTGCATCTGGGCGAAGGTGAGCTGGGTGCCGCGCGTCTGCTCCATGTTCAGGGTGAGCTGCTCGCGCGAGCGCACGATGCCATCGAGCCCGCGCCAGCCCAGCACGGCGACAATGGCCAGCACGGTGATCGCCACCAGCAGTTCAATCAGGGTAAAGCCGCGCGCGTTCTTCATTCCTGCAGCACCAGTTGGTTGAGCGAGGTGATACGGCGCTCCGGCGCGCTGGCATCGTAGACGCTGACCTCGATCCGGCGCATGCGCGGATTGGGCAGTGTCGACACCACTTCTTCACAAATGAACTTGTAATCGGCTTGCGGGCATTCGAAGGTGGTCTTGCCCGGCGCCGGCCAGACCTTGGCCAGGCGCACCTGCACCATGCGGTTTTCGGCCGACCAGACGGCCATCATATTGGTGCGCAGGCCGTCGCTGTTCTGGGTCAGGCTGCCCATGGCGCGCAAGGCGGCGCCCAGCGCGGTGCAGACAATCAGCAGCGCCACCAGCACTTCCAGCAGGGTAAAGCCTCGTTGGCGCATTCTTCAGTCCACCGTGAAATGGCCGACGCCGTCGGCATGGATATTGGCGCGCAGGTCGCCGCTGGCCATGGTCAGCGTGAACGGCCTGTCGACCGGCTCGCGGCCGAACACGATGCGCATGGTGCCCGGCACGTTGGTCGGCGGGTCAAGCAGCAGCGTCATTGGGCTGAACTGGAAAGCACGTTCGCGCAGCAGGTCGTCCTGCGGCAGCGTTTCCCAGGTTTTGTCGTTACGCACCAGGAAGCGGTAACTGTCCGGTCCCGCCTCGAAGGCGATCGGCCGGTTGCGCACGATGGCTTCATCGCGCGCCAGCTGCATCAGGAGCGCGATGCGCTGCGCTTCCTTCTGCATGGCTTGCGCCTGGGACGGCGCGACATTCATCACGGTCAGGCCGAGCGTGATGCCGATGATGACCAGCACCACCAGCAGCTCGATCAGCGTGAAGCCCCGATGCGCGGCCGTACGCTCAGATTTCCCAGGAACCGATATCTGCATCGTCGCCGCTGCCGCCTGGCTGGCCGTCGGCGCCATAGGAGAACACATCGATCTCACCTTTTACGCCCGGGGACAGGAACTGGTACGGGTTGCCCCAAGGGTCCTTCGGCATTTTTTCCAGGTACGGCGCCTTCCAGCCGTTGGCGGCAGGGCCGGCGGTCGGCTTGGACATCAGGGCTTGCAGGCCCTGTTCCGTGGTCGGGTAGCGCTGGTTGTCCAGCTTGTACATCTTCAGCGCCTGCATGATGGTGGAGATTTCGACCTTGGCAGCGGCAGTCTTGGACTGGCCCACGCGGTCCAGCACCTTAGGCAGCACCAGGGCCGCCAGCACGCCCATGATCACAACGACAACCATGATCTCGATCAGCGTGAAACCGCCGGAGCGGCGTTTGCTTGGTTTTTGCATAAGATTCACGAAAAATTAAACTGGCAGTATAAGTGATTCAATCGTGCTTGCGGCCAATTGCGCCTGCGTGGCGCAACACTCCGTCGTTCGAGCCTGCAATATTCGCCGGTACCGGCTGCAGCGGCTTCACTGCCGGCGCGTCCGCGACGAAAGGCTTGATGCCCAGCGCCTCGTCCACTTCCTTAGGATAGATCACATGGCCGCGCGTGATAACGGCGGAAACCTTGCGCAGGTCCTCGATATTTTTAGTCGGGTCGCCGTCGACCAGCACCAGGTCGGCCAGCTTGCCGGTTTCGATGCTGCCGCGGTCGGCGCTGGTGCGGGTGTAGCGGGCGCCGTTGCGGGTGGCGACCTGGATCGCCTCGGCCGGGGTCAGGCCGGCTTTCACCAGCAAGGCCAGCTCCGAATGCAGGGTGAAACCGGCCAGGTCGTCGGTGCCGGCCACGATCGGTACGCCGGCTTTATGCAGGATGCCGACGAACTGCACCATCTTGGCGAAGGATTTCTCGTAGCGCGCCTGGGTGGCGGCATCAGGAATCTTCATGGTGCCGACGTGGAAGCCGCGCGCCACGTCAGGCGGCATATTGCCTTCCACCGCCGCCCACGGCTCGTTGACGTCGCCGTCCTTCTGCTTCAGGAAGGCGAAGGTGGCCAGGGTCGGGTCGATCACGACCTGCTTTTTCTTCAGCGTGGCGACGAAGTCCTTCACTTGCTTCGAATTGAAGTCCAGGCCGGCCACTTTCTCGGCCGGCAGGTAGAAGCGTTCCAGGCTGCGCGTTTCCACGCCCGGCTTGAACAGGAAGTTCAGCATGACCTGGTTGATGTGCTGCAGCTCGTCATAGCCGGCATCGAGCGCCTGCTGGGCGCGCAGGCCGGCCGGCACGTGGCCGGACACGCGCATGCCGCGCGAGTGGGCATAGGCCACGGTGTCCTTCAGGATCTCTTTCGGGAAGGAGTTGTAGATCTTGAGTTGCGGGTAGCCATGTTCGGCGTACCAGTCGATAGCGCGCCTGGACTGCTCCAGCGTCTTGACCACGAAGCCGCCGTTGGAGGAATACGAGCTTTCGCCCTCCAGGAAGCCGGCCGGCACGATCTGCGGCGCCAGCAGTTCGCCGTCGGCCGTTTCGTCGATCATCATCTGCAGCTGGGCGTTGTCGTTTCCCATGTCGCGCAGCGTGGTGACGCCGGCGGCAACGTGCAGCGCACCTTCCCAGCGGCCGATATGGCCGTGCATGTCGAACAGGCCTGGCAGCATGATGCGGCCGCCGGCATCAATCTCATTGACGGCACCGCGCACCGGCGAGCCGGCCGGCATGATGGCGGCGATGCGGCCGCGCAGCACATACACGTCGGACGGGGCGCCGACGGTGGCCTTGTTGCTGTCGAAGATGCGCGCGCTCTTCACCACGGTCAGGCCTTGCAGCGGGTGCTGCAGCTTGGCCGCCATATCGTTCAGCATCTTCGCTTCGGCGACTTTCTGGCGCTCGGCCAGCACCTTGCCATTGTCCTGCCAGCCTTCGATGGCGAACACATAGGTGCCCGGCTCGACTACCGCGAACAGGGAAGGATCGGCGCCCTTGGTAATCCACAGGAATTTCGGGCTCAGTCCGAGGCCGGTTTGCGCCACCAGCTGCACCTGCTGCGACTGCCCTTTCGGGCCGGTCACCTGCACTTCATCGAGCACCACCTGCTTCAGGGTGCCGGACGGCAGCAGCGGGATGGTGGCGGTAGCGGTCTTGGCCAGTGCGGCAATTGCGCGCGAATCGACTTCGAAGCTGCCGTTCAGCGCCACGTAGACGG
Organism: Pseudoduganella sp.; assembly: GCA_036402315.1. Lineage (GTDB taxonomy): Bacteria > Pseudomonadota > Gammaproteobacteria > Burkholderiales > Burkholderiaceae_D > Rugamonas. The sequence continues at coordinate 6,687 of DASWTB010000276.1, read as the reverse complement.
CCGGGCCGGCGACGTACTTGTCACCCTTCTCGGTGGTGGATTTCCACTGCGCCTGGGTACCGTTGCGCTCGAAGGTTTCGTCCACCACTGCGCCGAAGGTCGAATTGCCCTTGGAATGGTAGTACAGCATGGTGCCGTCAGCGGCCAGGCGGAATTCTTCCGTCAGTTCGGGGCCGCGGCCGTTGTCCTTGTAAATGTAGCGAACTTTGGTCAGGCCGTCGTCGTGGTTTTCCACCACCTGCTCGCCCATCTGCTTGCCGTTGTTCTCGGAAATGATGACGTAGCGGGTGGTTTGCGTGACGGCCGCCTGTGCGCTGAACGCGCTCGCGATGGCCAGCGCCAGGACGGCGGAAACTCGCTTCATTGATGGATCTCCAGTCTATTCATGTTGTTCCCCGCAGACGGGACAGGCCTCGTTGCGGGTGATGCTAATGCTGTTCCACTCCATGCGCAATCCATCCAGCAGCAACAGGCGGCCGGACAGCGATTCGCCAATGCCCATCACCAGCTTGAGCGCTTCGGCCGCCTGCATGGCGCCGACCACGCCCACCAGCGGTGCGAACACCCCCATGGTGGAACAGGCCACGTCCTCGAAAGGCTGGTCCTGCGGGAACAGGCAGGAGTAGCAAGGTCCTTCCCTGCGCGTGTCAAACACGCTCACCTGGCCATCAAAGCGGATCACGGCGCCCGACACCAGCGGCACGCGGTGCGCCACGCAGGCGCGGTTGACGGCGTGGCGGGTCTTGAAGTTGTCGGTGCAGTCGAGCACCACATCGTGCTGCGCCACCAGCGCCGCCAGGCGCGCATCGTCCACGCGCTCGACCAGGGCGTTCACCTGGCACTCCGGGTTGATGGCATTCAAAGTGGCGCGCGCCGATTCCGCCTTGGGCTGGCCGATACGCTCGGTGGTGTGGGCAATCTGGCGCTGCAGGTTGGTCAGGTCGACGCTGTCATGGTCGACGATGGTCAGCTGGCCGATGCCGGCCGAAGCCAGGTAGAGCGCGGCCGGCGAGCCCAGGCCGCCCGCACCGATCACCAGCGCCCTGCCGTGCAACATCGCCTGCTGCCCCTCGATGCCGATTTCGTCGAGCAGGATGTGGCGCGAATAACGCAGCAGCTGCTGGTCGTTCATTTACTTGGCTGCCAGCTCAGGCTTGGCCGTCTTCACCGGCAAGCCCTTGAAATGGCGCAGCGCCTGCTCCAGCTGGAAGTCGTCCTTGCCGCCGAACTCGAAAGGCTTCTGCTTTTTCGCGGCAGCCAGCAGGCGCTGTTCTTCTTCCAGTTCGTCGCGCCGGATGCGGCCCTGCTTGTCTTCCTCGCCTTCGCTGTTGGCCAGGTGCTTCTGCAGGTCGGCCTCGCGCAGGCGCAGGCTGTTGATGGCGTCGCCTTCCGCCGTTTCGTCCACCAGCACGTCCGGCATGATGCCCTTGGCCTGGATGGCGCGGCCGTTCGGCGTGAAGTAGCGCGCGGTGGTCAGTTTGACGGCCGAATCGGCGGTGATCTGGCGCAGCGTCTGCACCGAGCCCTTGCCGAAGGTCTGGCTGCCCATGACGATGGCGCGCTTGTAATCCTGCAGCGCGCCGGCCACGATCTCGGAAGCGGAGGCGGAGCCGCCGTTGACCAGCACCACCATCGGCACGGTCTTCAGCGCGGCCGGCAGCTTGGCCAGCGGATCGCCGCCGCTGCGGGTGGCGTAGTTTTCAGCGCTGGCGTGGAAGGCTTGCTTGGAATCGGCCAACTGGCCATCGGTGGACACCACCAGCGCATCCTTCGGCAGGAAGGCGGCCGAGACGCCGACCGCGCCCTGCACCACTCCACCCGGGTCGTTGCGCAGGTCCAGCACCAGGCCCTTGATGTTCGGGTTCTTGGCATACAGGGCGCCGAGCTTCTTCGCCATGTCTTCCACCGTCGGTTCCTGGAATTGCGAGATGCGCAGCCAGGCATAGTCCGGCTCCACCATCTTCACCTTCACGCTCTGTACGCGGATCTCTTCGCGCACGATAGGAATCAAGAGCGGCTTTTCTTCGTCCTTGCGCGATACGGTCAGCACTACCTTGCTGCGCGGTTCGCCGCGCATTTTCTTGATTGCCTCGTCCAGCGACAGGCCTTTCATCGGCTGGTTATCGAGGCGCGTAATCAGGTCGCCTGCCTTGATGCCGGCGCGCCAGGCCGGCGAATCCTCGATCGGCGCCACCACCTTGATGTAGCCGTCTTCCATGCCGACTTCGATGCCGATGCCGACAAACTTGCCATGGATGGATTCGCGCATTTCCTTGAATGCGGTCTTATCGAGGTAGGTGGAATGCGGATCGAGCGATGCAACCATGCCCGCGATGGCGTCTTGCAGCAGCTTCTTGTCGTCGACCGGTTCGACGTAGTCGGACTTGATCAGGGTGAAGACTTCGGACAGGTTGCGCAGTTCTTCCAGCGGCAAAGGCGTGGCGCCCTTTTGCGCAAGGGCGGAGAACTGCATCGAGACGGCGATGCCAGCCACCATACCAAGGCCGACCAGGCCCAGACTCTTCGTTTTGTTGCCCATTGATTGCTTTCCGCCGCTAGAACTTGACCCACCCGGCCGGATCTATCGGCTTGCCCTGGTGGCGCATTTCAAAGTATAAACCCGATTCTTCGTAACCGCCGGTATTTCCAACGGTGGCAATCACCTCGCCCGCTTTCACCACGTCGCCCGCGCGTTTCAGCACAGACTCGTTGTAGCCGTAGCCGCTCCAGTACTGGCCGCCGTGGTCGATGATAATGAAATTGCCGTAGCCTCGCAGCGAAGTTGCGTACACCACGCGGCCTGCCGCCACCGCGCGCACGTCGGAACCGGCGGCGGCCTTCACCACCATGCCTTTCCAGGCCACGCCGTCGGCATTCTTGCTGCCGAAGCGCTTGTCCACCTTGCCGGAGACCGGCGCCGGCAAAGCGCCCTTCAGTTTCGCGAACACGCCGTCCGGCACCACCGGCGCCAGCGCCACTTCGGATGGACGCGGCGATTTTTCGTCGCGCTGCTCGGAAGGCTCCGGCTTGGCGGCGACCTTCGGCTCGTCCTCCACCGGCAGCGGCTTGGGCGCCGGCTTGCCGGCCTTTTTTGCTTCCTGCGCCAGGCGTTCACGCTCGGCCTGCGCCTTGGCACGCGCCAGGGCGCGCGCTTCCGCCTCCGCCTTGGCCTTGGCGGCCCGTTCGGCGGCCAGCTTTTCCTGGCGCGCTTTTTCGGCGGCGGCGATGCGCGCCTGTTCTTCGATCAGCTTATTCAGTCTGTCGACCAGGGCATCCAGGCGCTGGGCATCCTGCTCCATGCGGCCGGCTTCCTTGCGCTGGGCCACCAGCTTCTTCGACAGGCTGGCCAGGGCGGCGGCGCGGCGGCCCTTTTCCTGTTCCAGCTTGGCTTTCTGCTGCCTTTCTTCCTCGGCGATTTCGTCCAGTTCCTGCTTGGCGTTCTGGGCCTCGGCCTGGTTTTCCTCGACCTTTTTCAGGTTGGCGCGCAGCGAATCGAGCAGGCGCGCCTGCGACTGCGACACATAGGCCATCAGCTGCAGTTCGCGGTTGATGCGGTTGGGATTGTCGCCCGAGAGCAGCAGCTTGATGCGGTCTTCATTGCCGGCCACGTACTGCTCGCGCAGCAGCTTGGCCAGTTGCTGCTTCTGTGCCGCCACGGTGGCGGACAGGCGCAACTGCTCGGCGGCCAGTTCGGCCACCTTGCTATTGATCTGGGATTGCTCCGCCGCCAGGTCGCGCAGCGTGCGATTGGCGTCGGAAATCGCTTCCTCCGACTCGGCCAGCGTATCGGCCGCGTCTTCCTTGGCGCTCTCCGTCTTGCCGATTTCCGCCTTCAGGGTGGCCAGCTTGCGCGCCAGCGCCGCCCGCTCCGACTCGGCGGCAGCTTTTTGCTTGCTGCGTTCGGTCGGCTTGCTGGCGGCCCGGGCGGCGTCGGCGCCGTGCACGGCGCCCAGCGCCAGCAGCAAGGCCAGCGCGACGCCACGCCAAGCGCGGCGAGTCGGATGCAACGCCACCGGAATTACTTGGCCTTGCCCTGGTTGGCCACCGCAGCCTGCGCGGCGGCGATGGCGGCCGGGTCGCCCAGGTAGTAGTGCTTGATCGGCTTCAGGTCGGCATCCAGTTCGTACACCAGCGGTTGGCCGTTCGGGATGTTCAGGCCGACGATTTCCTCATCGCTGATGCCGTCCAGCATCTTGATCAGGGCGCGCAAGCTGTTGCCGTGGGCCGAAATCAGGATTTGCTTGCCGGCTTTGATGGCAGGCGCAATCTCATCGTTCCAGGCCGGCATCACGCGCGCCACCGTGTCTTTCAGGCATTCGGTCAGCGGGATGGAATCCTTTGGCAAGCCGGCATAGCGCGGGTCATGGAAGGAGGTACGGTCGTCACCGGCTTCCAGCGCTGGCGGCGGGATATCGTAGCTGCGGCGCCATACCAGCACCTGGGCATCGCCGAACTTGGCGGCGGTCTCGCCCTTGTCCAGGCCTTGCAAGGCGCCGTAATGGCGCTCGTTCAGGCGCCAGTCATGCTTGATCGGCACGTACATTTCGTCCATCTCGTCCAGGGTCAGCCACAGGGTGCGGATGGCGCGCTTGAGCACGGAGGTGTAGCACAGGTCGAAGGAGAAGCCGGCATCTTTCAGGATTTTGCCGGCGGATTTGGCTTCGTTGACGCCTTTTTCGGTCAGGTCCACATCGGTCCAGCCGGTGAAGCGATTTTCCAGGTTCCAGGTGGACTCGCCGTGACGCATGAATACGATTTTATACATAGAGCTATAACAATAGAGTTGGAAATGGGTGAAAATCGCCGCCGAAGCCACGAACAAACATCTATTTTATAATGCGCAGATTAAGTTCAACCATTGGATTACCGTGAAATTCATCATCGACAATATTTTTCTGATCGCCATCGTCCTGTTGTCCGGCGGCGCCCTGCTGTTCCCGGTCCTGACCCAGCGCGGTAAAAAAGCCTCCCCAGCCGAAGTGACCATGCTGATCAACCGCGGCAAAGCCGGCGTGCTCGATGTGCGCGCCAAAGACAAGGCCGAAAGCCGTATCATCGATTCCAAGCATATTCCGCTGGCCGAACTGGGCAACCGCATGGGCGAACTGGACAAGTTCAAGAACAAGACCCTGGTGGTGGTGTGCGATAAAGGGATCAGCGCCTTCAGCGCCGCCCGCATGCTGGAAAAGTCCGGTTTCTCCGACGTTGTCGTGATGGAAGGCGGGATCGATGCCTGGAAGTCGCAAAACCTGCCACTGACACGGAGCTAAGAAATGACTGCCAACGTTACCATGTACAGCACCCTGGTCTGCCCGTATTGCGTGCGCGCCGAACGTTTACTGGAAAGCAAGGGTGTCACCGCCATCAACAAGATCCGCGTCGACCTCGACCCGGCCCAGCGCCAGCTCATGATGGAAAAGACTGGCCGCCGCACCGTGCCGCAGATTTATATCGGCGACACCCACGTGGGCGGTTTTGACGATCTGTATGCCCTGGACCAGGCAGGCGGCCTCGACCCCTTGTTAAAAGGTTAAACGCCCCCAAATACAACGGACAAGCGGGCAAAACATTGGAAAAGAAACTAGTTTTGCTACAATTGCCGTCGCGTTTGACTTGGGCTTACCCCCCGTGGCCTGGACAAGCATTAACTATATAACTGATACGAAAGCGTTCCATGTCTGAAGAAAACCTGCAACCTGTATTCCAAATCCAACGCGTCTACCTGAAAGACATGTCGCTGGAGCAGCCTAATTCCCCAGCTATCTTCCTGGAACAGGAAGCCCCTTCGATCGAAGTGGCGCTGGACGTTGGCGCTGAGCCGCTGTCCGAAGGCATCTTCGAGTCCACTGTGACCGTGACCGTGACTGCCAAGGTCAAGGACAAAGTCGCTTTCCTGGTTGAAGGCAAACAAGCCGGCATCTTCGAAGCCCGCAACATCCCAGCCGAACAGCTGGACCCACTGCTGGGCATCGGCTGCCCGAACATCGTGTATCCGTACCTGCGTTCGAACATCGCCGACATGATCACCCGCGCCGGTTTCCCGCCGATCCACCTGGCCGAAATCAACTTCGAAGTGTTCTACCAGCAGCGCCTAGCAGCCATCGCCCAGCAGCAAGCTGCTGAAGCTGGCTCGACCCCGGTCGAGGGCTCCGCAACCGTACAGTAATACTTCTGCGATATCATGGGGAACCACGGTTCCCCCGCAAGCAAAGGCCCCAGTGGGCCTTTGCGCATTTTTAAGGTTCTGATCGATGAATTTACGCCGAATTGTCGCCTTCGCCGCCACGCTGCTGGCCTGCGCCAGCGCCCAGGCTATCGACTACCGGTCGGTAGGCGCCAATCCTGCTGTGCTGTACGGCGCCCCGTCCACCCGGGCGGCCAAGCAGTACATTGTCCCTTCCGGCGCGCCACTGGAAATCGTGCTGACCTATGGCGAATGGGTCAAGGTGCGCGACATGGCCGGCGACATGGCCTGGACTGAAGCCAAGGGCCTGAGCAACAAACAGCGCAATGTGATCGTGCGCGCTGCCAACACCAAGGTGCGCGGCGCGGCCGACGACACTTCGCCGGTCATCTTCATCGCCGACAAGGGCGTGCTGCTGGAGCTGGCCGAACCTGCCGCCAATGGCTGGACCAAGGTGAAACACCGCGACGGCCTGGTTGGCTACGTGCGCAGCAACGACATCT
>DASWTB010000275.1:0-10687 GCA_036402315.1 Pseudoduganella sp. | reverse complement strand
ATTCGCACAGCGCCGGCACCTGCCATTGCGCATCCGCGCCTTTGTCGATTTCCTGCGCCACACTTATGCGCAGCCAGGCTACTGGCGCAAGGGCTGAGGCCGTGTCACACTTGGGGTGTGACCCATGGTGTGACACGAACTCAAGTGTAGGGCGAAAAAAAATCCTCCGATTTGGAGGATTTTTTATCGTTTTGATCCGTCTCGATTACAGAGGCTGGATGTTCGACGCCTGCTTGCCTTTTGGGCCGGAGGTCACGTCGAAGGACACGCGTTGGTTTTCCTGCAGCGACTTGAAGCCGGTGCTTTGGATAGCCGAGAAGTGAGCAAACAGATCTTCGCCGCCTTCATCAGGGGTGATGAAACCAAAACCCTTTGCGTCGTTGAACCATTTTACGATACCAGTTGCCATTACAATTCCTATTACAGTTAAATGAGCTTTACGCCCGTGATACCGTTTGAACCCAGTCGCCTGAATCTAAACGATCCGCCATTATACCGAAATACCTGTTAAAAACACGCCGCGATGAAAATTAATTCACGCCGTGCCAACAAGTCCCGAACATGTATGACTAACTATAGACAAGATTTATCAATCTTGTTTGATAAATATCAATCGTGCGCGGCAATTTTCCCCGCGCCAAAATCCTTGTCGGCCCATTGCAACAGTGCATGAACGGCGGCTTCAATGCCCGTCCAGGGCGCGCCGGCTTCCATGACGCCGCGCACCATCTGTTCGATGCGGCGCGATTCATCGCCCAGCGCGGCCAGGCCAAACGATCCGGCGGAGCCGGCCACACTGTGCAGTGCGTGGTGCAGTTGTTCGATATGTGGTGGGATCAGGTTGCCCTGGCATAGCGCCAGGGCTTCGCGGATGGCCGCCATACGTTCGGGAACGCTGGCGGCATATTTGTCGCGCAGGGCTTGCAGCCGGTCTTGAAATGCCGGGTCGACGGGGCGGCCATCCGTCGGCGCGGCCATGGCTTATTTGGTGCCGAAGATGCGGTCGCCCGCGTCGCCCAGGCCTGGAATGATGTAGGCGTGGTCGTTGAGGTGGGAGTCCAGCGAGGCGCAGAAAATCTTCACGTTCGGGTGCGATTTCTGGAACACTTCAATGCCTTCTGGTGCGGCCACCAGGGCCAGGAAGATGATCTGGTCGTCGGATACGCCGCGCTTTTTCAGCACGTCCACCGCGTGTACGGCCGAGTTACCGGTCGCCACCATCGGGTCGCACAGGATGAAAGTACGGTCGGCCAGGTCCGGCAGGCGCACCAGGTACTCGACCGGCTGGTGGGTTTCCGGGTCGCGGAACACACCGATGTGGCCGACGCGTGCCGATGGAACCAGGTTCAGCAGTCCGTCGCTCATGCCCACGCCCGCGCGCAGGATAGGCACCACCGCCAGCTTGCGGCCGGCAATCACAGGCGCCTGGATGGTTTGCAGCGGGGTTTCGATTTCGCGCGTGGTCAGCGGCAGGTCACGGGTGATCTCGTAACCCATCAGCAGGGTGATTTCTTTCAGCAGTTCGCGGAAGGTGCGCGTCGACGTCGACTTGTCGCGCATATGGCTCAGCTTGTGCTGGATCAGCGGGTGGTCGGTAATGAACAGGTTGGGAAAGCGCGGATCTTGTTTCATGTCAAATAGGAATAAATTCGTTCAATTGCGCGCATTATCCCAGCCTCAGGCGTTTTCCACCAGCGCCCGCTGTAGAATGGCTTCACAGTTAGTTCCTGCCGGCAACCGCCCATACGCGCCGCCCGGCTCGCGCGCCAGCCGGCTGGCGACGAAGGCGGAACTGACAAAGGCCGGGGAATGGCGCAGCAGCAAACCGGCCTGCATCGCCAGCACGATGCGTTCGGCCAGCTGGCGGGCGCCGAATTCGTCTTCACGGGCCTTGGGCAGGTCGGCCAGCAGCTGGCTGGTGAAACGAACGTAGTCAGGATTGGCATGGCTGCCCTCGCCCAGTTCGGCGGCCAGTACCTCCACTGCCTGGCCGGATTTCGACAGGGCACGCAGCAAATCCAGGCACATCACGTTGCCGGAGCCTTCCCAGATCGAGTTCACCGGCAGTTCGCGGTACAGGCGGGCCAGCGAGCTCTCCTCGACATAGCCGCTGCCACCCAGTACTTCCATCGCCTCGGCGCCAAAACCGGGGCCGCGTTTGCAGATCCAGTATTTACCGGCCGGTGTCAGCAGCCGCGCGAGCAAGGCTTCCGCCGGGTTGTCCATGTGGTCGAAGCAGCGCGCCAGGCGCATTGCGAAAACGGTTGCCGCTTCGGACTCCAGCGCCAGGTCGGCCAGTACGTTTTGCATCAGGGGCTGTTCGGCCAGCGGCTTGCCGAAAGCGCTGCGCCGCCGCGCATGGTGCAGCACCTGGGTCAATGCGGCGCGCATAATGCCGGCGGTACCAAGCACGCAATCGAGCCGAGTGTGGTTGCCCATTTCAAGAATGGTCGGCACGCCGCGGCCCAGCGGGCCAAGCAGCCAGCCATAGGCGCCAGTGAATTCGACTTCTGACGAGGCATTCGATTTGTTGCCAAGCTTTTCCTTCAGGCGCTGAACGCGCACCTGGTTGCGCGCACCGTCCGGCAGGAAGCGGGGAACAAGGAAGCAGCTCAAGCCCGCGTCGCCGGCCTGGGCCAGCACCAGGTGGGCATCGCATTGCGGCGCGGAGAAGAACCATTTGTGGCCGGTCAGGCGATACACCGGTTCGCTGTCGGCGCCGAACAGCGCGCGCACTTCGTCGGCGCCAACCGCTTCGGCCTGCGTGGTATTGGCGCGCAGGTCGGAACCGCCCTGCTTTTCCGTCATGCCCATGCCGATCAGCGCGCCCCGCTTTTCATCGATCGGCAGCGGGCTCGGATCGTACACGCGCGACAGGATTTTCGGCAGCCAGCGCGCGCAAAGGCCGGGGCTTTGGCGCAACGCAGGCACGCTGGCATAGGTCATGGTGATTGGGCATTGGGCGCCGTTTTCGACTTGCCCGAACAGGATGTAGCGCGCCGCGCGGGCAACCTGCGCGCCGTGATGGGGGTGCTTGCCTTCCCATGGCGAGGCGTGGGCGCCGGCCGCGATCATCAGCTCCATCAGCTTGTGCCAGGCGGGGTGGAATTCGACCTCGTCGATCCTGTGCCCTGCGCGGTCGAAATTCTTCAGGACGGGCGGATGGGCGTTGGCTTGCTGCGCCAGCTCCTGCATCTCCGCGCTGCCAAGCTCGGCGCCCAGTTCCATCAGCGAAGCGGTGGCGAAAGCGCCGCCTTCGCGCTCCAGCGCTTCGCGCAAGGCGGTGTCGCAGGTGAACAGGTTGACGTTCACAAACGGGCTCACCTGGTTGAAAACCTCGTGCGTGTCGAAACGGTTCATTTCGCCCTCCTCGGCTTCCTCTGTAACGCGAGGCTAGCGCAAACTTTCAGCAGTAGCAAGGTTGGCGTAAAAATGAAACATTGCTTGCTAAAGCATCAAAGATCTCCTCTTTTCACATAAATCTGATCTTGGGCAACAAATTTCCTAAAAACATCGACTAATGTTGCTCTTTTTCATGTGAAACATGAGGTTTAAGTGATACATTTCCTTCTGGTTTCGACCCGAAGAGAAAGAATCGAGCGCAACAATGCTTTCCAGCTCCCCAACAGTGCCCTTGACAACAATCCATCACGAAGCAAACCTCCTGTTAGAGGAAGCGGGTGATGTTGTATTCAGGCTGAATCTGATGGGTCAGATCCTCTTTGCCAGCCAGCGTGCTGCCAATTTGCTACGTAATGGGCAAGATCTCGCAGGCCAGCCTTTTCTGGCTTTTACCTGCGACCTGGATCATGCGGCGCTGAAGTCTGCCCTCTCCGAATCCGTCCAGGCCCGCGGTCCACACCGCGCCGAAATTCGCCTCAAGACGCCCGCGCAGGAAATCTGGTTCGAACTGCGCGTCAGCAGCTACGCCACTGGCAGCAAGGCTTATGAATTGCTGGTGGTCGGCCGCGACATGACGGCGCAGCATGCCACCGAAGAGCGCCTGCGCCACATGGCGACCCACGATGGCCTGACTGAGCTGCCGAACCGCCTGCTGTTGTCGGATCGCTTGCGCATGACCATCGCCCAGGCGCGCCGCTCCGGCCAGGGTTTTGCGGTGGCGACCATTGGCCTCGACAGCTTCAAGAAAGTGAACGATGGGCTGGGCCATCCGGTCGGCGACGCCGTACTGAAAATGGCTGCGGCGCGCTTGCGCAAAACCCTGCGCGACAGCGACACCCTGGCCCGTGTCGGCGGCGACGAATTCGTCGCCGTCCTGCCTGGCACCTACAACGAGGGCCAAATCAAGCTGGTCACCGGCCGCTTGCTGGCCACGCTGCAGTCCCCATTTGAAGTGGAACAGCACACAATCTACGTCAGCGCTTCGCTCGGCGTGTCGATTTACCCGGAGCATGCAGAAGACGAAGTGCGCCTTGTTGCCCTGGCCGATGCCGCCATGTCGCGCGCCAAGGAAACCGGCAAGGCCCGCTGCGTGGTCTACAGCCAGCGCCAGAGCGGCCCGCCGGAACACGATATTTCGCTGGAGGCGGCCATGTTCCAGGCCGTGCGCGAAGGCGAATTCCTGCTGTACTACCAGCCTATCGTCAACTCGGTCACGCGCGAAATCGAAGGCTTTGAAACCCTGATGCGCTGGAAGCACCCTACCCTTGGCATGGTGCCGCCGGCCCGCTTCATCCCGATCGCGGAAACCAACGGCCTGATCAACCTGCTCGGAGCCTGGGCGCTGAAGTCAGCGTGCGTGCAGCTCAAGCAGTTCCAGGAGGTGGCCAAACGGCCGCTATACATATCTGTTAATATCAGCCCCCGGCAATTCCGCAACGACAAATTCCTGGATGTACTCGACGACGCACTGGCCTTCTCCGGCCTGCCTGGTGAACAATTGGTGTTAGAAATTACTGAAGGCACGCTGATGATCGATCCGGCCCACGCCGAGACGATCCTGGCCAGGATGGCCGACCGACGCGCCCGCATCGCGATCGACGACTTCGGCACCGGCTACTCCTCGCTGTCTTACCTGAAACGCTTTCCGATTTCCGTGCTGAAGATCGACCGCACCTTCATCCGCGACCTGCCCGGCTCGGAAAAGGATGGCGCCATCTGCAATGCCGTGCTGGACCTTGCCAAGCACCTGGATTTGTCTGTCGTCGCCGAAGGCGTCGAAACCGAAGAACAGATGCATTACGTCGAACAGCGCGGTTGCCAGTACGTACAGGGCTTCCTGACCGGCCGCCCGATGGCGGCGCACACCGCCATGGCCGCGCTCAAGGAACGCACCTACGCAGCCCTGATGACTGAAGAACCAAGACAGGTGGCTCAATGAGCGCATTGCGCGAACAGACCCTGGCCACGCTGTGGGAGCGCACCCGCCAGCAAGGCGACATGCCGGGCTTTGCCAAGGCTATCACCGCCATCCTGGGCGCCATGCGCGGCGAGGATGATCAGGAATTCGACATGGCGCGCACCGTGCTGTCGGATCCTGTCCTGACCCAGAAAGTGCTGCGGCTGGCCAATAGCGGCATGTATTCCGCCTTCGGGCAGCGGATCAATACCGTCAGCAAGGCCATGCTGGTGCTGGGCACCGAAGCCATTGGCCATCTGGCGCTGGGCCTTAAGCTGATCGAAGAACTGTCCGTGGTGTCGCCGGATTCCGGCCTGGCGCATATCGAAATGGAAAAGGCCGTCCTGGCCGGCATCGTCGCGCGCGAAGTGTCGGCTACGGCGGAGAGCCGCCACGGCGAGGAGGCCGTGGTTTGCTCCATGCTGCAAACTCTGGGCCGTATGCTGGTCACCTTCTACATGCCGGAGCGCTGGACCGCGCTGCAGCAGGCCACCGGCGCAGGCAAGGAAGACAGTGGCGCAGTCGAGTACCTGGGCCTGAGCCTGCAGGATATCGGCCGCGCCGCCGCCTTGCACTGGGGCTTGCCTGAAAACCTGCTGGCCGGCATGCGCACCCTGGAACCGCCTGCAGACGACCTGCCGGCCGAGCCACTCAGCCCGGAAGACTGGGTGGCGGGCGTTTCGACCATGTCCTGCATCTGCGCCGGCGCACTGTGGAATGACAGCGAAGAAGGCGCGGCGGAAGTCAAACGCATTACCGCCCGCTATTCAACCATGATCGGGGTCAGCACCGACAAGCTGGCGCTGGCAATCGAGCAGGCGAAAGTGGTTGCGGCAAGCGACCTGTCGATTGCGCCGCTGTCGAAGCCGGCGGAACGCCGCGCGAAGGCGCTGGCGCAAACCCGCCAGCGGGCTGCGGGCAACAATATCCTGCTGAGCGGCCTGGCCGATATGCGCGATTCGCTCGACACCGCGAGCCCCGGCCAGATGGTCTCGATCGCGCTGGAAACCGTCTACAAAGGCTTGCAGTTCACCCGCGCGGTGGCCTTTGTGCGCAACCGCCGCGAGAATCAATATGCAGCGCGCATGTGCCTGGGCGAAGGCGTGCGTGAGCACCTGTCGGCCATGCACTTTGCCGACGCTTACGAGCCGAATGTATTCCACGCTGCCCTGAGCAGCGACCGAGTGATCTTCATCGAGAATGCGGCCGACCCGAAATTTGCGGCCAAGCTGCCGGCATGGTGGCGCGATACATTGAGCGGCGCGCGCAGCTTCGTGATCCTGCCGCTTTGCTCGAACGGCCAGCCAACCGGCTTCCTGTACGGCGATTGGGACGACTCCTTCCCGGCCATCCACCTCAGCCCGACCGAATTCTCGTTGCTGAACGATATTCGTTCCATGGTCATGAAGGCGGCCGAGCGCCGCCACCAGGTGGGCACTGTCAATCGCGCTGCCTGAGCGCTAGCGCTGCCAGCGGTAGCTCAGCGCGGCGGCAACGGCGCCTGCCGCCACCAGTCCCGAAGCAGCATAGAAAATGAATTGCGGCCCGGCGTTCTGCCAGACGGAAGTCAGCCCCAGGCTGCCGATACTGCCGCCGACGCCATAGGAGATGCTGATGTACAGTGCTTGCCCGCGCGCCTGCAACGGTCCACTGAACCAGCGCTGCATGGTCTGTACCGATGCCGAGTGGTGCAGCGCGAAGGTCGCCGCATGCATCAACTGCGCCGCCACCAGCAGTGCCAGCGACTGCGCACCAGCGCCAATCAAGGCGAAACGCACCACGCCAAAGGCGAAGCAGGCAAACATCAGCCGCTTGACACCCCAGCGCCGGAACAGCGGCGCCTGGTAATAGAAGCACAGCACCTCGGCCACCACGCCAATCGACCACATGAGGCCCGTCACCGTTTTGCTATAGCCCTGCCTTTCCAGGTAGAGCGAATAGAAGGTGTAGAGCGCCGCATGGGCCGACACCATCAGGGCCGTCGAAGCGAAGAAGGCCAGCACTTCCTTCTTGCGCAGCACTGAGAGCAAGGCGGGCGGCTTGCCGGCATGGGCAAGCCGCGGCACGTCTTTCAGGCGGAAAGCGGCGCCGAGTACGCAGACCAGCAACGCGCCGCAGAACCAGACCAGGGCACCGGTGCCCTGCCAGTCCATCAGGAACGACGCCAGCATCACGGTCACAATGAAGCCTATCGAGCCCCACAGGCGGATACGCCCGTAGTAGGTCAGGTCGCCGCGCATCTCGGACAGCATCAGCGCTTCGCACATCGGCCCCTGGGCACTGGTGAACAGGTTGAGCAGCACCATCGCGGCGAAGAAGTGTGCGAAGGTCGAGCCGAACACGAAACCGGAGAAGGAAACCAGCGCCGCAACGCCGGTCAGGCGCAATACGAATACGCGCCGCTCGGAGTGGTCAGCAACATAGCCCCAGACGTTGGGGCCGAAGATCCGCAGTACCTGGATCAGCGACATCAGGACGCCGATCTGCGCTACCGACATCCCCCTGCCCTGGAAATACAGGCTGGCGTAAGTCGAAAAAGTACCGGCGTAAGCGTAATAACAGAAGAGGAAAAGCGCGAATCCGAAAGCCTGCGCAGGAATCACGCTTTAGAAATATCCGGGGTGGAGACCTTGACGTCGCCGCACTGGGCGCGATGCATCAAGGCATGGTCCATCAGCACCAGGGCCAGCATGGCTTCCGCAATCGGCGTGGCGCGAATGCCGACGCAAGGATCGTGGCGGCCGAACGTCTCCACCATCACCGGATTGCCCTCCTTGTCGATCGAACGGCGCGGCGTGCGGATCGAGGAAGTCGGCTTGATGGCGATCGACACGGTGATGTCCTGGCCGGTAGAAATGCCGCCCAATACGCCACCGGAGTTATTGCCGACAAAACCTTCCAGCGTCAGCTCATCGCCATGTTCGGAACCGCGCTGCGCCACGCTGTCGAAGCCGGCGCCAATTTCCACGCCCTTCACGGCGTTAATGCCCATCATCGCGTAGGCAATATCCGCGTCCAGCTTGTCGTAGATCGGCTGGCCCAGGCCAACCGGCACATTGCGCGCCACCACGTCGATGCGGGCGCCAATGGAGTCGCCATCCTTGTGCAGGCCGTCCATATAGTCTTCCATGCGCCAGACCAGCGCCGCATCGGAGGTCGCGGCAAAGAACGGGTTGGACGGCACATGTTCAAAACTCTCGAACGGCACTTCGATTTCGCCCAGCTGGCTCATGCAACCGGCGAACTCGGTACCGTACTTCTCTTTCAGCCACTTCTTCGCAATGGCCGCAGCACCTACTACCGGCGCGGTCAGGCGTGCCGAGGAACGGCCGCCGCCGCGCGGGTCGCGCACGCCGTACTTGTGCCAGTAGGTGTAGTCGGCGTGGCCCGGGCGGAAGCTTTCCGCGATATTGCCGTAATCCTTGCTGCGCTGGTCTTCATTCTTGATCAGCAGCGCGATCGGGGTGCCGGTTGTCACGCCCTGGTACACGCCGGACAGGATCTGTACCGTATCAGGCTCCTGGCGCTGCGTCACGTGGCGCGAAGTGCCAGGCTTGCGGCGATCCAGTTCCGGCTGGATATCTGCTTCCGTCAGCGCCAGTCCCGGAGGGCAGCCGTCGATGACGCAACCAATTGCAGGACCATGGGATTCGCCAAACGTGGTGACGGTGAACAGCTTGCCAAAGGAATTGCCGGACATGATGGAGACGTTGTGTAGTAGCAGGGGAAACTCCCCATTCTAACCCGATATGGCAAAACCCGCAGGAAGTAGCTTTTTTACCTACAAGTTTTGCGAAACTTGCACACCGCTATTCGTTAACTTCCATGAAAGTGTTTTAATGGTCGTTCTCAGGAACAATTCGCTATATACTTAGTTGTAAGAACACCGAGACCCCTTGGAGAAGCGACACATGCCCCCTTCGATCACGGCGCCGGATGACGGCCACGACGATCAGGACGATCTGGTTTTCTTAGAAGAGCATTCGGCTCAGCCAGCTCTCCCCGCACAGCGCAATGTCTGGCGCGTGATGATCATCGATGACGACGAGGACGTCCATTCGACGACCACGTTCGCCCTCGGCAACCTGGACATGCAGCACCGCCCCCTGGAATTCGTGCACGCTTATTCTGCCGCACAGGCGCGCGAAATGCTCAAGCACGAACAGGAAATCGCCGTGATCCTGCTTGATGTTGTAATGGAGCAGGATGACGCCGGTTTGCACCTGGTGCGCTATATCCGCGAAACACTAAAGCTTTCCGATGTGCGCATTATCCTGCGTACCGGCCAGCCAGGTTATGCGCCCGAGATCGACGCCATTCGCGATTTCGACATCAACGATTACAAGACCAAGTCCGAGCTGACGCGCATCAAGCTGTTCACCACCGTGACCGCCGCGATCCGCTCCTACGAACAGATCCGCAACATCAATGAAAGCCGCCGCGGCCTGGCGCGCATCGTGCACTCCAGCACCGAGTTGATGGCGCTGCACGGCGTGCAGAATTTCGCCTCCGGCGTGCTGTCGCAGATCGCTGAACTGCTGGGCCAGGAGGCGCATGGCGTGCTGTGCGTGCAGGAATGCCCGGATGCCGGCTGCCACGAACTGGTCGTGATGGCTGCCACTGGCAGCCACCATAACCTGTCCAATTCCCAACTGACCGCAAACGAAGACCCGCGCGTGCACAAGGCGATGGAGGAGTGCCTGGCCGCCCGCCGCAATATCTACTGTGGCGACAGCATCGTGCTGCATTTCGCCGGCAAGGCGAGCCGTACCTTCGTGGCGTTCATGGATGTTACGCGCGCACCGAGCCCGCTGGAAGAAAGCCTGCTGGAAGTCTTCTGCAGTAATGTGGCGGTGGGCCTCGATAATGTGGAACTGGTGTCGCACCTGCATACGGCGGCCTTCTACGACAACCTGTCCAAGCTGCCGAACCGCACGCGCCTGATCGAAATCCTCGACGCCACGCTGGCCGGCCCGGCCAAGCAGGACGCCACGCTCTGCCTGGTCGACCTCGACCACTTCGCCGAGACCAATGACGCGCTGGGCCACGAATTTGGCGACTTGCTGCTGTCCGCCGTTGCGGCGCGCCTGCAGAATAGCCTCGGCAAGCAGCTGACTGTGGCGCGCATCGGCGGCGATATCTTCTGCGTGCTGGGCGACGCCGGCCAGGTCAATCCGGCCAACATCCTCGGCCTGTTCTCGACGCCATTCAGCATCGACGGCCAGGATGTGCAGCTATCTGCAACCCTCGGCCTGGTACGCTTGCTGGAACACGACGGCAGCGGCGCCGACGCGCTGAAGGACGCCGACATTGCGCTGAAGCGTGCCA
>DASWTB010000274.1:0-2422 GCA_036402315.1 Pseudoduganella sp. | reverse complement strand
CGAACAAGACCCTGGCGCCGATGGCGAAGAAGGTCTTCTTCGGCTTTACGGCCGATTTCGGCGCGGTGGCCGGCAAGGCTGTCGTCACCGGCAACCCGGTGCGCAAGGAAATCCTGGCGCTGCCGGCACCAGAGTTGCGCTTTACCGGCCGCGAAGGCGTGCTGCGCATCCTGGTCGTGGGCGGCAGCCTGGGCGCCAAGGCGCTCAACGATGCCCTGCCGGCGGCACTGGCGCTGATCGCGCCGGAACAGCGCCCGCTGGTGACCCACCAGTCGGGCAAAAAGAATATTGAAGCCCTGCGCGCGGCTTACGCGCAGGCGCATGTGGAAGCAAACGTGGTCGACTTCATTGACGACATGGCGAGCGCATACGCGCAGGCGGACATCGTGATCTGCCGCGCCGGCGCCATCACCGTGTCGGAACTGACGGCAGCCGGCGTCGCCAGCGTGCTGGTTCCGCTGGTAGTGTCGACGACCAGCCACCAGCGCGACAACGCGCAATGGATGGCCAAGCAGGGCGCGTCCATCCACATGCCGCAGACGGAACTGAATCCGGAAAGCCTGGCAGCGCTGTTGCAGACGCTGAACCGCAGCACCTGCCAGAAGATGGCGGCCGCCGCGCTTGCAGTGGGCAAGCGCGATGCGAATGACGCCATCGCACAAGAATTGGAAGCACTAGCATGAAACATAAAGTAAAGAACATTCACTTCGTCGGCATCGGCGGCAGCGGCATGAGCGGCATCGCCGAAGTGCTGGTGACGCTTGGCTATAACGTCTCCGGCTCGGACCTCGGGTCGAACGCGGTGACCCAGCGCCTGGTCGACATGGGCGCCACCGTGCACCAGGGCCACGATGCAGCCTTCATCGGCAATGCCGACGCGGTCGTGACTTCGACCGCCGTCAAGGCCGACAACCCGGAGGTGGTCGCCGCGCGCGCCCGCAAGATTCCTATCGTGCCGCGCGCTGTGATGCTCGGTGAACTGATGCGCCTGAAGCGCGGCATCGCCATTGCCGGTACCCACGGCAAGACCACCACCACCAGCCTGGTGGCATCCGTGCTGGCCGAGGGCGGCCTGGATCCGACCTTCGTGATCGGCGGCCGCCTGACCGCAGCCGGCGCCAACGCCAAGCTGGGCTCCGGCGAATACCTGGTGGCGGAAGCGGACGAATCGGATGCCTCCTTCCTGAACCTGACCCCAATGATCGAAGTCATCACCAACATCGATGCCGATCACATGGAAACCTACGAACACGATTTCGAAAAGCTGAAGCAAGCCTTCGTGCACTTCACGCACCGCCTGCCGTTCTACGGCCGCGCCATGCTGTGCATCGATGACCCGCACGTACGCGCCATCATCCCGCAGGTGACCAAGCCGGTGACGACCTACGGCTTCGCGGAAGACGCCGAAGTACGCGCCGTCAATGCGCGCGCCGTCGGCACCCAGATGCACTTCACCGTGCTGCAGGAAGGCTTCCCGGACCTGGACATCGTGCTCAACCAGCCAGGCATGCACAACGTGCAGAATGCCTGCTCCGCAGTCGCCATCGCCCGCGAAATCGGCGTGCCGGACACGGCTACCCAGGCCGGCCTGGCGGGCTTCGCCGGCGTGGGCCGCCGCTTCACCAAATATGGTGAAGTCGCCATCCCGTCGGGCGGCAGCTTCACGCTGGTGGACGATTTCGGCCACCACCCGATTGAAATGGAAGTCACCACTGCGGCTGCACGCGCCGCCTATCCGGGCCGCCGCCTGCTGCTGGCCTTCCAGCCGCACCGCTACAGCCGCACCCGCGACCTGTTCGAAGACTTCGCAAAAGTCCTGAGCACGGTCGACGTGCTGGTGCTGTCGGACGTTTATGCAGCGGGCGAGGCGCCGATCGTGGCCGCCGACGGCCGCGCGCTGGCGCACGCCATCCGCGCGCGCGGCAAGACTGAGCCGGTATTCGTCGAAAACATCGCCGACATGCCGGAAACGATCATGAACGTGGTGCGCGACGGCGACGTCGTGCTCACGATGGGCGCAGGCTCGATCAGCGGCGTCCCTGCAAAACTCACGAACTGGAAGGCTTGACGCGATGACGAAACTGACTGCACAAGAAGCGCAAGCATTCGGCAAGGTGGGCGTGCTGATGGGCGGCCTGTCCGCCGAACGCGACGTTTCCATCATGTCCGGTACCGGCGTGCTGGCGGCCCTGCAATCGCAGGGCGTCGACGCGCACGCATTCGACCCGGGCCAACGCTCGCTGGCCGAACTGGCTGCGGAAAAATTCGACCGCGTGTTCATCGCGCTGCACGGCCGCTACGGCGAAGACGGCAGCATCCAGGGCGCGCTGGAACTGCTGGGCATTCCTTACACCGGTTCCGGCGTGATGGCCAGCTCGGTGGGCATGGACAAGATCACCACCAAGATCCTGTGGCTGCGCGA
>DASWTB010000273.1:0-3500 GCA_036402315.1 Pseudoduganella sp. | reverse complement strand
CAAGTCGAAGGCAGATAGTCAGGGGGAAAGTGTAAAGAAAACCGACGCGTTCGTCCGCCCAATAAAAAATGCCGCTCAGTCAGACTGAACGGCATTAGGGATTGAGCTAGTCAACCAACGCTGCATGACGCAGCGCTTTTTATTATGCTTTTTTGGCGCGGCGGCTAAATGCAACACCAGCCAGTGCCAGGCCGAACAGTGCCAGGCTTGCTGGCTCTGGTACAGGTACTGGCTCGAACGAGGTGTTACCCGAACCGTTGATCAGGATGTCGGTCGTGTTGGCGAACGGGTTGGTTGGCGAAACGCCCATCACGCTGCTGTTCACGCCGTTGATGTCGGTGCGTGCCACGCCGCTGGCGAAGGCTTCGCCGCCGAAGAAGTCGCCGATCGCCACTGCGTTGGCCAGCACGTTGAAGTCGCCGTTCGCCAGGCCGCTGAAGATGTGGAAGCCGCCGGTTTGCAGGGTGCCTGCCAGGACGGCGATGTCGTCGCTGGTGGTGCCGCTACGGAGAACTTGCTCGTTCGCCACGCCCAAGCTTGGATTGGTCAGGGTGGTGTTGAAGTCCGGATCCAGGTAGATCGTGTATTCGAACGAGTTGAAGGTGCCGTCGACGCTGCCGCCGCCGCCTGCTGCCGTGCTACCGGTGGCGCTGAAGACGAAGTACATCTGGTACGTGTTGCCCAGGCCGGTCTGGCCGACTGGCGAGCCGCCCAGGTCGTTACGGAAGGTACCGAAGAAGCCGCCGCCGGTTTCCGAGAACGCTGCGGTGCCCATGCCGGTGTTGGTCTGGTCTACTTCAGCGCGGTAGCTGAAATCGATATAGGTTGCGGTGCACGTGCCACCGTTGCAACCTTCAAGGCCAACTGCGCTTGGGTTGATGGTGAAGCTGGTCTCGCTGAAGGCCAGGCCTGGAACGTGGTCAGCCAGGGCTACCGAGCTCGACATTGCCAAAACTGCGCCAGCGACGAACTTACCGATTTTGTTGAATTTGATCATTTTGTGGCTCCGAATACTTTATTAGGGTGTGTCGCGGGAATCTACGATTCTTGCTTGTAGTCTCCTATAAGCAGTAATCGTGCCAGGTGATCCATATCTGATACAGATCAATGACTTAGCGCAAACTCATCCATTCGGGGCCAACAATTGCTGAGCAGGTGTAAAGTTCCCCGACAGCCAAGATTGGCTCATTCGGGGGCGTGGCCGGCCCGGGTGCGGGCGGTGCCGTGCATCAGGTCGGCCAGTTCCGGCCGGGTCGAGCGGGCCGCAGCCTGCTTGCCCTGCCCCAGGCGTCCCATGAATACCGGGGTGCCTGCCTGCTGCCCCAGCAGCGCATCGAACTGCCCGGCCAGGCCGGCCGCCATCTGCCTGAGCTTGCCGGTGGCGGTGAACTCGCGGCCGTTGCGCACATAAGAAGAGAAAATCAGCGGCGTCATCTCGGGCTGCATCACCAGGCCCAGCTGGGTCAGCGTCAGCCAGAAGCGCTGCACGGCGCGGCCGGCGGCGACATAGTCGGCTACCGATCGCGGCTGCACACGGGCGCGCAGCACGAAGTGCGCGGCGCAGGCCAGCCCCGGCACCAGGTCCATCTGCAAGCGCGGCGCCCATGTGCCCATCAGCGTGTTCATGGTTTTCAGGCGGTCCCAGCTGACCATCGCCCACTTCATCAGGCGCAAGGTCATGTTGTCCACGCCCAGCGCCTGGTCGGGCACGCCCCAGGCCGAAGTGTCCTTGCCCCACTTGATGACCCGCTTGTGCACCGTGTAGGCCTCCGGCATCAGGAGGCGCAGGCGGGCGTTGTTATACATGAGGCGCGCCGCATCCATCCTTGCGCCGCCTTCCAGCCACTGCACGGTGAAGCCGCTGCCCACCGCCTGCTCCAGCGCCTGTTTCTCGTCAGCGGACAAGGCGCGCCGGCTCATCGGGCGGCGCTGCACGCTGCGCCGTTCGATGGCGGAAATCAAGGGGTCCGGGGACATGCCGGGCTGCGCGGTGAACGTCACGTCGAACACCGGCTCCTTGTCGCTGCAGCCTTCACAGCGCTGCACGGCGGTGGCCAGCCCGTGCGCGGTAGCGGCAATGGCCATCGTTTCGAACATCGCCCCCATCGCGATCTGACTCGGCCAGCCCTCGAGATCGTAGACGCAGTGGCCACTGGTGTCGGCGCAGTGGACCCGCACGCGCGAGGCATCGATGATTTCGAAGCGCCACGGCTGGTCGTTGTCGCCGCTGGGCGCCCATTTGGCTTTTTCGAGGATTGCAACGATGCGGCTGGTGTCGCCGGAGAGGGGTGCGGTTGTCATGGTCTGGTCGATCCGTATTAGTTACTCTGGCGCAGCAGCTTGTCGAGGTGGCGCCGGCCCAGGGCGATGGCCAGGCGCTGGATCGGGTTCTTGTTGCCGCCCGGCCGCCAGGTGTGCGCCATCTTGTTGCGGAACGGGTCGAACTGCAGGCCATGCGGGGCGGCCAGCACCTTGCCGCGCTTGAGGATGATCTTCAGCGCCTGGGTGGCGGCGATGCCGGCGCACATCTGCACCGCCATGATGGTCGACGGCCCGCGCCGCTCGGCAAAATTGACGCTGGTCGGGTCGACCAGGTAGCCGCGGTGCAAGCCGGCCGGGGATAGCCCGACCAGGAAGCGGATCGCCTTTTCGTTCTCGGGGCGCTCGCCCCACTGGAAATATTCCTCGAACGTCATCTGGCCCGGCAGGAAGTTCAGCACGGCGGCGCCCATTCCGAGCGGCGCGACCGTGGTCGACGGGATGCCGCGCTCGGCGCAAGCGGCGAAGGTTTTCTGGCGGATGTCGAACACGAAAAAATCGAGTCCGTCGACATACAAGTCGATGCCGTCGAGAAAGGCCGGCAGGCTGCCTGCATCCACGCCGGCGGGAAAGATCGTGATGTCGGCTTCGGGATTAATGTCGCGCACCATGTCGGCGATCACCTCGACCTTGGCCTTGCCACGGGTCGACATCATGGCGCCGACCTGGCGGTTGAAGTTGGCGATGTCGTAGGTATCGAAGTCGGCCAGGTGGAACGCGCCCACGCCCAGGCGCGCCAGGGTGACGGCATAGATGCCGCCGACCCCGCCCATGCCGGCGATCGCCACCTTCGCCCCGCGCAGTTTTTCCTGTTCCTCCCGCGTGACCCAGCCAATGTTGCGCGAGAAAGCTTCAGAATAGGAAAATGGATTGATCATGGACGAAAAGCCCGGGACGGGCGTAGTTATTCGGGGGGAACTGCGGGGGTAAGCTTAACCGATGTTGAATAATCGGTTGGCGATACCGATTTCTTCTCGCTTGGAGAAGAAGAAAGGATACAGCGAACGCTCGTTTCCGAGATTCTCGCTGCTGCCGCCGAGGCGTTCGATTTCGTTGCCCATGTGTTCCAGGTTCAGCCACAGCAGGTAGGCCGGGGCGTCGACCCGCGGGTTGCTGCGCACTTCGGTCAGGGTCTTGAACCCGAGCATGTGCTCGTAATAGCGGCGGTGGCGCGGATTGAT
>DASWTB010000272.1:0-4438 GCA_036402315.1 Pseudoduganella sp. | reverse complement strand
TGCTTTTGCAGCAGGCGATAGAACTCGGTGCGGTTGCGTTCCGCCAGGCGCGCGGCGTCGGCCACGTTGCCGTCGGTGAGCTTGAGGAGCTGCACCAGGTAGTTGCGCTCGAAGCGCTGCTTGGCTTCCGTGTAGCTGAGGACTTCAAGCGAAGGCACGCGCAGGGCGCGCTGCACCAGCGATAGCGGCACCAGCGGCGCGGTGGCCAGGGCGCAGGCGTGTTCCACCACGTTATAGAGCTGGCGCACGTTGCCCGGCCAGGACGCGCGCGACAGTGCTTCCAACGCTTCAGGAGCAAAGCCGTTGACGGTCTTGCCGTATTTGGCGGCCAGCATTTGCAGGAAGCGCGTGGCCAGCAGCCCGATGTCCTCGCGCCTTTCCGCCAGCGACGGCAGGGTGAGCGTGATGACGTTCAGGCGGTAATACAGGTCTTCGCGGAACTGGCCTTCCAGCATGGCTGCTTCCAGGTCGCGGTGGGTGGCGGACAGCACGCGCACGTTGACCGGCCGGCCGTTGTCGGAGCCGACCTGGCGCACCACCCGCTCCTGCAGCACGCGCAGCAGCTTTACTTGCAGCAGCAGCGGCATGTCGCCGATCTCGTCGAGGAACAGCGTGCCGCCGTCGGCCGCCTGCAGCAGCCCCTCGCGGCTGGCGACCGCGCCGGTGAAGGCGCCTTTCACATGGCCGAACAGTTCGGATTCCAGCAGTTGCTCGGGAATCGCGCCGCAGTTGACGGCGATGAAGGGCGCGGCGGCACGGCGGCTGGCGCGATGGATGGCGCGCGCCAGCAGTTCCTTGCCGGTGCCGCTTTCGCCGCGGATCAATACGCTGGCGTCGGACGCAGCGACCAGCTGCGCTTCATGCAGCACTTCTTCCATGGCACGGCTGCGGCTGATGATGTCGGCGCGCCAGTTGCCGCTGCCGGCGTCCTGCGCTGTATCCGGTGAGGTAACACTCAGGGCCTGGCCGATGCGGTCGAGAAGAATCTTGGCGTCGAAAGGCTTGGTCAGGTAGGCATAGGCGCCAAGCGAGGTGGCTTCCACCGCATCTGGAATGGTGCCGTGGGCGGTGAGCAGGATGACCGGCAGCGCCGGATGCTGGGTGCGGATCTGCTGGAACAGGGACATGCCGTCACGCTCGGGCAGGCGTACGTCGCTGATCACCAGCGAGGGCAGCGCGATCGACAGGTTGGCCAAGGCCGCTTCGGCACTGCCGACGGCGGTGACCTGGTAGCCATTGGCGCTCAGGCGCATCGAAAGCAGGCGCAGGAGGTCGGCGTCGTCGTCGACCAACAGCAGGCGGGGGGAAATTGGTGCGTTCATTTGTTGTTGCCTCTGGCAGGCAGGCCGCGCTCGATTTCTTTCAGCGCTTCCAGGGTTTCGGTCAATTGCTCGTTCTTGCGCTGGTTGTCTTTCAGCTGCGCGCGCAGGCGGTCGCTGTCATCGACCAGGCGGCGGGTATCGGCGCATTGTGCCGACAGGAGTTGCGCCAGTTGCCGCAAGCCTTGCGCTTCCGGTTCCGGGGCGGTGGCGACAACGTCGAACTGCGCCTGCGCCTTTGCCAGGTCGCCGCTGCCGCGTGTGAGCGAGAGCACCATGGCCGATTGCAGCAGCAGCTTTGGTGTTTTCTGCTGCAACGACAAGCCGCTCAACTCCTTCAGCAACTCGCCTTGCGACATGCGGCGCAGCGACTGGTGATAGGCCAGCAGCGGCGCCACCTCATCCTGCGGTGCGACCAGCAGTGTGAGCGGCGCGGGTGCTGGCGGCGGCGGCAGGGACGGCAAGGTTGGCGTGATGGGCTGGCGATGCGCGCAAGCTGCGAGCAGCAGCGGTAGCAGCAGGATCGGCAGCGAAGGCAGGGCTCTAGTGTTCATAAGGCAGTTCGATCCGGAAGTGGGCGCCGGTACTGGCGGGCAGCAATTGCAGTGAGCCGCCGTGGGCGCTGATGTATTCGAGCACGATGGAGAGGCCGACGCCGTTGCCGCGCCGTGCGCCAGGCGGCTGGCGCATCCCCTGGTAGAAAGGTTCGAAAATATGGGCTGCATCTTCCGGCGCGACGCCCGGACCCTGGTCAATGCAATCGATGGCCAGCGTGCCGGCCTGCTCTCCGACCACGAAACGCACGGCGCCGCCTTCGGGGCTGTAGCGCACGGCGTTCGTCAGCAGGTTGCTGGCGGCAATGGCGAGCTTGCCTGGATCAACCGAGATCGCCGGCGCACTGCCTTCCACCGTCACCTCGATGCGGCGCGCCTGCCACTGCAGGCGCTGGGCGTCGACGGTATCGCGCAGCAGGGCGGCGATATCGGTGGCCTGGCGCTGCAGGTGCTGGGCGGCGAAAGTGGCGGTGTTATAGCGCAGCAGGTCTTCGATCTGGTTTTGCAGCGAGGCGGTGTTCTGGCGCAGGATGCCGGCTATTTCGCGCTGGTTGGGCGTGAGCGTGCCGGCTACTTCGTCTTCCAGCAGGGCGACCCCTTCTACCAGCGCTGCCAGCGGGGTTTTCAGTTCGTGCGAGATGTGGCGCAGGAAGCGGGATTTGTCGGCTTCCAGGCTGGCCAGGCGCTGGCGCAGCCAGTTCAGTTGCTGGCCAAGACGGCGCAAGTCGTCGGGGCCCTCGACTTCGATCGGCTGGTCGTAGCGGTTGCCGCCCAGGCGATCGATGGCGCCTTCGATTTGCGCCAGTGGGCGTGACAGCCACATGCCGCAACCCAGTGCCAGCGCGGCGGCAAGGCTGATGGAGGCCAGCAGTTGTCCAGCCAGCACGCTGCGCCGGTGTTCAAGGCCAAGCAGGATGCGCTGGTTGCGCTGGTCGACCTCGCGTTTGACTTCATCGGCCAGTTCTTCGTTGATCGGGGACAGGCGGGCCAGCGCGGTGTTCAACATGTGCTGGCGCTGCGCTCGTTTGGTGTTCGGCGCCTGCAGTGCGTGCCAGGCTTGCTCGCCCTGGTCGCGCCAGGCGGCGAAACTTGCCTGCGGCACGGAGGGCAGGCCGGCCGACAGCGCGGACAACGCATCTTCGCCGTCGCGCCAGGCGGCGGCGTAACGGTCGCGAAAGGCGGGATCGTCCAGCACCAGGAACTGGCGCGCGCTGCGTTCCATCGCCACGCTGCGTTCGGCCAGGCGTTGCACGTTCGCCGTCAGCACGACGGCGTGCTGGCCGACTTCCCGGCTTTCTGCGGCCAGGCGGTCCAGCGTGAACAGGGCCTGGATCGAGGTGGCGCTGAGCAGCAGGGCGATCAGCAGGAAGACGCCCAGTAGTAATTGGCGGAAGGAAAGCTTGATGAACATAGAGCATGCGCCGGCAACCACATGGTTAACCGGCGCATGATAGGGGAATTTGCTTTACTGCCGCGCTCTATTGCTCACCCGTTTGCTTACTCGTCCAGGCGCCAGGCGTATTGCATGCGGGCCCAGGACTCCTGTGCCACGCCGTCGATGGTGCCGGGCTTGAAGGCGCACATCGAAAGGCCTTGCAGTGCAGCGCGATCCAGCTCGCGATGGCCACTGGTGCGTTCGACTTTGGCGTTGGCCACGTGACCGTCTTTGCCGATCAGGAAAGCCAGGGTGACCGTGCCTTCGTCGCCGTTGCGCAGGGCACCCGCCGGGTAATTCGGCTTGGCGCAGCTGGCGGCATCGATCACGGCAGCCACGTTCACCGGCTGGCGGCGCGCGGGTTCGACCGGATCGCGTTTTGTGTCGAAACCTGACGGGCCGGGTGGCGTTTTGTCATGCGGCGTACTGTCTGGCGGCACGGTGGTAATCGGCGGATCGACCTGCGCTATCTCGATCGGCAACTCGGGCAGCGTGATTACCGGCAGTTGTGTCGGCACGACGTCGGGCACCTTTGGCGGCAAGACCTTCGGTTCAGGCGGCAGCGGCGTCACGGTGACCGGCACCGATTCCGTGGCACGGGTGATCAAGATCGTGGAATGCTTCAGCGCGATGCCGGCGGCAACAAGGTGCAAGAGGGCGACGAACGCCAGGCCAGAGTAGTTCTTGCGGGAGGTGTCGAAGTTCATGGAAATGCTCCTTTCTTCTTGTTGGTAGGCTGAATTGCCAGTCCATGGCAGAATATTCTTCTATCCAATGGAAATATGCAAGCAATTTTTATTGCTATGTCTTGGCGTGTTATCCTTCCATCATCTGGAAATGAGGAATGCTATGAACAAGATCAAAGTACTGCTGGCAGACGATCACCCTGTGGTGATGGGTGGTTTTGCGATGGCGCTGGCCAGTTTTGGGGTGGAAGTCGTGGGCCAGGCGCGCACGCCGGCCGAAGCGGTCGAGGCCTACCAGGCCCTGGCACCGGATGTTGCTATCCTCGATATGCGCTTCGGCGAGCAGATGACGGGCCTGGACGCGGCGCGCCAGATCCTGGCCGTGGCCCCCAAGGCGCACATCATTTTCCTGACCCAGTTCGACCAGGATGCGCTGGTCAAAGA
>DASWTB010000271.1:0-6085 GCA_036402315.1 Pseudoduganella sp. | reverse complement strand
TGGTGTTGGGGGCCGGCGCCGGGCCGTATTCGTTCGCCTGCGCATCGCCCGGGCCAAACAGCAGCCACAGGCCAACGATCACGTTCACCAGCGGCACCAGCATCAGCAGCCCCAGCCAGCCGGTCTTGCCCATATCGTTCAAGCGCCGGCGCGCCAGCACCAGCGTGATTGCGAACGACAGGCCGTACAGCAGCAGGACCCCAAGCAAGCCGCCGCCGGCTGCCGCATCGGGGCCGGCCGCGGCACCGGTCAGGAAGCCGACGCCCATCAACAGCACGGCCAGCGGCAGCATCAACAGGCCGGCGCCGATGCCATAGGCCAGGTAGCGCACGCGGCCGATACGGCCGGACAGGGAAAACAGTTTGGGCAGGTAAGTCTCGTTGCTGACCGGTTCGGTCAGTTCGGATTGCGGCATGGAATAGGGATTGGTCACGGCTGCTCCTGTTAAGCGTTATAAAAGTTACCACCGAGAAAATATTACATTATTTTTTTACTAATACACAAGCACGATTTGCTTACAACACCTGGCTTGCAGCCCACAGCGCAGGCTGCGATACTTTCCGCATGCATCCCTCACTCAAGTGCCAGGGCAAGTTTTCCCTGAACTGGACCTACCTGAATGCCATCGCCTCCGGCGTGTCGGCAATCGACCTCGGCGGACTGGCCCTGCGCAACAAGCATGACGCCCACCAGTTCGTGCGCGAATACGGCTTCGATATCGACAACCCACATGCCCGCGCAGTGATCGCGCGCGCCCATGGCGAAGCGCTGGACTTCATCTGCAGCACCTTCCTGACGCCCGGCCAGGCAGCCCTGGTCCCGCCGGAAGTCAGCGCGCCGGACGACCCGCTGGATTTGCTGGTGTTCGCTTCGCTGCACGGCAACGAGCAAGTCGAGTTGCGCCGCATGTGGTCTTGCGCCGTACTCAAAGTCATGCACGGCATCTTTTACATCGATAACAACCTCAAGCTGCGCTACTTCAATACCATCCGCCAGCAAGTGTTTGCCGGCCTGGACGAAGTGATCCGCGAAGAAGGCGGCCAGTTCTACCTGAGCGATGGAGAGACTTGCCTGCCCTTGCTGCATTTCGACCGCAAAAACAACAAAAGCCGCAGCAGCATCCTGCTCAAGCTATTGCAAAAGGCCGCCTACCTGGCGGCCGACATCTTCGACCATCTCGGCGTGCGGCTGATCTTCAACACCCGCTTTGAATGCCTGCTCGCCCTGCGCACGCTGCAGCGCGCCCACCTGATCTCGGTGACCAACGTCGATTCCCAGCGCACCCGCAATACGCTGCTCGACATGGAAGCGGCCAAGGAAGTATTTACACAGTACCGCTGCATGCTGGAAGCGGCCGACGGCTACCCGGCCGAATTGCTGGAAAAGATGGACGCGGAACTGATGGAGATATCCTCGCCGCAAACGCGGGCCGACAACCCGCACAGCGGCGCCGGGTTCAACAGCATCCAGGTCACGGTGCGCAAGATGATCCACTTGCCGCCGGACGACCCGGCAGCCAGCGGCCCCGACTATGACGTCGGCT
This sequence comes from Pseudoduganella sp., assembly GCA_036402315.1. Lineage (GTDB taxonomy): Bacteria > Pseudomonadota > Gammaproteobacteria > Burkholderiales > Burkholderiaceae_D > Rugamonas. The sequence continues at coordinate 4,542 of DASWTB010000271.1, read as the reverse complement.
TCTTCTTCGAGTACGAGATCCAATTGATGGACAAGGCCAGCCACGGCCGCACGCTGGAAGGCCCAGCCAGCCACGACGCCTACAAGAAACGCCAAGTCGAAACGGCACGCCTGCGCGTGCTCGGGCGCGACCTGGTCCGTTATCTGGAAACCAGAACCGCAGTGCAAGCCGCTTAATGCGGCCGCACGCCTTCCGGCGTACCCGTCGTCACCCCTGGCGGCATCGCATGCTCAGGCGGCGTGCCCTCGTGGATCATGCCGCGGATGGCGCTGCGCAGTTCTGGACTGTCCGCATGTTTATGGGCCGAGATTGCGTGCTGAACCGCGACTTCCAGCAGTTCTTCCTCACTGTCTGCCGCAATGGCGACACTGCACGGCGTATCGCTGGGAAACTCGCGGCAGTCGATGTATTTACGGGTCATGGCGACCTCCCTTCCGAAGAGCTACTTACACTATAGGCCGTTTTTCCCGCAATTCCATGAGGGATGACGTCGTCAGCCGGACCGGCGCCTTCCCGCCTTGGAGTGGAGTCAGTTTTTCTTCCTGGCCGGCTTTTTCTCGAGCTCTTTGGAAGCTGGCGTCGAACCGCCCTGCACGCCCAGCGCACCGCCGGTTCCCATGCCGCCAGCCACCTCCTGCGCCTTGTAGTTGCGGACCGCCTTCACCAGCTGGTTGTACGAATCCATGAAGGAGGCAATCAGGATCTTGCCCTCAGGCGTGTTGGAGTAGCCGCCGGCCGCGCCGAAACCGCCGCCGCCGAACAAGGCGCCGCCGACATTGAAGTCATAATTCTTGGCGCTGCCTTCCGCCGCCGCCAACTGGATACCGGAACGGTTATCCACCATCAGCAAGGTAGTGGAAGCCTCGTTGGCTTTGAGCCCGCCGGCCACCACGCCCGCCACGCTACCCAGCAAGCCCAGGCCGCCCAGCGCACCGCCGACACCCTGGGTGCCCTTCTGGCTGAAGGTAATGCTCGGGCTCATGGTGTAGTCAGCCGCCACCATCTGGCCCCTGCCGTAGTTGCTGCCGGACCGCATTTCGCCGGACGACGCCAGTGCCCTTTCCTGCATCAGCTTGCCCATGGCGGCGCCACGCTCGACGACGACGAAGCAATTCGATTGCTGGATCATCATGCGCAGCACAGGCACCGTCGAGCCGAGCTTGTATTGCGACAGGTGGTGGTACCACGGTGCGGCCGTATCTTCCACCACGCCGAGCGTGCCGAGCGGCTTGTCACATTTTTCCAGCTGTGTGTTGGCATTCGACGCCGTGGCGCCGCCGGCGGAACCGGTCGCCATGGTAGGCGCACCGCCCAGCTTGGGATCCGTGCCCGCGCAGGCAGACAACAGCAACAGCGCCAGGCCGGCACAGGTAGTCCCTGATTTGAAGACATTCTTATTGTCCATGTTCACTCCCCTTCGAAACGACCGTTTGACCTCATCGGCGTCCTTTGAGAATAGGCCACATCGACAAAAAATCTATGTATAGTTACTACCGCAAGACCAACTCAACTGTTAGAAGGAACCCCCTCATGAAAAAACTGATCATTGCCGCCCTGGCCCTGTCTTGTTCCGCCGCTTTCGCCGCGGACCCGGCGCCGGCAAAGAACTCCCAACAGTCCAAGATGACAACCTGCAACAAGGAAGCTGAGGGCAAGAAGGGGGACGAACGCAAGGCATTCATGAAAGAATGCCTGAGCGCCAAGCCTGCCGCGCCAGTGACGCAGCAGGACAAGATGAAGACCTGCAATGCGGACGCAGCAGGCAAGAAGGGCGACGAGCGCAAGGCCTTCATGAAAGAATGCCTGAGCTCGAAGAAGGCTGCCTGAGCAGCGCGCTTATCTTAAGCCGCTGGCGAGGCGCGGCGACGACAGCAATGTCTTGAACGCTTCCCAGCGCTGCTTGCGGGCCGCCACCGGGTCGGTGGTGGTCACATGCTTTTCCACCCAGGCTTTGACCATGTCCTTGCCAAGGTTGTAGTTGATGACGTAACCGCGGTTGGCGTCATAGAAGGACAGGCGCTGCGCCGATTTCTCCGGCGGGTACAGGGCCACGTTCACCAGCCACTCAATGGTCTGCTCGCGCGTCCACTTCCCTTCCAGGTAAGCCTGTGCCGCATCGTTGTCGGCATAACTCAGCTTGCCGAGCAGCTTCATCAGCTTGGCATATTGCGGCGCCAGCGCCGGGTCCAGTCCCGCCAGCGGGTACAGCACCTTCTGCTCGAAGGCCAACCGTTCTTCATCGGTGAACGCCATCTCGATGCCGTAGTTCGCGCTGCCCTCGGCGATCAGCGACATCGGCGAATACAGCGGGTACACGCTGAACTCCACCCAGTTGCGCTCTTTCACCAGCGACTGCTCCAGCAAGGCGTTGTAGACGTGGTGGCCCGGATAGCCTTCGTGGCAGCCCAGGTCCACCGCGCGCTCGATATAGATCGGGAATTCGGTATTGATCTGGATCAGGCTGTGCGCATTGCCCTTGTACCAGTTATAGCCGGACCACGGCTTGTTGGTCACGAATTCCAGCACAAAGCTTTCCTTCTGCGGCAACGCCATGAAGGCCGCCGTGCGTTCGCGGCAGGCAGCGATGGAGGCATCGAATACCGGCTTCAGCTTCTCCTTGGGGATCGCGAACTTCGCGCGGAAAGCCTTCAGGCGCTCCGGCAGCGCGCCATCGCCCGGCAGCAGCTTGTCGACCTGCGCCACCAGCGCCATGTAATAGGCGCGGTCATGGTGCGGGGTCACCGCGTCGTACAGCAGCGCGGTCTCCTGGTCGAAAGTGAACTTGCGGCCTTCCATCATTTCGACGCGCGCCTGCATGGCTTTGAGCTGCTTGGACAGGAATTCGATGCGCAGCGCTTCGTCGGCGCCGCCGGCCTTTTGCTGCGCAATGTCGCGCTGGGCGGCCACTACGCCGGACTTGATCGAAGCCAGGCTTTGCTTTTCCTTTGCGGCCTGCTGCTCCAGTTCCGGCGGCCCGTAATAAGCATCCACATAGCTGGCGTCGTGCTGGCCGATGGCCAGCGCCAGCTTGCGGTAGCGCTCCGCCACGTCCTGCACCGATGCCGCCATGGCGCTACCTGCCATCAGCATGGCCAGTCCTCCCAGTACGATTTTTTTCATCTGTCCCCTCTACGGCTTGTCAAAGGCGTAGAGTGTAACTCAGCCCGTGCGCAGCTGGCGGGCCAGGTCGGCCAGGCGGTAAGGTTTGCCGACGATGGTAAATTCCGGATCGGATTGCGGGAAGCCGGAAGACAGGATGATCTTGATATGCGGATAGCGCCGCCGTACTTCGCGCGCCAATTCCAGTCCCGTCATCCCGTTTGGCATCATCACGTCGCTGAACAGCACGTCCACTTCGCTATCGCGCTGCAGGACACGCAAGGCGGCCGCCGCATCGTTGGCATGCAGCGTGCCGTAGCCCATCGCCTGGAACAGTTCGCGCGCCGACTCCATTACCAGCGGATCGTCGTCCACGATCAGCACGCGCTCCTCGCGCGTGGCGCGCGGCGCTGCGGCCTCCGGCACCGACTCCTCCAGCGCGGGCAGGAAGAGATTGATCGTGGTGCCCTTGCCTTCCTCGGTATCGATGGTTACCGCACCGCCCGACTGCACGATAAAGCCATACACCTGGCTCAAGCCCAGGCCGGAACCCTTGCCGACTTCCTTGGTGGTATAGAACGGCTCGAAGGCGCGCTGGCGCACTTCTTCGCTCATGCCGATGCCGGTGTCGGCGACGCTCACCCGCACATAGTCGCCGGCCGGCAGCGCGCCGGCCTGGTTGGCTGCCAGCGCGACATTGCGGGTAGTGACTTCCAGCGTGCCGCCTTCCGGCATCGCATCGCGGGCGTTGACCACCAGGTTGAGCAAGGCGGCTTCAAAGCGCGCTTCGTCGATCGATGCCTGGCGCAACTTGGGATCGAGGTCCATTTCAAAGCGCATCAATGGCCCGGCAGCGCGCCGCAGCACGCCTTCGAAACCGAGCACCAGGCGGTTCAGCTGCTGCACGCTGGGCGCCAGGGGCTGCTGGCGCGCAAAGGCCAGCAGTTGCTGCGTCAATGCGGCACCGCGTTCGACAGCACGGCGCATGCTTTCCAGCACGCGCCCGCTTGCAGCTTGCGGCGGCGCGGTGCGCAGGATGTCGATGCCGTTGGAAATGACCGCCAGCAGGTTGTTGAAATCGTGCGCCACGCCGCCCGTCAACTGGCCGATCGATTCCATTTTCTGTGCCTGGAACAAAGCTGCGCGTGCCTGTTCCAGCGATTCCAGCGCCTTGCGCTGCTCGGTATTGTCGCGCGTGACTTTGGCGAAGCCAAGCAACTCGCCATCGTCGTCGTACAGTGCATCGATCACGGCATGGGCCCAGAAGCGCGTGCCGTCCTTGCGCACACGCCAGCCTTCGCTTTCGTAGCGCCCCTCGCGCGCCGCGACTGCCAGCGCCCGTTCCGGCACGCCGGCCGCCTTGTCTTCTTCGGTAAAGAAGCGGCGATAGTGGGTGCCGAGCACCTCCTCCGGCACATAGCCCTTGATACGTTCCCCGCCCAG
>DASWTB010000270.1:0-1981 GCA_036402315.1 Pseudoduganella sp. | reverse complement strand
CTTGGCATCGCCTGAGCATGCTGGCTTGCGGTTTGGCGCTGCAGCCGGTCAGCGCACAACCGCTGCAGATACGGGAGGCGCCGGCTTCGCCCTCAGGCGCCCCCAAGCCGCCTCCCTCACGTGCCGTGCTGGTGGCAGGCCACGGGCGCGCGCGGCAGGTCATGCCAAGCTTGCTGGTGCCTCCGATGGTGGATGGCGCGCCAGCACACTGGGAGGCAGGCTTGCAGGAAGCCATGGTGGCGCATGCCACAGCGCATCTGCGCTACTCACCCGCAGGCCAGCTGGGCAGTGCACTCAAGCCCATGGGGCAGACCGTGGTTTCGGCCATCGAGGATGCGCGGGTCGAGCGCCTGTTGATATTAGCCTGTCCGGGTGTGCGCCATTGGTTCGAGGCGCATCTGTGCGCCGAGCCCGAACCGTCCGACCTTACCTTTTCTGCCTTCATGGCTCGACAGGACCGTATCCTCTTACTGCGCGCCAGTAGCAGCGGCAACCATTGGGTGAACAAGGCTCGCGATCTGTTCGAGCAAACTGCGACCCGGCATGGCCTGGAAGACTACGCTGCTTTCCGGGCCATCGCTTCGATTCTGGCCAATGACCTGGGCCAGATGCGCGTGCGGATGGAACCGCAGCACTACTGCGTGCCCACCCCCTACCGGGATGACAACAGCTACCTGTGGCAACACCCAGAGTCCCAGCCGGGTGATGATGCGACGCTGTCGCTGCAACAGCCCGCCGTCACGCCGCCGCCTGCGGGCGTCGCGCCGGTCGGGCAGCCCGTCCAAGCAATCGCGCCCCAGGAGTTCGCGCTGGCGCGCTATACCTATCCCGAGTGGGATCGGAGGATCGAGCGGATGAAGACCGACTGGTGCACCCTGATCGAGAAGCTGCCGGCCTGGCAGGCCCAGGATGCCGCGCCGGCAGGCGGGCTGCCAGCGGCGCACAAGATTGGCGGCATGCTGCTGCCGCATGCTCGCCGTCTTGACCGGCGCTATCGGCTACGCCGCCAATGGGAAGGCGACGATGTGGATCTTAACGCCGCGATCGAAGTGCAGGTGAACCGGCGGCTGAACCTGCGGCCGGATCCGCGCCTGTTCTTGCGTGCCGGCCGCGGCCCGCGGCCCACCAGCCTGCTGGTGCTCCTAGACGTATCGGCGTCGGTCAACGATCTGGCCGCCAACAGCCTGAGCCTGTTGGACATCGAAAAACAAGCTGCTCTTCTGTTGGCGCAGTCCGCGACGAAGGGCATCGACCGGCTCGCCATCCATGCGTTCTCGTCGAATACCCGGGCCGAGGTGAACTACTACCGCCTTCTAGACTTCGGGCAGCCCTGCACGCCGGCAGTCGCTACCACGGTCGGTGCACTACTGGGGCGCTATTCCACACGCATGGGGGCGGCGCTGCGACATGCCAGCAGCCTGCTGCAATCCGAACCCGAGGGCCGGCGCACGATGCTGATCATCACCGATGGTGCGCCGTCGGACGTCGATGTGCATGACCGCCAGTACCTCGTCGAGGATGCGCGGCAGGCGGTACTGCATGCGCGGCATGCCGGCATCCGCATCTGCTGCCTGGCGGTGGATCCCCATGCCGATGACTATGTGCGCCATATTTTCGGCTGGCGCAACTTCGGCATTGCCGATGATGCGCAACACCTGCCGCAGCGGCTGGCTCACATGAGCGCGCGGCTGGCGGCAGGCCGCTGGTAATGGCGCGCAGCAGCGGTACGTCATGGCTGCGATTTGAAGTAATCTGGCGTGCGACCGCGATGGACTGCGACAAGCACATCGATTCGCCATGCCAGCGGCACGGACAGGAGACAAACCTTGGCACAGACTGATCCCATACGCATCGGAATCCTTTACTCGGAAACCGGCGCCACTTCCACTATTGGCCAATCGCAGTTGCAGGGTGCCCTGCTGGCCATCGACGAAATCAATGGCGCGGGCGGCATGCTGGGCCGGGAACTGGTTCCCGTGTG
>DASWTB010000269.1:0-4663 GCA_036402315.1 Pseudoduganella sp. | reverse complement strand
CCCATGGATAGCGACATTGCGGATGCCATGCCGTTCGGCCTTGGCCAGCCATGCGCGGTCACCCGGCAGCAGCAGCGGTGAATCCGGGTCGATGAATACCGGGCTGCGCGTCTCAACCCAGCGCCGCAGCGCCGGGCATGGGCAGTGGTTATCCTCGACCACAAAGCCGTTCATGAAAGCGGCAGGGAAACTGAAATTAACCGCTTCCACGATGCGCCGGTCTGCCATGCGCATGCAACCGCATGCGAACATCGCATGGGGCAACACGTCGCGCAGGCGCGGGCCTACAACATCGCTGAAATCCTGAAGCGTCGATACACTGTGGCAGGCCCGAATGAAGGCGGCAACGGCGACGGTCTGCTCTTTACTGAGGCTGTTCATGGCGTCTTTCAACTCTGAAGGTGCGTACAACCAATGTCGAGATCCTGCCGGTGAATTTCGTACCGATAGGTATTTAATGTAGCGAAGTATTTAGAATTTGTCAACATTTCGATCTGGTCGGACGAGGTATCGACCGGCCGAAATGGCGTTGATGCCTCCGTTGCCCGTGGCAGATGCATGCCTGGGGCGACGGAGTGCTAATGGTGGGCTAGGGGATGGGGGGCAGGAATCAGTACTGCCACCTAAATTTCGATGGCAGCAAGTACCCAAATTAAGCCTTGCCGGCTTGCTTGATAGGAGGGTACCGGCTTACCTGGAGGGCGTTGCTTCGTTTTTCGCTGGCTCGATCAGCACAAGCTGGCCCGTCTTGGGGTCGCGGAATACTTCGCCGACCCGGTCGTAGCCGCTGCCGGCTTGCGTGACGCCAGCGGCCGGGCGTTCGATCTGGCGCCCCTTTTCGACTGGCTTATGCTGGAGCGCGCCCTGGCTGCCGGCGATGGCGGCGATCAGGCCACAGGCGAACACCAGCATCACGTCGACCAGGTTGACCAGGCTGGCGCGCGGGTCTTCGTCGCTGTCGTCGAAGCGGGAATCCAGGTGGCGGTACAGGCGCAGTCTCTTGCGGGCCGGGGCGGCGGCGGTGCCGGGGGCTTGGGCCTGGTCCCTCATGCTGCGTGCTCCAAGGCTTCCAGCGTTTCTTCGTACCAGCGGCGGCGCAGCTTGCCGATCACCAGGCCGGCGATGCCGGCGACCAGGCCTAGCACCGTGGCGTCGAAAGCGACTGTTACGGCGCTGGCCAGTTGCGCCGGGTTGCCTTGGCCAAGCGCGGCCAGGCCCGGGCCGAGCGGGATGATGGTGGCCATCAGGCCGAGCATCGGCGGGATACGGGCCAGCAGGTCAGCGCGCTCCAGGCGGCGGCGGGCCAGGGCCTGGATGTGGGAGGCGTCGCCTGCGGCGCGGAGCTTTTTCAGGCCGCTGAAACGTTCACCGACGGCGATGCCTGCTTCGACTGCCGCCACTGCGCATGCTGCGAGCAGGGCCAGCAGCGCTGGAGCGAGGAGAAAGCTGACGCCGTCGTGCAGCCAGGCGTAGGTTTGGTTGTCGATCACTGGTGTGCTCCTTTATGGATTGGTGTTTGGGTGCCGCGCAGGACGCCGAGTGCGAACAGCGCGATGCCGGCCGCCGCGGCGGCCAGCAGGGCAAGCAGCTTCATGGCGCGTTCTGCGGGGGATTGCGGTTGGTCTTCTGCCAGGTCACGCAGCTCGAAGGCGCGGGCTTGGGCTTGGGCTTGGGCGGTATTGCCGTCTGCCGCCACGACAGTTCCGACTTCAGTGAGGTCTTGCGTGGTACGGCGTTCGTGTGCTGCCTGAACGGTCTGCGAGCCAAGGGAGCGATTCGTAACCGCGTCTTGCGGCGCCGCGGCGGCCGTGTTGGCTGGTGCGATGACCGCGTAAGCATCGGCGGCCAGCGTGTCACCGCGCGCTTTGGCGAGGGTGGACGCGAGGGCTTGCGCGTCGGCGGAATCGAGCTGGGGCGAGAGCCATTGCCACATCGGGTGGTCAGGCGCGGTGTGGCCGCTGCCTGGCAAGCCGTTGCTGGCGACCAGGCGGGCCAGTTCGCCGCCCATTTTTTTGATGGTCGCGTCGTCGGTTTTCCAGTAGCCCTTCTCTGCCGCCACCATGAAGATCGCCAGCATATGCGCCTTGGCGTGCGCGTTATGGCGCTGGCCGAGGAATTGCGGCAGGCCGAGTTTATGCGCATCGTCGAAATAGACCGACTTCACTTCATCCCAGGCCCAGTTTTTCACCAGGTCCGGGCGTGTCACCTGCCAGCCCCACAGGTTCTCAAGGAACTCCTGCCCCATGGTGCGGGCGCCGGCATAGCCATGCCCCATCAGGGGCTTGATCCAGGCCGGATTGAGGAAGCGGCCACGCAGCTCACCCAGCATGGCAGAAGCCAGCGGTTCAACGTCGGCGCGGCCGGGCTGCGCATGCTGCAGGATCAGCGCCTCCGGCACGCGGCCGGTGCGGCTTTCCACAGCCAGCGACAGGCCGCCAAGGTAATCGAAGGCGTCATTGTTATCGAGCAGGCCGTACAAGTTGCTGGCGCGGCCGTGATAGGTGCGCGTGATGCCATCCAGCGCCACGTCGAAGGCGGCGTGGTTCGACTCGCCGCTGGCGTCCAGGCCATAAGCGTGGCCCATGCGGTTGCGGTAAGCCTTGCCGATCTCGTCGCGTTCGCGCCAGGCGCCGGAGCGCTCGGTCAGGCGGTTGACGCCTGCGCCGTAAGCACCGGGAGCATCGCCAAAGATGCGCTGGGCAGCGGCGCGCCCGGCTTCGGACAGCGGCATGCCCGCCTGCAAGGAGCGCACGCGCACCAGCCACTCGCGTGCCACGCGGTTGCTCGATGTCGGCTCGCGGCCCCAGGCGGTGCTGGCGCCTGTGCCGCCGCCACCGGCGCCGGCGCTGCTGCCCAGCGGCGCCAGTGCAGCCTCCAGTGCCTCGCGCAGCGCAGGCTCCTGCTCGGCGATGCCCGCAGCGGAAGCTGCCAGCGACATGCGGCCGGCCCGGTCGATCAGGCGGATCAGGTTCGGGTACAGGTCGCGAAACAGGCCTGAGGTGGTGACCAGCGCATCGCGCCGCACGGCGCCCGGCACCAGCCGCACGTCGTTGACGATGCCGCGCGCATTCCATACCGGCTCGGCGCCCATCATGGCCAGCGCGAACGCCACCATCACGCCTTCATCGCGCACTGCATCGGATGCCCACAGCAGGATGCCCTCGCTGCCGGCCTCGGAGCGCTCGCGAGCCGCAGCCTTGGCAGCCAGGCTGGAACCCATCTGGTAGCCGATCTTTGTCGGCAGGATATCGCCATCGACAGCATGGAAATTGCGGCCGGTCGGCAGCGCCTCCGGCGAGCGCAAAGGATCGTTTCCCTTGCCCGGTTCGATGAAGCGGCCATCCAGTCCGGCCAGCAGGGAGCGCATTTCGTTCAGCGGCGAGGCGGCAAGCTTGCGCGCCACTTCGGGATCGTCGATGCCGCCCATTTTCATCGATTCCAGCATCAGGTCGATGGATTCCCGCTTCCACGGGCGGCCGAAGATGTGCAGGCCGTGCGGCATGAACTTTTCCTGCAGCTTGGTCAGGTAGTGGCCGACTTCGTGCGCCAGCAAATCATCGTCGGCTGCATCGAAACCGATGCCGCGCACGGCCAGCACATCGGCCATCGACGCTTCCAGCTCCGCCTTCAGGTTCAAGGCCGCCACGCGTTCGCGCATCAGCTGCGCAGCCTTCGCCTTCAGCGTGTCGGAGCTGGCCGCCTCGTAGCTCTCGACCACCTGGCGCAGCGACAGCAGTTCGTCGTACAGCGGCGTCGATGCCAGCGGCGGCGTGAGGTGGTCGACCATTACGGCCAGCCCGCGCCGCTTGGCTTGCGTGCCTTCGCCGACGCCATCCACGATGTAGGGATAGATGCCGGGCAAGTCGCCCGCAATCAGGCTGGGGAAGTCGTCACCCGACAGGCCAACTGCCTTCCCTGGCAAAAACTCGTAAGTCGAATGGCGGCCAACGTGCACCAGCGCGTCTGCTTTGAAGCGGTCGCGCAGCCAGTGGTAGAAGGCCAGGTACTGGTGCGGCGGCGGAACGCTGGTATTTGCATGCAGCAGTTCTTCATCGACCTCCCAGCCGCGCGGCGGTTGCGGGCCGATGAACACGTTGCCGAACACCAGGCCCGGCACCAGCAGCTTGCCGCCATCGACCATGATCTTGCCGGGCGCCGGGCCCCAGCCCTTCAAGCCTTCGATGCCGTAGGACGCTACGCGCCGGCGCAGCGGCTCCAGCGCAGAGCAGCGGCGCGGTGCTTTCGCCTGCAGGCAGGCCGCGTAGCCATCGGCCAGCGCCGCCAGGTCGCGGATCACCTTCTCGCGCTGCGGGTGATCGGCTCCCTCCACCAGGTGCTGCAATTCCTTGATCACGACTTCGGCCTGCTTGCGGCCCAGCGCCCATTCGCCGGCAAGCTCCGCTTCCAGCACATCGGCATGCAGGCGGCCCAGCAAGCCGCTGGTCATTTCGCCCTGCACGCGCGGCGGCAGCGTGGCGAACCACTTGGCGTAATCGGCGGCGCTGACGCTGTTCACGGAGCCGGCCAGCTCACGCAGGGCGCCACGGTCTTCCGGCAGGTTGACCCCGTGCGCCATGATGCGGTCGAGCAGCGCTTCCGGCGTGGCGGGCAGTTCGCCCACGGTGTAGCCGGCGTCCTTCAAGGCGTGCAGCATGCCGAACAG
>DASWTB010000268.1:0-8363 GCA_036402315.1 Pseudoduganella sp. | reverse complement strand
AGATCGAGGAGTTGCGCCGTCTGATGCTGGATAACTTCCGGCTGTACGGCTACGAGCTTGTGATGCCGCCGATGCTGGAGTACGTCGAGTCGCTGCTGACCGGCGCCGGCGCCGACACGGACCTGCGCACCTTCAAACTGGTGGACCAGATTTCCGGCCGCATGCTGGGCCTGCGCGCCGACATGACCACGCAAGTGGCACGCATCGACGCCCACCTGCTGAACCGCGCCACCGTGACGCGCCTGTGCTATGCCGGCTCGGTGCTGCACACCCGCCCGTCCGGCCTGCATTCGACCCGTGAGCCGTTCCAGATCGGCGCCGAGATCTACGGCCATGCCGGCCTGGAAGCGGATGCCGAAATCCAGGAACTGGCGCTGGGCTCCCTGGCGCTGGCTGGCTTCTCCGACGTGCGCCTCGATCTGACCCACGTCGGCGTGCTGCGCGCGATCCTGGCGCAGGATCCGGCGGCGACCAGGGATTACGACGTCATCGTGAACCTGTTGCGCGGCAAGGACGTGCCGGGCCTGCAGCAGCAGACCGCAAAGTACAACGAAGCGACGCGTGCCGCCCTGCTGGCATTGCCGAACCTGTATGGCGACGTCGAAGTGCTGAAGCGTGCGCGCGAAGTGCTGCCGGCACTGCCGGGCATCACCCACGCGCTGGCCGAACTGGCGGCGCTGGCGGCATCGGCCATCGGCCGCGCCGACGTAGCGATCGACCTGGCCGACCTGCGCGGCTACCAGTACGAGAGCGGCGCCATGTTCGCGCTGTACGTGCCGGGCCTGCCGAACGCGGTGGCGCGCGGCGGGCGCTATGACCATGTGGGCGAGGCATTCGGCCGCGCCCGTCCGGCAACCGGCTTCTCGCTCGACCTGCGCGAGCTGGCGCGCCTGCTGCCGACCGCGGAGCGCAAGCATTCGATCCGCGCACCGTGGGGCAATGCTCCGGAATTGAAGGAAAAAATCGCCGAGCTGCGCAAGTCCGGCGAAGTTGTGATCCAGTCCCTGCCGGGTCACAACGATGAACAGGACGAGTTCGAGTGCGATCGCGCGCTGGTGCTCGACGAAAGTGGTAGTAACTGGATTCTCAAAAACTTAGGTTAATTGTGATGTCAAACAAAACTGCAAAGAACGTTGTTGTTATCGGCACCCAGTGGGGCGATGAAGGCAAAGGCAAGATCGTCGACTGGCTGACTGAACACGCCCAGGGCGTGGTGCGCTTCCAGGGCGGCCACAACGCGGGCCACACCCTCGTGATCGGCGGCGTCAAGACCGCCCTGCAGCTGATCCCTTCGGGCATCATGCGCCCAGGCGTGGCCTGCTACATCGGCAACGGTGTGGTGCTGTCCGTGCCTGACGTGCTGCGCGAAATCGACAAGCTGGAAGCGGCCGGCGTGGAAGTGGCTTCCCGCCTGAAGATTTCCGAGGCTTGCCCGGTCATCCTGCCTTACCACACCGCGCTGGATGCGGCCCGTGAAGCCGCCCGCGGCGCCGCCAAGATCGGCACCACCGGCAAAGGCATCGGCCCTGCATACGAAGACAAGGTTGCCCGCCGCGCCATCCGCGTGGCCGACCTGCTGAACGCAGAGCGCTTCGCCGAGAAGCTGAAAGAGAACCTGGACTACCACAACTACGTCCTGGAAAACTACCTCAAGGCGCCGAAGATCGACTACCAGAAGACCCTGGACGACGCGCTGGCCTACGTGCCGCGCCTGCGCCCAATGGTGACCGACGTGTCGTCCGCCCTGTACGCAACCCACAAGGCCGGCGGCTCGCTGCTGTTCGAAGGCGCGCAAGGCTCGCTGCTGGACGTCGACCACGGCACCTATCCATTCGTCACCTCGTCGAACTGCGTGGCAGGTAACGCTGCTGCCGGCGCCGGCGTTGGCCCTGGCATGCTGCACTACATCCTGGGCATCACCAAGGCCTACACCACCCGCGTCGGTTCCGGCCCGTTCCCATCCGAACTGCCGACCGATGCAGGCGTTGGCCACCACCTGTCTTCCGTGGGCCACGAGTTCGGCACCGTGACCGGCCGTGCCCGCCGTTGCGGCTGGTTCGACGCTGCGCTGCTGCGCCGCTCCGTGCAGATCAACGGCGTGTCGGGCATGTGCCTGACCAAGCTGGACGTGCTGGACGGCCTGGAAACCCTGAAGATCTGCACCGGCTACACCATCAACGGCAAGCAAGTGGACATCTTCCCGGTCGGCGCTGAAGACGCCGCACTGTGCCAGCCGATCTACGAAGAGATGCCAGGCTGGAAGGAAAGCACCGTCGGCGCCAAGTCGATGGAGGCGCTGCCTGCAGCCGCCCGTGCCTACATCAAGCGCATCGAAGAAGTGGTCGGCGTGCCGATCGACATGGTATCGACCGGCCCTGACCGCGAAGAGACCATCGTCCTGCGCCACCCATTTGAATAATCAGAAAGAATAAGAGCATGACCACTCCTGTATCCGACCAAAAGCACCTGTGGGTTAGCTGGGACGAGTACCACCGCCTGATCGAGCGCCTGGCGCTCAAGGTCCACGAATCGGGCTGGAAGTTCGACATGGTGCTGTGCCTGGCGCGCGGCGGCGTGCGTCCCGGCGACGTGTTCTCGCGTATCTTCGACGTGCCGCTGGCGATCCTGTCGACCAGCTCCTACCGCGAAGAAGCCGGCACCGTGCGCGGCGACCTGGATATCGCCAAGTACATGACCATGACCAAGGGCCCGCTGTCGGGCAAGATCCTGCTGGTCGACGACCTGGCCGATTCCGGCGTGACCCTGACCAAGGTGATGAAGCACCTGAAGGACAACTTCGAAGGCGTGACCGAAGTGCGTTCGGCTGTGATCTGGACCAAGGGCTGCTCCGCATTCAAGCCTGACTACCAGATGGAAGAGCTGCCGCACAACCCATGGATCCACCAGCCGTTCGAAGACTACGACGGCCTGCGCCCGCACCAACTGGCGGCCTGGATCAAGAAAGGCGAGACCGGCGCGTAATTCACGCCTGCCTCGACGAAAGGCGGAAGGACGAAAGTCCTTCCGCTTTTTTTTTAACGTACTTCCAGCAGCTCAACGTCAAAGATCAGATTGGAGTTCGGCGGAATCGGACCGACGCCCATGCTGCCATAGCCCAAGGCGGCCGGTACGACCAGCGTGCGTTTGCCACCGACTTTCATGCCCTGTACGCCCTGGTCCCAGCCGGGAATGACTTGCCCCGCGCCGAGCGGGAAAGTGAATGGGCTGCGTCCGATGGAGGAATCGAACTGCGCACCGTGCTGCTGCGGCGAATTCGGTTCATGAATCCAGCCGGTGTAGTTGACGACGACTGTGGCGCCTGCCACGGCTTCTTTGCCGGTACCGGTCACGGTATCGATCTTTTGCAGCGGGAAGGCGGGCGCTTCGGCCTGGGCTGGCGCCTTGCCGCGGTCGCAGCCGCACAATGCCAGGGTAAGGCCAAGGCCGATCAGGCAGGAGGAAAACAGTCGCTTCATCATCTTCTTCTTTCGAAATAAACGGAAAAGAAGCGAGTGTACTGAATCTGCCACAAAGTGCGAAAAAATAGCAACTCGTGGCAAATCGAGATATTTCCATAAAGAAATGACTATACAATTCTTGGCATCATTTTGCATGCTGACGGGATTGTGATGTTTCCTTCGATGTTGTTGTCTTTGATGCTGGCGGTTTCTCCCCCGGAGCCGGGTGGCGCCCAGGCCGCTAAACCGGCGGTGCTGCAAAAGCATTGGGCCGAGCGCAAATTCGACGCCATCGAGCGCGGGCTGCGCGAATCGTGCGCGGCCGACCCGGCTGGCTTCGAAGCGCAATTCGACAGCTATTTCCGCACCACGCAAACCTGGGAAGCCGATCGCAATACACTGGAGCAGTGGCGCCAGCAGGCGCCCGATGCGCTGGCGCAAGCGCTGGTGGAAGCCATCTACTGGCGCGCCTATGCCGCGCAGCTGCGGTTTGGGGCAGTCGGCCACCTGCCGAAGGAAGCGATGGAGTTTTACCAGGAACAGTTGGGGCGCGGTGTTGCGCGGCTGCAGCATGTGAAGGCGCAAGCCAATACCTGCCCGCTGTGGCATAGCCTGAACATCAGCCTGCAGCTTGAAGGCGCCGGTTCGCGCCGCAGTGCCGCCAGCGCCTACCTCGACGCGGTACAGGCCTTCCCGAACGACCTGCAGATCCATTTCGCAATGTCGCGCGCCTACAGCCCGCGCTCGGGCGGCAGCGCAGTGCAGTTCGACCAGTTTGCGCGGCGCGCC
The DNA here is from genome assembly GCA_036402315.1 of Pseudoduganella sp. Taxonomy (GTDB): domain Bacteria; phylum Pseudomonadota; class Gammaproteobacteria; order Burkholderiales; family Burkholderiaceae_D; genus Rugamonas. The sequence continues at coordinate 4,116 of DASWTB010000268.1, read as the reverse complement.
GTGTTCTTCACCAAGGCGGTGGAAGGCGGCGCCATGTATGCGCGCCTGTACTGGCGCGAAGACGGCAACGGCAACGAAGCGATCCAGTTCCGCGACCAGCGCGGCCTGCCGGAATGGCGCATGGTGAAGGCCGGCTTCGAGGACTTGCTGCAGCGGCATCCGCAAGACCTGCGCGGCCGCAACAAGTTCGCCTCGTTCGCCTGCCGCGCCAATGACCGCAGTACTTACCTCAAGCTGCGCAACGAACTGGGCGAGCGCATCATGCCCGAGCTCTGGCCGGACGTGGCCAGCGTCGAGGCTTGCGACCGCAAGCTGGGCAAGGGCGGTTCGGCCGCCACTTCGCGGGCGCAAGCCGGTGGTGTAAACTCGCACTCATGACTCAAGACTTCTTCCAGACCTTCATCCTCCTGATGCTGGTGACCGACCCGTTCGGCAACGTTCCCATTTTTGCATCGGCGCTGGCGACGGTGCCGCCCAAGCGCCGCCCGAAAATCGTGGTGCGCGAATGCCTGATCGCTTTTGTCGTGCTGCTGGTGTTCATGTTCTTCGGCAGCCACTTCCTGAAGGCCCTGAGCCTGTCGGAAGCTTCGCTGCGCATCGCCGGCAGCGTGATCCTGCTGCTGATCGCGATCCGCATGGTGTTCCCGCATCCGGACGGGGTGCTGGGCAAGCAGGAGGGCGGCGAGCCGTTCATCGTGCCGCTGGCAATTCCCGCGCTGGCCGGGCCTTCCGCACTGGCCACCGTACTGCTGTTCTCGCGCGAGAGCACCGGTGAAGTGATCGTGCACGTGGCGGCGCTGTCCGCCGTGGTGGTGGTGTGGCTGGCGGTGTTCCTCGGCGCCGAGCGCTTGCAGAAGGTGCTTGGCACTCAGGTGATGACTGCCTTCGAGCGGTTGATGGGCCTGATCCTGGCCGCCATGTCGATCGAAATGCTGCTGGGCGGCGTACGCGAATTCGTCAAGACGCTGTGATCCGGGCTTGGCTTCACGACGGTAAATGAAGAAAAAGACAAGCGCATTGGCTCGCGCCAAAACCGAAGCGGTATTGCGAACTTATGGCTTTAACGCTGCATCCGACGATCTGTTTTTCGTGCGGATTGGCGGCGGCCTTGTGCAAAGCATCTTCTATGCGAAAACGCGATATAAGGATCAATACAACGTCGTTTGCAGCCTGATCGAGACGGATCAACGATTGGGCGAGGAAGGCCTGCTGTTTTCCAGCGAAAGCAGGGAGCGCATTTCAGGGGCTCCTGTGAAATTCGCGTTGTCGCCGATCGCTCCTTTTCAAAACACCTACAGTTGGACAATCTCAGACGAAATTGATGCCCTTGCTTCGCTGGAGGAAATCATCCCGCTGCTCGAAACCATGGCGTTGCCGGTGTTTGCGAAAGTTGACTCTTCGAGCCGGCTCAGGCAGGTGCAGGAGCCGGACTTCGACGAAACGGCTGGGCGCATGGCGGTCGACGGGTTCGCGCGCGAACTGTCAAGCAGCGGTTTCCGGCCTTCCGACGGCGGCGAATTCCTATGGAAGAGAAACGGCGAGTTATTCGCCATTCTTCTTCCCTCAGTCGTTGGTTTCGGTTGTTTCTTGCAGGTTCACGTGCTGCTATGGTCCCCACTTCTGCATGGGACGGTGGCGATGCCCGATGTTCCACCATCGAATTTCAGTCGCGTGTCGTTTGCATGCTTGACCAGGGAGGGGCTGAAGGAGGGCGGAGTCGATTCCTTATGGCCGATCGATATCGATGGACAAAAGATAGCGGGATTGGACGGCATTCTGGCAGCCATGGTCCATGGCTCGCTTCCAGCATGGCTTCAGCAACATCAAACTGTCGCGTCCTTGCTGCAGGTCGTCTCGGACGACTTGCGTCCTTATGTTCGAAGGGAGATCGAGGCCGCTAGGGAGTCGTGCGACTGCGAAGACTGACGTGATTTTGACGGCCATACTGATCCCTTCCTGATTTCGTCCGCGCTGTTCACCGGCGAAGGCAAGCTGCTGTACTTCCAGGCCGATCACGGCATGGGCGGCTTGTTCTCTTACGACATGGCCAGCGGGCACGAAGAACGCTTGCTGCATCGCCAGCAATTGCTGCTCGATGACCTGTGCCTGTCGCCATCCGGCGAAACGATCGTATGCACGCTGCGGGCGTGCGGGGGCGTCAGCCATATCGCGACCATGCGCAGCAATGGCGACGGCCTGCGCGAGATGACTGGCGGCGATACGATTGATTCCGCGCCGACGCCGGTACCGGGCGACGAGACTACAGTGATCTACCAGTCCGCCGCGATTGGGCGCGACCAGCACGGCGGCTGGGCTGCGACGGGCCATGTAACGCTGCAGGAACTGAATACCGCGACCGGCCGCATCACGCCGGTCCTGGAAGATCCCCGCTACGATTTCCTGTCGCCGCGCGTGGCGCCGGATGGCGCGCTGTTCTTCATTCGCCGGCCGTATGAGCCGCCGCAGTACAGCGCCGGGAATGTGGTGCTCGACACGCTGTTCTTCCCATTTCGCCAGTTGCGCGCGGTGTTCCATTACCTGAACTTCTTCTCGCTGATGTACTCGCGCAAGCCGCTGACTGGTGCCAGCGGCACGCCGATGCAGGCGGATATGAAGGACATCGTCCTGCAGGGCAAGCGTATTGATGCCGAACGTGCATTGCGGCGGGAGGCCAGCATTGGCGGCGTTCCTTCGCTGGTGCCTTCGTCGTGGCAGCTGGTGCGCCGCACGCGCGCTGGCGCTGAGTCCGTGGTGGCCAGCAATGTGAGCTCGTTTGACATGACCCCGAACGGCACCATCGTCTACAGCAATGGCCGCGGCTTGTTTGCGCTCGATGCGCAGGGCCGCTCGTCGCTGGTGTCGCAAGGCGACCTGGTGGGCGCGGTGCTGGCGCATGATAAGATGCCTGCATGAAACAACTTGAACCCAAGTTCCGCTGCACCGGTTGCAATCGTGGCATTCTGAATCGCAGCGTGGCACGCTGCCTGTATTGCGGCGCCGATTTGCCTGCCGAGGCCAGGCTGGCACCCGAAGTGATCGCGCAGCGCGATGCGGAGCACGCGCGCATGGAGGAGGCTCGCAGGCGCATGGCCCAGTCTCCGGTACCGCGGCCGCAGGCCCAGGGCGGCAGCACAGCGGACGTCGTCGATGGAATCTCGACCGGGCTTGACGTGATCGAATTGATCGGCGACGGCGCCTCCTTGCTGGGCAAACTTCTCGACTAAACATGTTGCTTTGATAATGACGGCGTGGCACGATAATGATCCCGCCATGCCAATCATCAAAGGAGCTGTCATGTCCCTGCGCATCAACGATACTGCACCAAATTTCAAGGCCCAGACCACCAAGGGCCCGATCGATTTCCATGAGTGGATTGGCGACCAGTGGGCCGTCCTGTTCTCGCATCCGAAGGATTTCACGCCGGTTTGCACCACCGAGCTGGGCTACATGGCCAAGATCGAACCTGAGTTCACCAAGCGGAATACCAAGATCATCGGCCTGTCGATCGACCCGGTCGAGAATCACAGCAAGTGGGCCAGCGACATTGAAGAAACCCAGGGCGCCAAGGTGAACTATCCGATGATTGGCGACACGGACCTGCAGGTGGCAAAGCTGTACAACATGCTGCCGGCCGAGGAGCCGGGTACATCGGAGGGCCGTACTGCTGCCACCAACGCGACCGTGCGTTCAGTGTTCATCATCGGCCCTGACAAGAAGATCAAGCTGATGATGACTTATCCGATGACCAGCGGCCGCAATTTCGATGAGATCCTGCGCGTGCTGGATTCGATCCAGCTGACCGCCAAGCATAAGGTGGCGACACCGGTGAACTGGAAACATGGGGATGATGTGATTATCGCTGCTTCAGTCAGCGATGATGATGCCAAGAACCTGTTCCCGGGTGGGTGGAAGGCGCCTAAGCCTTATTTGCGGATTGTTAAGCAGCCTTCTTAAGACCGGTAAGGCGGGGGCTGACCCGCAGGGTCAGACCCCCAACGGTCTCATGGGCACGGGTGTGGGGTCGAGGCATTTGACTTTCGACGAAGATCAACGGCGCACAACCGAACCCCCAAGCCGCTGCGCAGACTGGGTCTGACCCTGCGGGTCAGACTCAGG
>DASWTB010000267.1:0-3756 GCA_036402315.1 Pseudoduganella sp. | reverse complement strand
CCTGCTGCAGGCGGCCCGCCAGTATCGGCAGCCGTTGTCGTGCAGAAGTCCGTCGCCGAAACCCAGGAATTCTCAGGCCGTATCGAAGCCATTGAGCACGTGGAAATCCGTCCACGCGTGAGCGGCTTCATCACGGCGGTGAACTTCAAGCCTGGCAGCGAGGTGAAAAAAGGTGATGTGCTGTTCGTGATCGATCCGCGTCCATTCCAGGCAGAAGCCAGCCGCGCCGACGCCGCCGCCAATTCGGCGCGCGCCAAGGCCGACCTGGCCAAGCTGGAACTGGCCCGCGCCGAAAAGCTGCTGGCCGACAAAGCGATCGCCCAGCGCGAATTCGACGAACGTGCGTCGGCACTGAAGGAACTGGATGCAACAGCCCGCGCCGCAGCTGCGGCCGCCGAAGCAGCGCGCCTGAACCTGTCCTACACCCAGGTGACGTCGCCGATCAACGGCCGTGTGTCGAAGGCAGAGATCACCCTCGGCAACCTGGTGGATCCGAACGCCGTGCTGACCAGCGTGGTTTCGCTGGACAAGATCTACGCCAGCTTCGACGGCGACGAAGACACTTTCCTGCGCGTCGGCGGCCAGGCCTACAAAGGCCAGCCGGTCACCGTGAAGGTCGGCCTGGCCAACGAAGCCGGCTTCCCGCATGAGGGCAAGCTGGAATTCGTCGACAACCAGCTCGACACCCGCACCGGTTCCGTGCGCATGCGCGCCACCTTCGACAACAAGGACCGCTCGCTGGTGCCTGGCCTGTTCGCCCGCGTCCAGCTGGATGGCGGTACTGCCACCCAGCAAGCGCTGCTGATCAACGACCGCGCCGTCAGCACCGACCAGGACCGCAAGTTCGTGTATGTGGTCGGCGCCGGCAACAAGGCGGAATACCGCCCTGTGGTGCTGGGCCCGAACATCGAAGGCCTGCGCGTAGTGCGCAACGGCCTGAAACCAGGCGAGAAGATCGTCGTCAACGGCCTGCAGCGCGTGCGCCCTGGCGCACCGATCACGCCTGAAATGGTCGACATGACCTTTGACCCGATGGCAGCCCAGAAAGTGGCCGCCGCCGATGCCAAGAAAACCAAGGAATAATCCATGAATTTCTCTCGCTTCTTTGTCGATAAACCGATCTTCGCGGCGGTTTTATCGATCATTGTCTTCGTAGCGGGCTTGATCTCGATCTTCAAGCTGCCCGTCTCCGAATACCCGGAAGTGGTGCCGCCATCCGTCGTGGTGCGTGCCGTCTACCCGGGCGCGAACCCGAAAGTGATTGCGGAAACCGTCGCCGCGCCGCTCGAAGAGCAGATTAACGGTGTCGAGAACATGTTGTACATGTCCTCGCAAAACACCTCCGATGGCGCATTGATGCTGACCGTGACCTTCAAGATCGGCACCGACGTCGACAAGGCTGAAACCGCGGTGCAGAACCGCGTGCAGCGCGCCTTGCCACGCCTGCCGGAAGAAGTGCGCCAGATCGGCGTGACCACGGTGAAGTCTTCGCCGAACCTGACGATGGTGGTGCACCTGCTGTCGCCGAACGGCCGCTACGACGACCTGTACCTGCGCAACTACGGCGTGCTGAACGTGAAAGACCAGCTGGCCCGTATTCCAGGCATGGGCGACGTGCAGATCTTCGGCGCCGGCGACTACGCCATGCGCGTCTGGCTCGACCCGCAGAAGGTCGCTGGCCGCAACATGACCGCGTCCGACGTGGTCGATGCGATCCGCGAGCAGAACGTGCAGGTGGCTGCCGGTGTGGTGGGCGCTGCGCCTTCCAAGTCGGCCGACTTCCAGCTGACCGTCAACACCCAGGGCCGCCTGAGTTCCATTGAGGAATTTGGCGATATCATCGTCAAGACCAACGAAGACGGCGCGCTGACACGCCTGAAGGACGTGGCCCGCATCGAACTGGGCTCCAACAGCTACTCGCTGCGCTCCCTGCTGAACAACAAGTCCGCAGTGGGCTTGGGTATCTTCGAGGCGCCTAACAGCAATGCGCTGGAGCTGTCCGCCAATGTGCGCGCCAAGATGGAAGAACTGAAGAAGGACTTCCCTGAGGGCGTTGCCTACGATATCGTGTATGACCCGACCCAGTTCGTGCGCGAGTCGATCAAGTCCGTGATCCACACCCTGCTGGAAGCAGTGGCCCTGGTGGTGATCGTGGTGATCATCTTCCTGCAGACCTGGCGCGCATCGATTATCCCGCTGCTGGCGGTGCCTGTGTCGATCGTCGGTACCTTCGCCGTGATGATCGGCTTCGGCTTCTCGATCAACACGCTGTCGCTGTTCGGCCTTGTGCTGGCCATCGGTATCGTGGTCGACGATGCGATCGTGGTGGTGGAGAACGTCGAGCGTAATATCGCCAACGGCCTGTCGGCGCGCGATGCGACCATCCAGGCCATGAAAGAGGTGTCCGGCCCGATTATCGCCATTGCCCTGGTGCTGTGCGCCGTGTTCGTGCCGATCGCCTTCGTGTCCGGCCTGACCGGCCAGTTCTACCGCCAGTTCGCGCTGACCATCGCTATTTCGACCGTCATTTCGGCACTGTGCTCGCTGACCCTGGCTCCAGCCCTGTCGGCATCGCTGCTGCGCCCACACGACGCACCGAAAGATGCGCTGACCCGCGTGATGGACAAGATCTTTGGCCGCTTCTTCGCCTGGTTCAACCGCTTCTTCAACCGCGCGTCGCACAGCTATGAAACCGGCGTGCAGGGCGTTCTGAAGCGCAAAACCGCATCGATCGCGGTGTACCTGGTGCTGGCTGCCGCCGCAGGCGTCATGTTCAAGGTTGTTCCAAGCGGCTTCGTGCCGGGCCAGGACAAGCAATACCTGGTGGGCTTCGCCCAGCTGCCTGACGCGGCGTCGCTGGAACGCACCGAGCAGGTGATCCGCAAGATGTCCGACATCGCCAAGGAAATCCCAGGCGTGGACGCTTCGGTTGCCTTCCCCGGCCTGTCGATCAACGGCTTCACCAATGCGCCGAACGCCGGTATCGTGTTCACCACGCTGAAGCCATTCCACGAGCGTACCGACCCGTCCCAATCGGGCGAAGCGATTGCCGCGGAAATCAACAAGCGCATGGGCGCCGTGCAGGACGCGTTCGTGATGGTGTTCCCGCCGCCGCCAGTCAACGGCCTGGGCACCACCGGCGGCTTCAAGATGATGATCGAAGACCGCAGCAACGCCGGCTACGATGAACTGTACAAGACCGTGCAGGCGATCCAGATGAAGGCATGGCAGGACAAGCGCCTGGCCGGTGTGTTCTCCAGCTTCCAGATCAATGTGCCGCAGCTGTTCGCGGACATCGACCGCGCCAAGGCCAAGCAGCTGGGCGTGCCGCTGCAGACGATCTACCAGACCTTGCAGATCAACCTTGGTTCGCTGTACGTGAACGACTTCAACCAGTTCGGCCGTACCTACCAGGTGCGCGTGCAGGCTGACGCCCCGTTCCGTTCGCAGGCCGAGCAGATCTCGCAGCTGAAGGTGCGCAACAGCAAAGGCGAAATGATCCCGCTGTCTTCGCTGATGCGCGTGAAAGACAGCTATGGTCCTGACCGTGTGGAGCGCTACAACGCCTACGTGTCGGCCGAGATCAATGGCGGTCCGGCTCCAGGCTTCTCGTCCGGCCAGGCCCAGGCCGCGCTGGAAGAAATCACCAAGGCCACCCTGCCGAAAGGCATGGGCTACGAATGGACCGAGCTGACTTACCAGGAAATCCTGGCCGGTAACACCATGATCTACGTGTTCCCGCTGTGCGTGCTGCTG
>DASWTB010000266.1:0-6136 GCA_036402315.1 Pseudoduganella sp. | reverse complement strand
GACACGGGCCCAGCCGCTAGCGGCTGGGCCCGTGTCCGATTGCCGGAGCTGACCCCGACTTTCATTTTAGGCTTCTCGCAGCGTTTGCAGCGGAGGATGGTTCAGGACGTTGCGCAGGCCGAGCCAGCCGCCGATCACGGCGCAGAGCGCGCCTGCCAGCAAGCCTGCCAGCCATACCCAAGGGCTGAAGGTCCAGGCGAACTTGAACTGGTAGGTTGCCAGTCCCCATCCCATCAGACCAGCGCCAGTAGCGGCCAGCAGGCCTCCCAGGCCGCCGACCAGCATGAATTCGATCAGTTGCGCTTGCGAGAGCTGGCGGCGCGTGGCGCCAAGGGCCCGCAACAGGCCGGCTTCGCGGCGCCGCTCGTCCTGGGAACCCATTAAGGCCGCATACAGTACCAGCACGCCGGACAGCAAGGTGAAGGCAAACAGGAATTCCACCGCCTGGATCACCTGGTCCAGGACCGATTGAAGCTGGCGCAGGATGCCACCGACATCGATGATGGTCAGGTTGGGGAACTCGCGCGACAGCGCATTGCCGGCCGCCAGGGCATCCTTCGGCAAGTGGTAGGACGTAATCCAGGTTTGCGGCGTGTCGGCCATCACGGCGGGGTTGATGATGACGAAGAAGTTCACCCGCATCGAACCCCATTCCAGCTTGCGCAGGCTGGTGATTTTCGCTTCGACCGGCGAGCCGGCGATATCGAAGCGCATCGTGTCGCCCAGCTTCAGGCCCAGCGTCTTGGCAATGCCTTCCTCGACCGAGGCTTCGCCGGCAGTGCCGCCCATGGCCCATTTGCCGGAGGTGACCTGGTTCTGCGCCGGCAGCTCCGTCATCGTCGACAGGTTGAATTCGCGTTCGGCCAGGCCTTTTGCGCGTTCGTCGGTGTAGGTTTCGCTGGTGATCGCTTTGCCATTCACCGCCACCAGGCGGCCGCGGATCATCGGGAACATTGGCACTTCCTTCACACCGGCTTCTTTCAGGCGTGACGCGATGGCGTCCTTTTGGTCCGGCTGAATGTTGATGATGAAGCGGTTCGGCGCATCCGGAGGCATGGTATTGCGCCAGGCCGACATCAGGTCGCCGCGCACCACCGTCAGCAGCAGCAGCGCCATCAGGCCAAGCGACAGCGAAACCACCTGCACCACGGTAGCCCCGGGGCGGCGGCGCAGCGAAGTGACCGCGAAGCGCCAGGACTGGTGCGGGAAGGCGTTGCGCAAAGAGCGCAGCGCCTGCAGGCCAAGCCAGCCCACCAGCGCAAACACCGCGAAACCAAGCAGGAAGCCGCCGCCCGTCACGCCGGCCAGCTTGACGTCATTCGCTTGCCACAGCAGCAGCGCGCCGAAAGCGGCGATGCCAAGGCCATAGGTCGCCAGCGCTGCCGGTTTGGGCGCGGCTGCCTCGCGGCGGATCACGCGGTTATGCGGCACGTTGCGCAATTGCAGGATCGGCGGCAGCGCGAAGCCGGCCAGCAGGATCATGCCGGTGGCCAGGCCTTGCAGCGCCGGCAGGATGGTCGGCGCCGGGATATCGGTGGCCATCAGGCTGCCGAGCAATTGCAGCAGCACATAGTGGGCACCGAAGCCGACCAGCACGCCAATCAAGCTGCCGGCCATGCCGACCAGCAGGAATTCAACCAGGTAGATCACCGTCACCTGGTTCTGCGTCAGCCCCAGGCAGCGCAGCATGGCGCAGGAATCGAGATGGCGCTGCATGAAGCGGCGTGCCGCCATCGCCACTGCCACTGCAGCCAGCATGGCCGACAGCAGGCCGACCAGCGACAGGAAGCGGTCGGCGCGGTCGAGGGTGGCGCTCATTTCGGGGCGCCCCTCCTCCAGCGACTCAAGGCGCACGCCGCGCACATTGTCCTTCTTGATCAATGCCTTCAGCCACTCGCTATACTCCTGCGCCGGCTTGGCGCTGGCGCCGGGCCCTGCCACCAGCAGGCGGTAGCCGACGCGCGAGCCTTCCGTCACCAGGTTGGTTGCGGGCATATCGGACAAAGCAAGGAAAACGCGCGGCGCAAAGTTGATGAAGCCGCCGCCGCGGTCCGGCTCCGCCGCAATCAGCTGCGTCACGCGGAACTGCTTGTCGCCGAGTTGCACCGTGCCGCCGACCGTCACGTCAAGCGACGTTGCCAGCGACGGATCGATCCAGATGGTGCCCGGTTCCGGCGCGGCCGGCGCCGGGACGCCGATGCTTTCATTGGCTTGCGCGATGTCGGTATTGACCTTGACGCGGCCGCGCAGCGGATAGCCCGGGCTGACTGCTTTGAGCGTCACCAGTACCGAGCGGGCGGTATCGCCCTCCCCGGCCTGCGCCATGCTGGGGAAGGCCAGCGTGTCGGCCACCAGCAGGCCGCGCCGCAGTGCTTCCTCGCGCCAGGCGGCAGGCACCGGATTGTCGGCGACCACCACCAGGTCGGCGCCCAGCAACTGGTGCGCATCGCGATTCAGCCCGCTGCGCAGGCGATCGATGAAGAAGCCGGCGGCCGACAGCGCCGCGACTGCCACAACCAGCGCTACCAGCAGGAAGCGCAACTGCCCGGCGCGCCAATCGCGCGCCGTCATCCTCAGGGCTTGTCGAAACATTGGTGATCAGACCACGTTAAAGGCAGAAAAATAAGTATCCACTTCGTCCAGGAACTTCTGCTTTTCGTCCGCTGGCAGGAAGGCCGCTTCGAAGCTGTTGCGCGCCAGCTGGTGCGCATGGGCCAGGCCCAGCGGCAGCGCGTCGAACACGGCGACGAAGTTGTCGTTCATATAGCCGCCGAAGTAAGCCGGGTCGTCGGAATTGACCATCGCCACCAGGCCAGCGTCGAGCAGCGCCAGCAGGTTGTGGTCCTTCATCTGGTCGAACACGCGCAGCTTGGTGTTGGACAGCGGACAAACGGTCAGCGGCATGCGCAGCGCGGCAAGGCGCCGCGTCAGGGCCGGATCTTCCAGGCAGCGCACGCCGTGGTCGATGCGTTCCACCTTAAGCAGGTCGACCGCGGTTTCGATATAGGCTGGCGGGCCCTCTTCGCCGGCATGCGCCACCAGATGCAGGCCGAGGTCGCGGGCACGGGCGAACACGCGGGCAAATTTCTCCGGCGGGTGGCCGACTTCGGAAGAATCGAGGCCGACGCCGATGAATTGTTCGCGGTATGGCAGCGCCGCTTCCAGCGTAGCCATCGCATCATCCTCGCTCAGGTGGCGCAGGAAGCACAGGATCAGCTTGGCGCTGATCGGGCCTTCCGCGCAGGCGCGATGGATACCATTAATCACATCGCCGATCGGCACGCCGCGCGCGGTATGCGTCTGCGGGTCGAAGAAAATCTCGGCGTGGCGCACGTGGTCGGCCTTGGCACGCTGCAGGTAGGCCATGGTCATGTCATAAAAATCCTGCTCTTTCAACAGCACGCTGGCGCCGGCGTAGTAGATGTCGAGGAAGGATTGCAGGTTGGTGAAGGCATACGCGGCGCGCAGCGCTTCCACCGACGGGTAGGCCAGCTTGACGCCATTGCGTTCGGCCAGCGCGAAAATCAGTTCCGGCTCCAGCGAGCCTTCAATATGGATGTGCAATTCCGCCTTCGGCATGTTTTGCACGATGGAGCGCATTGGGGTAGTCATTGCTTGTTCTCTCTGGCGATGGACATGGATTGGCATCTTACTTCAATTAAGTGTGCTGCAGAGTCGGGCTAGCCGTGCTACTGTGGTGCCATATGCGAGGGGATCGAGCACCGGCTTACTAGTGGCTTTACTTCTAGATCCAATAGAGCAATAATAAATTTCATCAACGTAAGATGCGTTTCGAGCCCGGCAACCATCCCCCCGCCGGCTAATAATGATCCAGCTCCGAGCCTCGGGCAATCCCTGGCAACTCAGGCAAGCTGGCAAAGCATTGAGCAGGCCTGCAGCCCACGCTTCGACTGCCGACCATGTGACTAGTAGATTTTTCAATAAAGGACATTCACATGACCATTTTTGACAACTACGCAGCACGGTATGAGCGCACCAAGGAAGAGGAAATGTCCCTCTCCGAATACCTCGCGCTTTGCAAGAAGGACCGCCTGACCTACGCTTCCGCGGCGGAACGGATGCTGGCTGCGATTGGCGAACCGACGCTGGTTGATACGCGCAACGATACGCGCCTGTCCCGCATCTTCGCCAACAAGGTCATCAAGATTTATCCCGCCTTCCGCGAGTTCTACGGCATGGAAGACGTGATCGAGCAGGTCGTTGCCTACTTCCGCCACGCGGCACAGGGGCTGGAAGAGCGCAAGCAGATCCTCTACCTGCTGGGCCCAGTCGGCGGCGGCAAGTCGTCGATTGCCGAAAAGCTCAAGCAGCTGATGGAACAAGTGCCGTTCTATTGCCTGAAAGGTTCGCCGGTGAACGAGTCGCCGCTTGGCCTGTTCAGCGAGGCCGAAGACGGCACCATCCTGGAGGAAGATTACGGCATTCCGCGCCGCTACCTGCGCAATATCCCGTCGCCATGGGCCGTCAAGCGCCTGCACGAATTCAATGGCGACATCAACCAGTTCCGCGTGGTCAAGCGCTACCCCTCGGTGCTGAAGCAGGTTGCCATTTCCAAGACCGAGCCGGGCGACGAGAACAACCAGGACATCTCCTCCCTGGTCGGCAAAGTCGACATCCGCAAGCTGGAGGACTATGCCCAGGACGATCCGGACGCCTACAGCTATTCCGGCGGCCTGTGCCTGGCCAACCAGGGCCTGATGGAATTCGTGGAGATGTTCAAGGCGCCGATCAAGGTGCTGCACCCGCTGCTGACTGCCACCCAGGAAGGCAACTACAAGGGGACCGAAGGCTTTGGCGCCATCCCCTTCGAAGGCATCATCCTGGCGCACTCCAATGAGTCGGAGTGGAAGAGCTTCAAGAACAACCGCAATAACGAGGCATTCCTCGACCGTATCTATATAGTGAAGGTGCCGTACTGCCTGCGGGTCACCGACGAAATCAAGATTTACGAGAAGCTGCTGCACAATTCCTCGCTCGACAAGGCGCCTTGCGCCCCCGGCACGCTGCGCATGATGTCGCAGTTCGCCATCCTGTCGCGCCTGAAGGAGCCGGAAAACTCGAGTATTTTCAGCAAGATGCTGGTGTACGACGGTGAAAACCTCAAGGATACCGACCCGAAAGCCAAGTCCATCCACGAATACGTGGACTATGCCGGGGTCGACGAGGGCATGAGCGGGCTGTCGACCCGTTTCGCCTTCAAGATCCTGTCCAAGGTGTTCAACTTCGACTCGACCGAGGTGGCAGCCAATCCGGTGCACCTGCTCTACGTGCTGGAGCAGCAGGTCGAGCGCGAGCAATTCCCGCCGGAGACCGAGCAAAAGTACTTCTCCTATATCAAAGAGCACCTGGCGCAGCGCTATGTCGAGTTCATCGGCAAGGAAATCCAGACCGCCTACCTGGAGAGCTACTCCGAATACGGCCAGAACATCTTCGACCGCTACGTGACCTTTGCCGACTTCTGGATCCAGGACCAGGAATACCGCGACCCGGATACCGGCGAAAGCTTCGACCGCGAATCGCTGAACAACGAACTGGAGAAAATCGAGAAGCCGGCCGGGATTTCGAACCCGAAAGACTTCCGCAACGAGATCGTCAACTTCGGGTTGCGGGCGCGCGCCAACAATGGCGGCAAGAACCCGGCCTGGACCAGTTACGAGAAGTTCCGCACAGTGATCGAGAAGAAAATGTTCTCCAATACGGAGGAACTGCTGCCGGTGATCTCTTTCAACGCCAAGGCCAGTGCCGAGGACGCCAACAAGCACGCCGACTTCGTGGCGCGCATGGTGGAAAAGGGTTACACGGCCAAGCAAGTCCGGCTGTTGTGCGAATGGTATCTGCGCGTGAGGAAGTCGTCCTGATTGAGAAGTGGGATAATCAGGACGCGCCAATCAAGCAGGCAGGAGGCACATGACTTACCTCATCGACCGTCGTTTGCAGGGCAAGAACAAGTCCGCGGTCAACCGCGAACGATTTTTGCGGCGTTACAAAGGCCAGATCAAGGATGCCGTCGGGCGCGCCATCAAGGGGCGCTCGATCACCGACATCGAGAATGGCGAAAAAGTATCGATTCCCGTCAAGGACGTGAACGAGCCCTCGTTCGGCCACGCCCACGGCG
>DASWTB010000265.1:0-5228 GCA_036402315.1 Pseudoduganella sp. | reverse complement strand
AAGCCGGCAAGCGAATATCGCGTCGGCGACCGCGCCGGCATTTTCTCGCTGCTCTATCTTTCTGAGGACGAGGTGCTTCTCGGTGACTCCGACAAGCACCTTGACGTCGTGCTGTCCGTCTGCAAACTCCCGCAAGGCGTGGTGAGCGTCAGCACGATAGTCCATGTGCATAACTGGCTGGGACGCCTGTACATGCTGCCGGTCACGCCGCTGCATAAGATCATTGTGAAGACCATGCTGAAGCGGACAGCCTCCCTGCGCACGGTCTGATATGCTGCGAGGCGTATGGAAAGCCTCGAACGCATCAAGCAGAACTCTCGCGAAATCAATCGCCTGCTGGCGCGAATTAATGCGCTGGCTCAGGAACGCGACGCTTCGCCGGCCCAGCGTGCGGAATGGCAGGCAGCTTGCGAAGACTTTTATGCCCGCTACGACCGGCTGTGTTTTCCCGGCGGCGCGGCGATGCTGGAGCGCGTGCGCAGCGGCGCTCCCGATGCCGTTGAAGCGGCAGTGCAGTTCCTGCTGGCCGACCCTTACCACTTCCGTTCAGGTTATCTGAAAGAGCGCCTGTGGCGCTGGCTCGCCCGCCTGCAGCTCAGCGCCAGGGCACGCAACCGGCTGGAACGTGCAGCCCTTTCTTATCTCGACCGCCGCATTTGCCGCGAGTTCTGGGCGATGTGCAAGACCATGGCACGCATCGGCCGCGCCCAGTTCTGGTCGCGGGTTGCCGAACGCGCCTTGCCAGGCAATGTCCGCGCGACGCTATTGCTGGCACACGGCGCCAACGTGCAGGCTGGCGCGCAGGCTCGCCACCTCTTCTACCAGGCGTGCTAGAGTTGCGCTTTTCAACGGCCAACCCCAACGCATGACATTTGAATTCCGCCGCGCGACGGTTGACGACATCCCAGCCATGAGCGCGATCCGGCTAGCAGTTCGAGAGAACGTCCTGTCCGATCCCGCCAGGATCACGCAGCAAATGTATGAGGATTACCTTGACCGGCTTGGCAGGGGCTGGGTTTGCGAACGCGACGGAACGATAATCGGCTTCTCATACGCTGCGCGCGAGGACAACTCGATCTGGGCCCTGTTCGTCGAACCAGGGCACGAAGGCCTCGGCGCCGGCCGACGCCTGCTGGACCTTGCAGCAAGATGGCTGTTTGCCGGCGGCGCCGAGATGGTCAAGCTGTCCACCGCCGCCGACACGCGTGCCGACCGCTTCTACCTGGCACAGGGCTGGCAACGGGGAGCACTGCAGAACGGGCGCAACGTCGAATACGTGCTTGAACGGGGAGCGACGACGATCCGCCGCGCCGAAGAGGGCGACCTTGATGCAATGTGGGCGATTTTCCAGCCGCTGCTGGCTGGCGGCGACGTCTTTCCCTTCGGCGAGGGGTTTGGGAAATCCACCTTCCAACTGCACTGGTTCGGCAGCCACCCGTCTTACGTCGCCTGCGCTGGCGGGAAAATCCTCGGCATGTACAAGATGGGCGCCAACTATCCGGACCACGGCGCGCACATCGCCAGCGCGACTTACGCAGTCGCCGCGCAAGCGCAAGGCAAAGGCATCGGCCGCGCACTGGTCGAGCACAGCCTGGCGCAGGCACGGCGCGATGGCTTCCTGGCGATGCAGTTCAATTACGTCGTCAGCACCAACGCGCCAGCAATGGCTCTGTACCGCAAGCTGGGCTTCAATATCGCCGGCACCTTGCCGCAAGCTTTCCGCCATCGAGAACTCGGATTGGTGGACGCCTACGTTTTACATCGATTCCTGGAGAACCAATGAACGAACTCAAAGACAGCATTCTCGAAGGCATGCGCGACTACGTCGCCGACATGGAGGAACCGTACTACACGCTGGAGAAAGTGGCTGAATGCGGCCGTATTCTCGACGACTTCCTGGCCGCGATGGCCCGCACACAAGGGGACGCAGCCATCATGGCGGAAGTTGAAAAGACCGTGCTGGCACTGAATGAATTGAACGACGCATGCGGCGGAAGCCTGATCGAAACCGGCCAGCGTGAAGACTTGTGCGACCTGATCGAGCGCGCGGCAAACCAGGCCGGGCTCGCGACGGACGAAGACATCACCGAGCAGTGGAGGGAGTGGTGAAAAAGGTCACGCCGGCAGCAAGTCCGGACGCCTATGTGGCGGCGCTGTCAGGCTGGCAGCGCGACTTCGTACATGCCCTGCGCGAGGCAGTGCTGGAAGCGGCGCCCGAGCTGGAAGAGCGCATCAAGTGGACGCATCTGGTCTACTTCAGCAACGGCCCGGTACTGCTGATCCGCGCCGAAGAAGAGCGCGTCCTGTTCGGCTTCTGGCGCGGCAAGCGCTTGCTGCAAATTGAGCCGCGCATGACCGGTGGCGGCAAGTACGAACTGCGCACGCTGGAACTGCGGCCGGATACGCCACTCGAGCGCGCGACCGTGCTGGAACTGGTGCGTGCGGCGGTAGCGCTGAACGAGACGGTGGGCGATCCCACCAAGGCTGCTTAAGCGGACGCGAACACCGAGCGCATCTTCTCGGCCACCTTGCCTTCGATGGCGCTCTTGAAAGCCCCCATCAGGAAGCCAAGCTTGATATTCATATGGGCCGCGCTTTCGGCCAGGGTCAGCGTGCCTTCCACGCCGCTGCGGCCGAATTTCAGGGTGTCGCCATGCCATTGGCAGGCCAGGTCGAACTCCTTGGCAATACGTTGTGCGACTTGTTCCGCTGCTGCGCGCGCTTGCGCTGGTTCCAGGTTATGCGCCTGGGTGATGTTGATGTCCGCCATGCCGTACTCTGCTAATCAAAAAGCACAAAAGGCGCTATTTTAACGCACGTACCTTTGTGCTGGATCAAAGGGTCAAGCCGCCGACAGGGTAACCATGGTCATTCAACCGCCCTTGGGAGAGTGATCATGGATGAGAATATGTGCATGACTTTGCCTGTCAGCTTTGTGCCGACACCATCCGCCCTGTACCGCGCGCACCGCAAGTCGGCGCAACTGCTACAGCAGCCCAGCCTGCCACGCCTGAAAGATACCGCGTTGCCAACGCGTCCTGCCGCTGTGCCGCCCGCCGGTGCACGCGTGCTGATCTGGAAGCAAGACCCTTCCGTCAGCGAACTCGGTCCCCGCAAGATTTTCCTGCCAGGCGTGATCCTGGAAGGCCCGCGCGATGCCCGCATCACCTACGGCAAGCCGGGCATTGCGCCGGTCAGCCCGAATGCCTTCGGCGACTTCATCATGGCGCCGGACACCGACCAGTTCGACGCCGTGCACGCCTTTGCCGTAGTGCGCTCCACCCTGACCATGTACCAGCGCGTGCTGTCGCGCGCCGACCAGAGCGCCCCCCTGCCCTGGGCCTGGAACAGCGGCAGCAACACCGATCCGCTGGAAGTCTTCCCGCACGGCTTGCCGAATGTGATGAATGCCTACTACAGCCGCAACGACCGCGCCCTGAAGTTCGGCGACTTTGTGCCGACCGGCTCGACCAGCCGCGTATTCACCTGCCGCTCTTTCGACATCGTGTCGCACGAAACCGGCCACGCCGTGCTGGATGGACTGAAACCAAAATGGATCCTGAACAGCGCGCCGCCGCAGACGGGCGGCCTGCACGAGTCCTTCGGCGACCTGACCGCGATCTTCCTCGCACTGTCCCAGCTCGACCAGGTGGAAGCGGTGATCGCGCAAACCAAGGCCGACCTGCACGACAAGACCTTCCTGGCCGATATGGCGGAACAGTTCGGTCTGGCGCTCGGCCGTCCGAACGGCTTGCGCAATGCCGACAACGACCTCAAGCTGTCCGAAACCGGCAACGAAGTGCACGCGATTTCGCAGGTGTTCACCGGCGCCATCTATGACATCCTGGCCGATATTTTCTCGTTCGAACGAGCCCCCGGCCTGCGTGACGACGCCGCCTGCCTGCACAGTATTGCAGGCTACCTGTGCAGCCTGGTGCTGCGCGCCCTGGTGGCCGCACCGGACGCCAACGCCAAATACGCCGACGTGGTGAACCAGATGCTGCGCATCGCTGCCGAAGACGGCAAGCCGGTCGACTACGCCAACTTCATCCGCAACCGCTTTGCCTTGCGTGAAGTGGTGGTATCGCCCGTGCCGCTGACCGACGACCAGCCGCAGAACCTGGAACTGCCGGCGATGGTGGAAGATGCGCCCGACGCGCGCCAGGACCGCCGCGCCTGCTGCGGTACCATGAACCATGCCGAGTACTTTGACCTGGAAGGCGTGCTCGATGCCGAGCGCCAGGCTTTGGCAGCCTGGTGCAAGAATTACACGACCCGCCATGGGGAGGTAGCCATCGAAAAATGAAGATCACCGCGACCGGCGGGGGCGGCTTTGCCGGCCTCAGCCAGCAGTTTGAAGTTGACACGGAGATAAGCCCAGCCGGTCCGGCGCTGGAGGCAGCCCTCGCCTCCAGTGGTTTTTTCACATCCGGCGAGAATATTTCGCCCCCGATCGGCGCCGATCTGGGGCACTGGACTATCACAGCCGATGACGGCCGTCGACGACATAGCTTAAGCTTTGTCGAGACCGGCGGTCCGCCCTGGCAAAATCTGCTCGATTTGATCCGTTCCGCCGCCTGAACGCAAGACTGTTAGAGGCACGCCACGAATTTGCTTATTTAGATTGTATATAAGCCCGAATTGTGAGAAATAGCGGATTGCCTTAAAATACAGTGCTTTGCTGAGCTTTTTCCAGCGCTCCAACATAGATAGGACTGTTATGACCCACGTTGTCACCGAATCCTGCATCGCCTGCCGCTATACCGATTGCGTCGATGTTTGCCCGGTAGATTGCTTCCGCGAAGGCCCGAACTTCCTGGCCATTGACCCAGACGAATGCATCGACTGCGCCGTGTGCGTAGCAGAGTGCCCGGTCAACGCCATCTTCGCTGAGGAAGACGTGCCGTCCGACCAGCAGCAATACATCAAGATCAATGCTGACTTGTCGCGCAACTGGCCTTCTATCACCAAGACCAAGCCTGCCCTGCCGGAAGCCGAGCAGTTCAAGGACGTCAAGGAAAAGGCCCACTTGCTGAAGCGCTAAGCGCCCTCCAGCAGCCTGTTATTCACCGTGCAACACCGCGCCTGACGCGGTGTTCGCTTATTCAGATGGAATGAGAATCATTATGAATGTCGTCAGCACCCCACCAGGCGGTCTCCACGAGACCGATGCAGTCATCATCGGCGCCGGCCCGGTCGGCCTGTTCCAGGTCTTCGAACTCGGCCTG
>DASWTB010000264.1:0-6153 GCA_036402315.1 Pseudoduganella sp. | reverse complement strand
ACTTTGACTGGCTTGAGAGGCATTCGCGATGACTTTGGGCCTGAAACGGTCTCCTTCAACTTCGCCGAACGGTCAATGTGAATGCGGCGCCCATAGTTCTAGATACGACTACGTATGCGATCCCGGCAAGTCCTGCATACGTTAGTGCCGAAGCGAGGATCAAGCCCCTATCCACCTTGCCGTTGATCTCGCCGGCCGGAATCACTTGGCCCAGGTATAGTTGACCGAGAAGCAGCCCTAGCACGAGAGCCATCAACGGAATACGTAAGTACACTGGCACCAGTAGATTGTTTGAAACTGTCATCGTTCCGATCGCGGCCGGCAAAATCCACATCCGCGCAAAGTGAGCACCAAACGAAGTATCTGCGCAGAGGACAGTGACCCCATAGACCAGTAGCCAAAAGACGAGTACAAAGACTGACATCGTCAAGGTTTGACGAGCAACCGATGTGGATTGTCGACCGGGTTCATCAGGCGGACTGAGCCGGTCAAAGTGATTACCGTCATGCCGATGCGGTAACTGCAATCTGCGCCGCAACGTCCGAATTATTCGCAAGGCTATCAACCGATCGCCAATTATCAGAACGATCAGCGACATCCCTAGTACGAACAGCTCCAGCACTGTGATGCTGGTCTGAACCGGCTTAAACATCCAGAGCACGTATGTCAGGAACCCCACCAGGACAAGACAGACACCAGCGAAAACGATTCGACTCAGTAGTATTTTCGTTGAAGTGCGCATGCTCCGTCCTCCCAGATCTAGCTGCGGACTCCTTTTCGTTATCCGCCTTGTGCCATGGCGCTCTTCAACCTCGGGACTTCCCCCGGCATACCGCCATCTTGCGTAAAAAAGATCTTGCGCGATATTGGTGCCAGAACGGAAAAAGAAAGGAGCATGGCATGACCCCGCTTTCCTTGACATTAATTGGTTTCAAAGGCATTCGCGATGGCCTCGGACGCGA
Source organism: Pseudoduganella sp. (assembly GCA_036402315.1). Lineage (GTDB taxonomy): Bacteria > Pseudomonadota > Gammaproteobacteria > Burkholderiales > Burkholderiaceae_D > Rugamonas. Next base: position 5,191 of record DASWTB010000264.1, on the reverse strand, counting down.
AACGATCTCGATCAACTTCGCCGCACTGACGCAAGGCGCGGAACTGGTCGCCATCACCGGCCGCAATGGACGCGGCAAATCAACGATTCTCGACAATATGACCCCATACGCCATCATGCCGTCTAAGGCCGGCAGTGACGGGATGGGAGCGTTTTCGTACTACGACGAGGTGTACCTTCCCGAAAGCCGGAAGGAACTGATATGGGAAATGCAGGGTAGCCGCTATCGTAGCGAGGTCATCATTCGGGACCAGGGGAGACGGCGTACCGAGGCATACCTGCACGCCTATGCGGACGGGAGATGGATTCCGGTCCAATTGGGCGACGGAACGGTCTCAGATGGCCGCATGGAAACCTACCAACGCTGCGTCGAAGGCATCGCCGGCAACTGCGCGACATTCCTGACCACGGCGTTTTCCGCGCAGAACCGTCGGCAGCTTTCCGCCTATCGCAACGCGGAAATCAAAGCTCTACTGGCCGACCTGCTCGGGCTGGAAAAGATCCGCGCCCTGGGCGAGCAGGCAAGCGAAACTCTACGCCTGATCCGCGCCGGGCTGCTCACCCTGCGCCAGTCGCGTGCTGACCAGGAATCTGAAAGTTCCAAGCTCATCGATATACTTGCCTGTCTCGGCGACGTAGACAAACAAGCCGACCTGGCCCGGCAGAACAAGGACATAGCGGCTGAACGGCGCGATGCTCGCCGCACCGAGCTAGCGACCCTGACGGCACAGCGCGACTTGGGGCACTGCCATGAGGAACGACGCGCGCAGTTGACGCAGGAGCGGCAACGTGCCATGCACACACACGCAGCCGCGCAGACTCAGCTCAACGACATGGAGCGGTCCGCAAACGATGCACTCCAGCGGCATTACCAACGGGTGGCCGCGCGGACAGCACAAAGAAATACCCAGATCGCCTCGCTGCGCGCCCAGATGACCTGCCTCCAGCGAACTATTCACGGAGGCAGACACGTCGAGCGCGCGGTCAGGCGGCAGTCCATACTCAAATCGGTATTGCGCCAACGGGTTGCGGTCACGGAGCGATGGGAACGCGCAGCTGCACGGCAGGAATCTCTCCGGGGTGACGTCGCTGTGAAGGAGTCGCAGTTGACCTCGCTGGAGCGGGAGGCGGGACAAGCCGCGCTGGCCGAGCGCGACCTGCGCCGCCGGTTCGGTCTCACCGACGAAGTGCCCTGCAAAGGAATGAGCATGCAGCAAGACTGCAAGCTTCTGGCGGACGCTCGTGCAGCGCGGCCCCTGATTCCAGACGCCTCCGCAAAGATCGCCCGCCTTGAACAGTCACGCCGCGTCCTGCGCGCCGACCTCCAAAGTTTGCAACGCCAACTGCGCGACGAGGCCATCGTGGAATCACGACTCAGAACTGCCAAGGCAAAGCGATGCCGCACCGAAGCCCGGTTGTCATGGGAGCTGCAACTTGCCGCACGGTCCGCCGACATCGCGCACGCCAAAGCAAGGCTGCAGGATCTCGAACAGCAGCTCGTAGCGGCGGAGACATGCGTCCCAAACGACGTCCTGTCGGATCAGGAAGAGGTACTGGCCTTGCAAGCGCAGTTGGATGACGTCGCCCGGCGCCGAGCAGCGCAAACTGAATCCCATCGCGCTAGCCTGGCAGGCATCGACCAGGTGGTATCCGCGCTCCCGGCGCCGTTCGATGATGCGGCGCTGTCCCGCGCAGTCTCGGCCTGCGCACAAGCCGAAGCCTTCCTGCAGAACGCCGACAAGGCACTGGCTGCCGCTGTCGCCTCTGCGCAGCGTGCCGCCGACGTTTCTCAGCGCCTGCTGGTGTACGAGACCAAGTGCATGGAGCTGGACCAGCAGATAGCCCGGATCGAGAATGAGGTTGCCAACTGGACCCTCTTTGCCAAGTGCATGGGCAATGATGGCATCGTCGCCCTAGCCATCGATGATGCCGGACCCGAGCTGTCGGCCAGAGCCAATCAATTGCTGCTGGCGTGCTATGGCCCACGTTTCACGGTGTCGATCAAAACGCAACTGTCGACCGCCAAGGGAGACCTTAAGGAAGGGTTTGAAATCACCGTCCACGACGCTTGCCGCAACAGTTCAAAAAGCGTTGCCAAAATGAGCGGTGGGGAGCGTATCTGGATCAACGAGTGCCTGACCCGCGCCATGGCGCTTTACCTCGCAGAAGCCTCGCCCTGCCGGTCCAGCACCCTGTTCTCCGACGAAGCGGATGGTGCATTCGACGCGCAGCACAAGCGGCAGTTCATGGCGATGAAGCGAGAGGTTCTCCGCATTGGCGGCTACCGCCAGGAGTACTTCATCTCGCACACGCCGGAACTGACTGAAATGGCGGGCGCGGTCATCGATCTCGACCAGTACGCCGTCGACGCCACCGCCGCTGCAACGTAATCATCGCACTAGACGAGCCTCTTTGCGGGCTTAGCATGAAGTCATGGATCACGACAGGAGGAAACCATGAGCCTTTTTGATGAACTGTTCACACTGACTCAGTCGCGACACTTCGCAATGTTGGTCAGCTCAAATCACGACACTGGTCTACTAACGATCAGCATCATGCCCCGCGCCCTGAACGAAGCCGACGCCAAGTTCTGCAAAGACCTCACGCTCACAGCAAAGCCCGCGGATTTCGATGCCGGGTTTATTGAAGCGATCGGCACGTACCGCAGCAAGATCGTTCCTCTACTTGAACAGGCAAAAGAGGCTGCAAAGGCAATTGATAAGACCGCCGAAACCGCGAAAACGACTGCCGTGAGCAAGCCAAATGGCAAGGCAAACCCCAAGGCGGTCGTATCAAAGGACAAGCCGTCGCAGTTGGGCATAGCTGTCGAAAGCCAGGCTCAGGCGTACCGGGAAGCCTCCTCCGGCGAGGCCGTGGCCGACGAAGATCTGAACAACGACTGGATGAAGAACCGCCAGCCTGAACTCTTTTAACAGGAGCACAGCCATGCCAATCGACGTCAAGGAAATCGTCAAGCGCTATCGCTATAACGGCATCGAACTGCCCGCTCCACCGGGCCTGTCCGACGCCGAAGTACGCGACCTGCACAGCGCCATCTATCCGGAACTACTGAATGCGGAGATTGTCGCCGAGGAACCGATAAACGGGGTGCAGCACATCATTTTCCGGCGCACCGTGGGGACGAAAGGATGAATTTCAAGGATTTCAAGCACACGGTGGCGCTGGCGGCACAAGGCTGCGTTCCACCAGAAGTCGCCAACATCGAACGTGTCTTACTAAGGAAGGATTTCGTCCAATGCGCACAAGCTCTGAGCCGATTCACTGCAGCGAGTCTGGAGGCCCCGGATCGCGGAGAACGGGCGCGACGCCGCGTCCTTCCAAGCGAACTGCTTCCGCCCATCGCTTGAGCTTTCCAGCCATACCACAAATCGCGACAGGCATACCGGGAGTCATCGAACCTGCGCGCAACCGGCAGGCAGCCGCCCGCCTCACCCAATATCTGATTGACGCCCATGCCATCACGAAGCGTACCTTCAACAGAGACAACGGCAGCTTCCACGACATTTGTGAGCGTGCGCTGGAGACCTGGCTGTCCGAGCGTATCGGCGACGTACAATGCTTCACGCCAGTGTTCGAACTTCAGCTTGTTCCGGGCGAGGCCACGCGAAAATACGGCAACCCGATGTTCGATGCGGAACGGACGGTCGCCGCTACTCTGGAAGTGAGCTGGAAGGAAGCATCCGTCTGCCATTGGGGCGTCGGAGCTGGCCTCGACTATCTCGAGCAGTGTATTCCCCTGCTGGGAAGCACCGTGCTGGACATCATGGAGCGCAAAGGCGCCCACACATACCCGCTCTTCACACCAAGCATGGCGCTCGACGAAGCCTCCTACCTGTACTGGCGCGGAGAGGATGATGAAACGCTCGCGCTCGATGAGGACTGCGGCGACGACTTGGAGGCGCGCGAAGCCATGGCCAATGACATGGTCACTCGCGCCATCATCGAGGCAGCATTTCCTTCGTGGGCGCTCAATTACAACCGACCGCGCCTCGCGCATGAGGACATGATTCGACTGACGGCGCAATGTCCATACCCATATGTCCAGCGCGCCGGGGCGCTCGCCGCCGCGTTGGATCGTACACGGACGACAGCACAGTATTGTCCTGAGGGAGATGGGTCGTTCATCGGTTTCGGCGCAGTCCTGTGCTGGCGCGAAGGCGACCTCGCGGTGCAGATTTCCGACGACTACGCAAACCTCGCGTGGCAGGGCGAATATTGCGACGAGATCGGAAAGGCGTCTTTTCCACTCAACGAGCCTGATGCCATGCGGCGCTGGATGCGCAGAATCACGCCCAATCTCAACGCCATCGGCCTGCTGGACAGGTTGCTCCTCCATCTCACTGAGAGAGAATAGATTCAAGGAGGTAACGCAGATGCCAAAAGCTCGCTTTCACTTGAACCTGCACTACACGGCCAACCTGACATTGGAACAGGCCATCCTGATCTACCGTTCACGGGGCACGAGGGAATCCCGCTGCTTCGCGAGCGTTCATCGCATCGTACTGGAGAACGGCGCCCCTATTATTCAAGGTGGCAAACCTGTGACGCAGGGTGCGGTACGGCGCCTCTCCGGCGATCTCTCGGCCAGTTCTTCGCATGTCGGATACCTACCCGGCAATGTGCTCTACGCCGATGGCGATTCGCTGGTCTGGTGGGTTCCTCCGCGTCGTCGTCACATCGCGTTCCGCTGTGTTGAAACCGCGCTTCGTGAACGAAGCTGCATCGTCCCCCATCCCGCCTTGGTGTTCATGGTCGCCGGCGGTAGTTGGCTGGTGTGGGCACACAAAGGAAAAAAACGTCCCCTTCCCGAAAGCCCCATGTGGCGCGCGCCGTACTTCAACGTGAGTGCAGACGGCGCAATATGCCGGGGTAACGTCGTCCCCCCAACGGGCGCAACCTGGGACAGAATTGCCGAGTGGGAGGACGCTTTTTTCCGCTCGTATTTCACCCACCCCAACGTGTCGAAAGGCCTGGTGAACCATCCGGACGGCGCCTATGCCTTCTGGACCGAAATGCTCGAACTGCCACCGGCAGCCTTTCCCCAGCGCGCACTGGTGCGCGCCGGTGCGACATTGGGAGAACTAGTGGAACGGCACCTGTACGGGGTGCAATGACCTGCGAGAGAACATGATGACCAAGTTCATTCACCACATCGACCAACGACTACTGGA
>DASWTB010000263.1:0-15499 GCA_036402315.1 Pseudoduganella sp. | reverse complement strand
AGACCCCCGTATAAACAACGGCCGCGGGTGTGGTTTCAGGCCTCTGACTTTCGACGAAAGTCAAAGACTTAGAACCAACCCCGCGGCCGCGAGATCATTCAGGGGCTGACCCTGCGGGTCAGACCCTGGTTTACCGGTTTTAGATGGCCTTGGCCAGGGACGCGGCAATACCGGTGTAATTAGCCGGCGTCATCGCCAGCAAATGATCCTTGGCTTCCTGCGGAATCGCCAGTCCGCCAATGAACTCACGCAGCGCTTCCTTGGTAATACCCTTGCCGCGGGTCAGCTCCTTCAACTGCTCATACGGATTCTCAATGCCATAACGGCGCATCACCGTCTGCACCGGCTCCGCCAGTACTTCCCACGACGCATCCAGGTCCGCTTCCAGGCGGGCCGGATTGACTTCCAGCTTGTTCAGGCCGCGCAGGCAGGAATCGTACGCCAGCAGGGTGTAGCCCAGGCCCACGCCGATATTGCGCAGCACGGTCGAATCGGTCAGGTCGCGCTGCATGCGCGACACCGGCAGCTTTTCCGACAGGTGCTTCAGCACGGCATTGGCCAGGCCCAGGTTGCCTTCCGAGTTTTCGAAGTCGATCGGGTTGACCTTGTGCGGCATGGTGGAGGAGCCGATTTCGCCGGCCTTCAGCTTCTGCTTGAAGTAACCCAGCGACACGTAAGTCCAGATATCGCGGTTCAGGTCCAGCAGGATGGTGTTGGCGCGGGCGAAAGCGTCGAACAGTTCGGCCATGTAATCGTGCGGTTCGATCTGGATGGTATACGGGTTGAACACCAGGCCCAGGCGCTGCTCGATCACGTTCTTCGAGAAAGCAGGCCAGTCGAACGATGGGTAGGCCGACAGGTGGGCGTTGTAGTTACCCACGGCGCCGTTCATCTTGCCCAGGATTTCCACCTTGGCGATGCGCTCGATGGCGCGCTGCAGGCGGGCGATCACGTTGGCGAATTCCTTGCCCAGGGTGGTCGGGCTGGCGGTCTGGCCGTGGGTGCGGGACAGCATCGGCAGCTCGGCGTTGGCGTGGGCGATTTCCTTCAGCTTGGCAACCAGGCCGTTCAGGGCCGGCACCATCACGCCGTCGCGGGCGGCTTTCAGCATCATGCCGTGCGAGGTGTTGTTGATGTCTTCCGAAGTGCAGGCAAAGTGGATGAACTCGGAGGCGGCCACCAGCTCCGGCACGTCCTTCACTTTTTCCTTCAGCCAGTACTCCACAGCCTTCACGTCATGGTTGGTGACGGCTTCGATTTCCTTGATGCGTGCGGCATCGGCTTCGGTGAACTCGGCAGCCAGCTTGTCCAGCAGGGCGGTACCGGCGGCGGAAAACGGCTTGATCTCGGCGAAACCAGCCAGCGACAGCGCCTGCAGCCACGCGATTTCGACCTTCACGCGGTGGTGCATGAAGCCGGATTCGGACAGGATCGGGCGCAGCTTGTCGGTTTTCGAAGCATAACGGCCGTCCAGCGGGGACAGGGCCGACAGGGTGGAGTAAGGAGTTGTCATGATAATGCTGGGAGGGAGGCGGGAAAAAACAGGATTTTACCATTGGCCGCTCGTCGCACCCCGGCCACTCCGCTGCGCCTGCGATCTGGGTGCGATGCTATACTGTTGTCTAATTCTCCACTTTCAGCATCTATGAAACTAATCGGTTCTCTCGCCAGCCCTTATGTACGCAAGGTTCGTGTCGTCCTGGCGGAAAAAAAACTCGACTATCAACTGGAGCTGGAAAACGTCTGGGCGCCGGACACCACCATCCAGAAACTGAATCCGCTCGGCAAAGTGCCATGCCTGATCATGGAAGACGGCTATGCGATGCAGGATTCGCGCGTGATCGTCGAGTACCTGGATTCGGTGTCGCCGGTTTCCAAGCTGCTGCCGCCGAACGGCCGCGAACGCGCCAACGTCAAGTGCTGGGAAGCGCTGGCTGACGGCGTGCTGGATGCGGCAGTGCTGATGCGCCTCGAGCGCCTCCAGCGTCCGCCAGAACAGCAGAGCGAAGCCTGGGTCGCGCGCCAGATGCAAAAGGTTGAACTGGGCCTGGCGTCGATGTCCGAACGCCTGGATGATGACCCTTGGTGCGCCGGCAATCATTACTCGCTGGCCGACGTTGCCGTGGGCTGCTGCCTTGGCTGGCTGAGCTTCCGCTTCCCTGATATCGACTGGCGCAGCAAGCACACGAACCTGGGCCGCCTGTTCGACAAGCTGTCCGAACGCCCATCCTTCAAAGACACCGTCCCCCAGGCTTAACCGCAGTCCCGCATGGCAGCCAAGCCACCGTCCCAGGAACGCCTGCAGATGGCGGACATTGCCCGCCTGGCGGGCGTGTCCACCTCCACCGTATCGCGTGCGCTGGCCGGCAGTAAGCTGGTCAACGAGGAAACGCGCAGCCGCATCATGGAGCTGGCGCGTTCGCTCAAGTACACGATCAATGTCGGCGCGCAGAACCTGCGGCTGAAGCAGAACCGCTCGGTGGCCGTGGTGGTGCCATCCGACGCCAAGGTGCACCAGAGCCTGTCCGATCCCTTCTTCCTGTCGATGATCGGCTCTTTGGCCGATGCGTTGACGGAACAGGGCTTCGACATGCTGTTGTCGCGCGTCGACGCCGAACAGCTCGACACGGCCGCCACGCCCTTCGATACGGGCCGCGTAATCGGCATCATCCTGATCGGCCAGTGGGGCCATCACGACCAGCTGAATGAAATGGCGGCACGCCATGTGCCGCTGGTGGTGTGGGGCGCGCAACTGCCGCAGCAGCTGTATTGCACCGTCGGCGGCGATAACGTGAGCGGCGGCCGCCTGGCTGCCGAGCATTTGCTGGCTGAGGGCCGGCGCCGCATCGCCTTCTTCGGCGACACGCGCCTGCCGGAAGTCGAGCAGCGTTACCGCGGCTATTGCGCTGCCTTGCAGGCGGCCGGCATCGCACCCGATCCCGAGTTGTGCGTGGCCGCTTCCTTCCTGCCGGCGGGCGGGCGCGAGGCCGTGGCCGAACTGGCGCGCCGCGGCGTGCAGTATGACGCGGTGTTTGCCTGCTCCGACCTGTTGGGCATGATGACCATCAATGCCTTGCGCGAGCAGGGCCGCTCGGTGCCTGGCGATGTCGCTGTCGTCGGCTATGACGATATCGAACTGTCTTCCTATTTCCATCCCCCCCTGACCACGGTGCGCCAGCCTGTGCAGGAAGCGGGGCGCGCCATGGTGGCAGCCTTGCTGGCGCAGACCGAGGGCCAGGCGGCCCGGTCGGTCGAGCTCCCAACCTCCCTGATTCAGCGCGCCAGTTCGCGCTAACTGCAACCGTTTGCAATTGATGCGGCGCTTAAGCACGAGCGTTTTGCAAATATTTTTTGCAATCGATTGCATTTTGCAAAAAGCTGATGAATAATGAGGCATCTGCAGATGACAGAAGCGGCCAGACCGGCCGATGAATAAGCCCCCAACGGAGGAGACAATGGTTTTACGTACAGCCCAGCGCGGCTGCATGGCTGCCGCCATCGCTGCTGCATTCACCCAGCCCGCATTTGCCCAGGAAGTAACTCAAGCTGCCACGCCAGCCGAGAGCCCGGCGCCGGAAGCCCAGGCGCCTGCCGCCGCGCCAGCCGACGGCTTGAAGCTCGAGCGGGTGGTGGTTACCGGCACCGCCAGCCGCACTTCCAAGATGCGTTCCAGTGTTTCGGTCAGCACCATGGACTCGGAAGCGATCTCCCTTTCCGCCCCGACCAGCGCCGCCGAAGTGCTGCGCTCCGTGCCAGGTGTGCGCGCCGAATCGTCCGGCGGCGAGGGTAATGCCAATATCACCGTGCGCGGCGTGCCGATTTCCGCCGGCGGCGCGCGCTATGTTCAGATGCAGGAAGACGGGCTGCCCGTGCTGCAATCGGGCGACTTCAACTTCATTACCCCGGACAGCTACGTAAAGATCGACGGTTCCCTCGATCACCTGGAAGTGGTGCGAGGCGGATCCGCCTCCACCCTGGCCACCAATTCGCCGGGCGGCATCATCAACTTCATCAGCAAGACCGGCGAGCAGCAGGGCGGCAATATCGGCGTCCAGCGCGGCCTGGGCTACGACGAAACCCGCTACGACTTCGACTACGGTGGCCGCCTGGCCGAAAAAACGCGCTTCTTCATCGGCGGCCATTACCGCAGCGGCGAAGGCCAGCGCAATACCGGCATGAATACGCAGGAAGGCGGCCAGATTCGCGGCAACATCACGCAGGAATTGTCGAATGGCTGGATCAGGCTCTCCTTCAAGCACCTGGACGACAAGGCGCCGACTGCGCTGCCGGTGCCGGTGCGCGTCACCAATGGCCGCATCAGCGAGATCCCCGGCATCGACCCACGCGACACCACCTTCTACTCGCCTTACTGGACGCGCGATATTTCGCTGACCAAGGAAAACACCAAGGCGTCCAGCAACGTCAACGACGGCCTGCGCGTGAAGAGCGACAGCTTCGGCATCGCCGCCTCCTTCGACCTCGGAAATGGCATCACGCTGCGCGACAACTTCCGCAAATCGAACAACAGCGGCCGCTTCCTCGGTGTTTTCCCTGCCAATAACGGCGTGGCCGGCAATTATGTGATCGCGACCGGCCCTGACAAGGGCCAGGCGTACAACGGCCCGGCCTTCTCCGCTGTGGTGTTCAACACCTCGATCGACAACGCCGACAACACGCTGAATGACCTGAAGCTTGCCAAGACCTTCGCCATCAACGGCGGCAAGCTGACCACCACCGGCGGCCTGTACACCTCGCTGCAGAAACTTGGCCTGACCTGGAACTTCAACGAATACCTGATGCAGCTTACCGGCGACAAGCCAGCCTTGCTGCAGACCGCATCGAGCACCCCCGGCTATGTCGGCCCGGCCTGGGGCGGTTGCTGCATGCGCGCGGTGGACATGGAATACAAGCTGCTCTCGCCATACCTGAACGTGGGCTGGGAAAAAGGCCCGCTGAACTTTGACGCCAGCGTACGCCAGGACCGCCAGCGCGCCAACGGCACGGCCAATATCGCCACCAATGGCCTGGTCTATGAGCCGGCCAACGAGCAACTGGTCGACTACAAGATCCACCACACCTCTTATTCGGTCGGCGGCAATTACCAGCTCAATCGCGACCTGGCGCTGTTTGCCCGCGTCAGCGATGGCGTGGCCTTCAACGCCGACCGTATCCTGTTCGGTACTCCGCTCGACGGCAGCGCGCCGATCAATATCAACACCGTGCGCCAGGTGGAGGGCGGCGTGAAATGGCGTTCCGGCAGCACCAGCGCCTTCCTGACCTTGTTCCGTGCCAAGACCGACGAATCGAACTTCGAGGCCACGACCCAGATCAGCACTGCCAATCGTTACGACGCCAAGGGCGCGGAACTGGAAGCGGCATGGAACCTGGGCGACTTCCGCATCAACGGCGGCCTGACCTGGACCGATGCCGAGATCGTGGGCGCCGCCGCAGGGCAGGAGTCCACCATCGGCCACACGCCGCGCCGCCAGGCCCGCATCACTTACCAGATCGCGCCAAGCTATAGCGCCGGCCCGCTGACGGTGGGCGGCAGCGTGGTCGGCACCGGCCGCTCGTGGGCGGACGATGCCAACACCATCCATATGCCGGCCTACCGCACGGTGAACCTGTTTGGGCGCTACCAGTTCAACTCGCAACTGAGCCTGTCGCTGAGCGTCAACAACCTGTTCAACAAGATCGGCTACACCGAAGTTGAGGGCGACGGCCATGCCGCGCGTTCGATCGGCGGCCGTGCCGTGAAGATGGGCCTCAACTACTCCTTCTGACCTGGAAAGCGCAATGCCGATGTCTTCATCCATCCACCACTTGCTCAACGCCGTGCCGGAAGCGCGCCGTGCGGAAGCTGAACGCCGCTATGCGGCACACGGCCCGGCGCTGCGCAGTTCCCTGCAAAGCCTGTATGGCGACACGCCGGGGTTCGAGCAATGGTATGGCAGCCTGTTATCCGCCATCGGCGAACTGCACGGGGCGCGCAGCCCGGCGCTGGCAGCGCTGGATACGTCGCGTGCCGCGCAGCCGGACTGGTTCCTGGGGCAGCAGATGCTTGGCTACTGCAGCTACGTGGACCGCTTTGGCGGCGACTTGCGTGGCGTGGCGGCGCGTATCCCCCACCTGCAGGAACTGGGCGTGCGCTACCTGCACTTGCTGCCGTTCCTGAAGATGCGGGAAGGGGAGAATGATGGCGGCTTTGCGGTCGCCAGCTTCGAGGAGGTCGAGCCGCGCTTTGGCAGCAATGCCGACCTGGAGGCGCTGACCGGCGATCTGCGCAGCGCTGGGATCAGCCTGTGCTCGGATTTCATCCTGAACCATGTGGCGGACGATCATGCCTGGGCGCGCGGTGCACGCGAAGGCGACGAGCGCTTGCGCGGCTTCTTCCACGTTTTCCCGGATCGTTCGCAGCCTGATGCGTACGAGCGCACGCTGGGCCAGGTGTTTCCGCAGGCGGCGCCCGGCAACTTCACCTTTGTGCCGGCGCTGGATGGCTGGGCATGGACCACCTTCTATCCTTACCAGTGGGATTTGAACTGGTCGAACCCGGACGTGTTTTCCGCCATGGCAGCTACTTTGCTGCGCCTGGCCAACCGGGGCATTGAAGTGTTCCGTCTCGATTCCACGGCATTCCTGTGGAAGCGCGAGGGAAGCAACTGCATGAACCAGCCCGAGGCGCACCTGATCCTGCAGGCACTGCGCGCATTGGTTTCCATCGCCGCGCCGGGCGTGCTGTTGAAGGCGGAGGCGATCGTGCCGATGCGCGAGCTGCCGGCCTACTTTGGACAGGCCGCGCAGCCGGAATGCCATATCGCGTACCACAGCAGCCTGATGGCGGCTGCCTGGGGCTCGCTGGCGGAGCAGGATGCGTCGCTGGTGCGCAGCGTGGTTGACGGCACGCCGCCACTGCCGCCGCAGGCAAGCTGGCTCAGTTATGTGCGCTGCCATGACGACATCGGCTGGAACGTGCTGCGTTCGGAAGCCGCAGAAGGCGGGCACGGCGCCCAAGCGCGCCTTGCCGCAATCTCGCGCTTTTTCGCAGGTGCGGAGGGCAGCTTTGCGCGCGGCGAAGCTTTCCAGAGCAGCGACCCGCACGCAGCGCATGGCAGCAACGGCATGGCGGCCAGCCTGGCCGGCCTCGAAGGTTCGGCTGGCGCTTCCGCCCCTGGTGCGGACGCGGAAGCGCTGGCAATGCGCCGCCTGTTGCTGCTGCACGGCCTGGTCCTCAGCTTCGGCGCGCTGCCGGTGCTGTACATGGGCGACGAACTGGGCCAGACGAACGATTACAGTTTCCGCCGGCGCCCCGACCGCGCGATGGACAGCCGCTGGCTGCAGCGTCCGATGCTGGACGAACAGCGCTTTGCCCAGCGCCACGACAGCAGCACGCAAGCCGGCCGCGTCTACGCTGCCTTGCGCAGCTTGGTCGCAACCCGCCAGCGCTTGCCGGCATTGGCGGCAGGCGAACCGCGCTCGCTGCTGCCATCGGCGCCGGAAGTGCTGGCGCTGCAGCGCGGCCCAGCCTTCCTCGCGCTATACAATTTCTCGGGCAAGCCGCAGCAGTTCACGCTGCAAGGCCAATGGACCGACGCCATCGCGCGCGGTGCGCTGTCCGGGGAAATCACATTGGCGCCATGGGCCATGCACTGGCTCGAGCGCAAAAACTGACAACAGCAGCTGACAATAATGGAGACAGCCATGTGTGTGGCGATGTTCGGCGAAGCCCTCGTCGATGATTTCGGCAATGAGCAGGTCGTCGGCGGCGCGCCTTTTAACGCAGCGCGCAACCTGGCCGCCCTCGGTACCCCGGCGCTGATGATTACCCGCATCGGCCAGGACGCCAACGGCGCCGCCGTGCGTGCGGAGTTCGAGCGCTACGGCATGCCGCAATGGGGCCTGCAAACCGACCCGACCTGGCCCACCGGCCGCGTGGTGGTGGAGCGCGGACTGCAAGGCCACGCCTTTCACATCCTTCCGGGCCAGGCCTACGATCATATCGAGGCCGGCCCAGCCCGTGCCGCGTTCGAGCCAGCCAGGCCGCAAGTGCTGTACTTCGGCACCCTGGCCCAGCGCCACCTGACCTCGCGCACCACGCTGATCGAACTGCTGGAAGCCAGCCAGGCCACGCGCTACCTCGACCTGAACCTGCGCGAAGGCCAGTACACCGAGCGCAGCGTCTATGAATCGCTGCGCTACGCCGACATCCTCAAGGTCAACGAGGACGAACTGGCGGCCCTGCTGTCCTGGTACGCGCCGAATGGCCCGCAGCTGGTGCGCGCCCATGATCCGGAGCTGCCACCGGCCTGCTCCCTGCTGATCGAGAAATTCAACCTGCAGGCGATGGTCGTCACCCTCGGCCCGCGCGGCGCGATGTATATTGATGCAGACGGCCGTGTCATTCGCGAGCATGGCAACGAAGAACCGTACAAGCTGGTTGACACGGTAGGCGCCGGCGATGCCTTCTCCGCCGTGTTCCTGCACGGCCATGTGCAAGGCTGGGACCTGCCGCTGACCATGGCGCGCGCCAACGCCTTCGCCGGCGCCGTGTGCAGCCTGTCGGGCGCGGTACCGCAAGACCTGGCGTTTTACGAACCCTGGACCCAGCGCTGGCAGGCGGCAGCGGAAGGAGCCACGCGATGATGCAGCACAAACCGCATCTGTCGTTCCGGCAGATCGTCAACATGAACATCGGTTTCTTCGGCATCCAGTTCAGCTTCGGGCTGCAGCAGAGCAGCATGAGCCCGATCTACAAATACCTGGGCGCCGACGAAGCCAGCCTGCCTTACCTGTGGCTGGCCGGTCCCGTCACCGGCCTGCTGGTGCAGCCGGTTATCGGCGCCATGAGCGACCGTACTGTTACACGCTGGGGGCGCCGCACCCCGTACTTCCTGATCGGCGCCCTGATTTGCAGCCTGGGACTGCTGGCCATGCCTTTCAGTCCCGTGCTGTGGATGGCGGCCGGCCTGCTGTGGATCCTCGATGCCGCCAACAACGTGACGATGGAACCCTACCGCGCGTTCGTCAGCGACCGCCTGGCCGTGCGCCAGCATTCGCTGGGCTTCCTGACCCAGAGCGCCTTCACGGGACTGGGACAGACGCTGGCCTATCTCACGCCCTCCATCCTGGTGTATCTCGGCACCAGCCGCGATGCCGTCAACAGCCACCACATTCCCTACACCGTGATCGGCGCCTTCCTGCTGGGGGCTGTGTTCTCGATTGCGTCGGTGCTGTGGAGCTGCTGGACCACGCCCGAGCTGCCGCTGACACCGCAGGAAGAAGCGGAGCTGCGCGCCAAGCCCACCGGCTGGCGCCACACCCTGCGGGAAATCGCCGAGGCCTTGCGCGACATGCCGCCCACCATGAAGCAGCTGGCCGTGGTCAAGCTGTTCCAGTGGTACGCCATGTTCTGCTACTGGCAGTACATCATGCTGGCGCTGGCGTCTTCCATCTACAAGACTTCCGATCCCGCCTCGGCAGGCTTCCGCGAGGCGGGACTGCTGAATGGGCAGGTGGGCGCCTTCTACAATTTCGTCGCCTTCATCGCCGCCTTCGCCCTGGTGCCGTTCACGCGCCGTTTCGGGCCGAAGATCACCCACAGCATCTGCCTGGCGGCGGCCGGCGCCGGCATGCTATGCATCCCGCTGATCCGCGAACCGCTGCAGCTGCTGTGGCCCATGCTGGGGATCGGTCTGGCCTGGGCCAGCATCATGGGCAACCCGTATGTGATGCTGGCAGGCAGCATTCCGCCCGAGCGTACCGGCGTCTACATGGGCATCTTCAATATGTTTATCGTGATCCCGATGATCATCCAGATTTTCACCTTGCCACTGTATTACCGCAGCTTGCTGCACGGCGATCCCGCCAATGTGGTGCGCCTGGCGGGCGCTCTGCTGCTGTGTGCTGCCGTTGCCGTGCTGTTCGTCAAACTGCGGGCAGCGCGCCCGCTGGCAGATACTGCCGCGCGCCAGGAGGCGGTTTTGCTAAAATAGCCCGAGCCGATCAATGAGGGGGAGGGCAGCGATGTCAGAGCGAGTACTGGTATTTGGCGAAGCCCTGCTGGACGATTTTGGCGACCAGCAAGTGGTCGGCGGCGCTCCCTTCAATGTGGCGCGCAACCTCTCGGCGCTGGGCCTGTCCGCCCTGATGGTCACCCGGGTCGGCAACGACGCCCACGGCAGCCTGGTGCGGGATGCGTTTGCGCGCTTCGGCATGAGCGCCGAGGGCTTGCAGCATGGCCCGCAGCCGACCGGCCGCGTGCTGGTAGAGCGCGACGGCAACGGCGGGCACCGCTTCCACATTCTGGCCGAGCAGGCTTACGACCATATCGAGGCGGCGGCTGCAGTCGACGTGATGCGTGCTTTCTCTCCCGACACGGTCTATTTCGGCACCCTGGCGCAGCGCGAAGCGGCTTCGCGCGCCGCGCTCAATGCAGTGCTGGATGGCGCGGACGAAGCCGAGCATTTCCTCGACCTGAACCTGCGCGACGGCGCGGACGAATCAGTGGTGTTCGACTCGTTGCAGCGTGCCGATATCGTCAAGGTCAACGAGGATGAACTGCAGGCGCTGTTCTCTTGGTACTGCCACACCTGTCCCGATACGGTCGACATGGATTGCGCCGCAGTGGAAGCGGAAGCACGCGCCATGATGCACAACTTTTCCATCCAGGGTTTGCTGGTGACGCTGGGCGAGCGCGGCGCCATGTACTTTGGCGCCGACGGCTCGCGCGTGATCGACCACGAAGCCAGCAAGCCGGCGCAGTTCGCCGATGCGGTAGGGGCGGGCGATGCGTTTGCCGCCGTGTTCCTGGCGGGCCGTGCGCGCGGCTGGGAGATGCCGCTGATCCTGCAGCGCGCCAATGCCTTTGCCGGCGCCGTGTGCGGCATTGCGGGCGCGGTATCGCCTGATCCGGCGTTCTACGCGCCCTGGCGCGCGGCCTGGGGCCTGGATTAGGCGGCTGCCACCTTGCGGCGGGTCTGGATCATTTTCCAGCCATTGCCCGAAGGGTCGCGGAAGCCAGCATCCACCGTGCCATAGCGTTCCACCGGTTGCTGCGTGAATTCCACGCCTTTCTGGTTCAGCTTGTCGTAGACGGCAAAGCAATCGTCCACTTCCAGCACCATTGGCGGCATCGCGCCCTTGGCCACCAGTGCATTCAGCGCTTGCGCGGTAGCTGCGTCATGCACCGGCGGACCTGGCACGTAGAGGCCGAGCTGGAACGATGGCTGGTCGGGGTGCTGCACAGTCAGCCAGCGGTAGTCGCCGTTGCGCACGTCGGTATGCACCTTGAAGCCGAGTTTGTCGACATAGAAGGCCAGCGCTTCATCCTGGTCACGGACGTACAGGCCTGCAGTTTGAATACCTTGAGTCATGGGGTGGTCTCCTTTAAGTGAGACTCCATTGTAGGGACGCCCTCCTGCCGCCGCTTCTCCGAAACTGCCATTGTGAGATCGGGGCGGTGGGCGGCGCTGAGCACGCAGGCGGGCACGCGGCCGGCCTGCTCAGCCCCGGCGCGTACCTGTTCGCGGATATCGCCCGGGTTCTTGCCGGTAATATCGCGGAACGTGCGCCCGAACGTGCCGATGCTGTTCCAGCCGGTCGAATAGGCGATATCGGTGATGGGTAGATCGGTTTCGCGCAGCAGCGTCACGGCGCGCTCGATGCGGCGCGTGAGCAGGTAGCGGTGGGGCGGCAGGCCGAAAGCCTTCTTGAAAGAGCGGGCGAAGTGAGTTGCTGAGACGCAGCTCACTTCCGCCAGGCGGCTTACCGGCCATTCCTCGTGCGAGGCGCCGTCCATCCGGTCTTTTGCGCGCAGCAGGCGGCGCAGCAACTCCGGACTCTGGCCGGGCATTACTCAGCGTCCGACATCTGCGACTGCAGGTAATTCTGGATGCCGATTTTGCCGATCAGGTCGATCTGGGTTTCCAGCCATTCGATATGCTCCTCGGTATCCTTCAGGATCTCGAGCAGCAGGTCGCGCGATACGTAATCGCCGACTTTCTCGGATTGCGCAATGCCTTCCTTCACGGTCACATGCGCACCTTTCTCCAGCTTCAGGTCGGCGGCCAGCATTTCCTCGGTGTTCTCGCCGATCAGCAGCTTGTGCAGGGCTTGCAGGTTAGGCAGGCCGTCCAGCATCAGGATACGGTCGATCAGGCGGTCGGCATGCTTCATTTCGCCGATCGACTCGTCGTATTCTTTCTTGCCCAGCTTGTCGAGGCCCCAGTGACGGTACATGCGCGCATGCAGGAAGTACTGGTTAATCGCCGTCAGTTCGTTGGTCAGCTGCGCATTGAGCAGACGGATAACGTCTTTGTCGCCCTTCATGGGGTTTCCTTCTTATCGGGTTGGGAATAATGCCATTCTGCCACGAAGGTGGGCACTTACCTAGGCTTGGGGGCAACATAGGATTGCTAACGACATTGCTAATGCAAATGAAAACAATTATCATTTGCGTTTTAGCTTTCAATTTAAGAGTCGCCCATGTCCTATATCAAGAGCCGCAAGCACGCGCCAGCTACGCTCGCCGCCATCGCCGCCACCCTGGTGATGCCTGTAGCACAAGCAGAGTCCAACACCGCCGCCCCAGAGCACAAAATGCAGGAAGTGGTTGTCACCGGCCAGAATGGCAGTGCCTTCCAGGTCAAGAAATCGGCCTCCGACAAATTTACCGCCCCGCTGCTGGATACCCCGAAATCGGTTACCGTGATCCCGACCGAGGTGATCTCGCAGACCGGCGCCACTTCCCTGACCGATGCGCTGCGCACCGTGCCGGGCATCACCGTGGGCGCCGCTGAGGGCGGCCAGCCGGTGGGCGACAACCTGTTCATCCGCGGCTACAACGCACAGACCGACACCTATATTGATGGCATCCGCGACAGCGGCTCCCAGTCGCGCGAGATCTTCGCGCTGGAGCAGATCGAAGTCGTGAAGGGCCCGAATTCGGCTTACGGTGGCCGTTCTTCCGCCGGTGGCGGCGTGAACATGGTGTCCAAGACCGCCAAGGCCGAGAACTTCAGCAATGCCAGCGTAGGACTGGGCACTTCCAAATACCGCCGCGCCACCGCGGACGTGAACCGCACCATCGGCGATAACGCTGCCGTGCGCCTGAACCTGATGGGCCACGACAACCACGTCGCCGGCCACCATAAGGAAGTCTACGGCGACCGTTGGGGCTTCGCGCCAAGCGTGGCGTTCGGCCTGTCCGGTCCGACCAAGGTCAACCTGAGCTACTACCACCTCGAGTCGAGTGAACTGCCAGATGCCGGCGTGCCATTCGATAATCCGTTCACCACCGGCCCGAACGTGGCCAAGAACGGCGCCGGCAAGCCAGTCAACGTGCCGAGCGAAACCTTTTACGGCCTGGTGGACCGCGATTTCCGCGACACCAAGTCGGATATCGGCACCATCGACATCAAGCACGATTTCGGCAATGGCCTGGCCTTCCGCAACGTGACCCGTTACGGTAAGACCGGCAACGAATACGTGTACACCCTGCCGGATGACTCCAAGGGCAACGTGGTGCTGTACGGCACCGTATGGCGCCGTCATAACAGCCGCAATGCCGAGACTGAATCGCTGGCCAATGCATCGAGCCTGACCGGTTCCTTCATGGCCTCCGGCATCAAGCACAGCTTCACCACCGGCGTGGAAGTGGGCCGCGAAGTGACCGACCGCGCTACCTATTTGTTCACCCCGGGCACCAACAACCCGCTGACCAAGACCAGCACCTGCCCAACCGCAGGCGCGGCAACCCTGTACAACTGCACCACCCTGGTGAACCCGAACCCATACGATCCATGGACCGTCGGCCAGGTGCGCAGCGTGGCGCCGAACAACACCAATGTGCATAGCAACACCCGTTCCGTGTACGGTTTCGACACCATCGAGTTCAACCCACAGTGGCTGCTGAACGTGGGCGTGCGCTGGGATGAATTCCGCTCCAGGCTGCACACCAACGCCAATACAGCCGCCACCCCGGTGGTCGCTGCGATCAACGCTGAGAACAAGTCCAGCTTCGCCAACTACCAGGCCGGCCTGGTGTACAAGCCTGCCGCCAACAGCAGCGTCTACGTGTCCTACGGCACCTCGTCCACTCCACCGGGCAACGACGGCGGTGACGGCGTGGATGCCTTGTCCACTGCGGTGCAGAACCTGAAGCCGCAGGACAGCAAGAACTTCGAGCTGGGCACCAAGTGGGAAATCCTGGCGCGCAAACTGTCGATCAGTGGCGCTGTGTTCTCCAGCAAGATGAATAACGCCCGCGTGACCAGCGTGGACGGCACCACCCAGAACGTCGGCAAGAAGTCGGTCAAGGGCTTCGAGCTGGGCGTGAGCGGCGCGCTGACCGCCAACTGGCAGGTCTTCGGCGGCTACACCTGGCTGGATTCGGAAGTGGCGGACAACGGCTTCGTGAACGTTGGCACCACGGCCAAGCCGGTGTACGCGGCTTCCCCGTTCAACGGCAACGCCTTCCCGGCAACGCCGAAGCAGAGTGCTTCGCTGTGGACTTCCTACACCCTGATGCAGGGCCTGGTGATTGGCGGCGGTGTGAATGCCGTATCCAAGGTATGGGGTAACATCAACAACACCAAGTTCGTGCCGGGCTACACCCGCTACGACGCGATGGCGAGCTATGATGTAAACAAGAACATCAGCCTGCAGTTGAACATCCAGAACCTGACCGACAAGCTGTACTACGACAAAGTGGGCTCCAACCACTATGCCGGCGTCGGCGTGGGCCGTACCGCAATCCTGACCGCGAACTTCCGCTACTGATCATGATGCTGCATATCCCCGGCGTGCTGACGCCGGAACAAGTCAAGACCTTCCGCCAGCGCCTGGCGGCCGCCGAATGGATCGACGGCCGCGCCAGCGTGGGAACGCAGGGGGCGCAAGTCAAGCGCAACCGGCAGATCGCGGAAGGGACGCCGCTGGCGCTGGAACTCGGGGATATCATCATCAAGGCGCTGGCGAAGAACCCGCTGTTCTACTCGGCGGCGCTGCCGCTGAAGATCCTGCCGCCGTATTTCAACAGCTATGCTGGTGGCGAGACCTACGGCCTGCATATCGACGGCGCGATCCGCCATATGGTGGGCTCGTCGGATGTGATGCGCTCCGACGTTTCCACCACTGTATTCCTGTCCGATCCGGAAGAGTATGAGGGCGGCGAGTTGACCGTGATGGATAACTACGGTGCGCATGACGTGAAGCTGCCGGCGGGCGATGCGATCGTCTACCCGGCCAGCAGCGTGCACCGGGTGAACCCGGTTACCGCTGGCGAGCGCGTCGCCTCATTCCTGTGGACGCAGTCGATGGTGCGCGATGACTGGAAGCGCACCATGCTGTTCGAGCTGGACCAGAATATCCAGAAGCTGCGGGGCGCGCATGGCGATGATGAAGCCACTGTCGGGCTGGCGGGGCACTATCACAACCTGCTGCGGATGTGGGCTGACCTTTAAAAACCGGTAAACCGGTGTCAGACCCGCGGGGTCTGACA
>DASWTB010000262.1:0-9092 GCA_036402315.1 Pseudoduganella sp. | reverse complement strand
GTTTCGTTCTACTGGGGCGAGACTGTCCCCGCACACCTGACAGTCCCCATCACGCCCCACCGTGCCGCCATGCGCGGCACGGAAGCCAGGCCGGTGCGCTGCATTGCGCTTGAGGGCGAAGTCGGCCAGGCTGTCGGCTGCAGCATCTACGCCGAGCGTTCGTCGACCTGCCGCGAATTCACCGAGTACACCCCTGAATGCAACAAAGCCCGCGCCATGCACGGGCTTCCTCCAATTCGAGAGGGTAACGATCGCGTTTAAAGTCTATTCTGGGCGACATACAGTTTGCCGCCTTTAACGTCGAACACTACGCGATGGCTGCGGAAGAACGGTGCGCCGAGGATACCGTCGAACGGTGCGCCATCAAGCTTGATGCGGTGGATCTTCATGGTCAGGTTCAGCGCCCCGCTCATGTCGCGCAGTTCGCATGCCTGGTTGGTGTCGCATGCAGCTCCGTACTTGATCAGGTTGGCCTGGGCGCCAGTGTCCAGCACGAACTTGAGCAGCTTGCCGTCCGCAGTCAAGGTAACCATTGGCCCTTCTGCGCCAAATTTGAGATCGAGGATACGCCACTTCTGCGGTCCCATTTCAGCAAGCTGCCCCGCATCGAGGATCGACAAGGTACGCTGCTTGTAGTCGAACATCAGCGGGAAATTCGCAAAGGCCTCAAGGCCGATAGCCCCGCCTGCACGCGCCTTGGTCAGTTCGGCCTCTGGACCCTCCGGCGCACCACCCCACTGCAGGTGGACCTGGCCATTCACCGGGGCGAGCATGGTGGAGCCTACGATCACCTTTTCCGCGATGATGCGCTGCGTTTCATACACCCTGCCCTGCAAGTCCTGGAACTTCTTCTTCTCATCGAGTACCTTCACCGAGCCTGATTGCGTGATCGTCGCGGCAGGAATTGAAATGCCGAGTTTTCCGCCCGAATCAAACATCATGCGGCTCGACGTTGCGCCGATGCTGACATTCATGAATGGAATGCCGTTGACGAATTCAAGTGGGACCACGTCCGGCGCGGCAACAGCCTGCCGGCAGACCGCAGCGGCCAATACGAAGCTTGAAACAAAACGCACTGGGAAAACTCCTTTAATTTAAGCGAAGCAGACGCGGTTGCGGCCGGATTCCTTGGCGCGGTAGAGCAGCGCGTCGGCTTTCTGCAGCATGCTTTCCGCGCTGCCGGCTGCGATGTCGGCGTACACGCCCATGCTCATGGTAACCTTCAAGCCTGGCTGGACTTCGTGCCAAGGGAAAGCTTCGATCAGCGCGCGCAGCTTGTCGCACAAGGCGACAGCCTGGGGGCCGCCGGTCTCGGGGAAGGCCATCACGAACTCCTCGCCGCCATAGCGCGCCACCAGGTCCGACAAGCGCATATGATTGCGCAAGATGCTGCCGACGTGGCGCAGCACAGTGTCGCCCATGGCGTGGGAATAGGTGTCGTTGATCTTCTTGAAGTGGTCGATATCGCAGATCACCAGCGCCAGCGGGCGTTTGTGGCGCACGGCCTGGTTGAATAGGGTGTTGGCCTGCTCATCGAAGTGACGGCGATTATAAAGCTGCGTGAGCGCGTCGCGAATACTGAGTTCGCGCAGCTGCTCCGCCTGTTCGAGGATAGTCGCGTGCGAAGTATTGAGCTCCTCGTGGCTTTGCGCGAGCTGCTCGCTCATGGCATTGAAAGCGGTTGCCAGCGCGGCTACTTCGTCTTTGCCCTGCACCGGCACTTCCTGCCGCAGCTCGCCTTTCTGCATGCGGTTTACGGCTTTGGTGAGGCCACTCAGGCTGCGCGACAGGCCACGGCTTAGCAGCACCCCAAGCAGAATCGCCAGGCCGGCTGCAGCGCCGATACCCCACAGCAGAGAGTTGTACAAGGCGTCCAGGTATTTCTGTTCCTGCGGCGTGGAGGCTAGAGTGCCTTCGGACGACATGTAGGCTACGGTCTGGTTCTTCACGACGATTG
Source organism: Pseudoduganella sp. (assembly GCA_036402315.1). Lineage (GTDB taxonomy): Bacteria > Pseudomonadota > Gammaproteobacteria > Burkholderiales > Burkholderiaceae_D > Rugamonas. The sequence continues at coordinate 7,135 of DASWTB010000262.1, read as the reverse complement.
CCCGCGCCGAATTGCGCAGGTTTTCGGGCAGCGCTTCGCCGTAGCGGAACTGGCCGCCGCCAAGCAGGACGCGGTAGGCGGCGTCTGTCAGGATGAAGCGGAACGGCGGCGCTCCATCGCGATCGTTGCGGTGCGGTGGAGGTGGCGGATGCGCGCCTCGCTCGCCGCGCTCCATAGGCGGAGGCGGCCCGAAACCCTCGCGTGGGCCGTGTTCGCCCGGCCTTGGCGGCGCACCAAAGCGGGCCTGGTCATTGACGCGCGGCGGCATGCGTTCCAACATCTCGCTGGGCAGCTCGCCGCTGGGCGGGCGCTCGCCCTCCTGCCGCTGCACGAAGCGATCGAAGGATTCCGTCGCAATGGCTGTCTGCCAGTCGCCGTATTCGGCCAGGTAAGCCGTCATATAGGTGTGGAAGTGCACGGCCGCCTGCTGCCGGCGCAGTGAATCTACCTTGTAATTCACGCTGACATAGGCAACCCCGCCCACCAGCGCTACCGAGCAAAGCCCTGTCGCCAACAGGGCCGCCATTAACTTATACCGCAAACGCATCGTCTTGCTTACTCACCCAGGTAACGTCCAAACCATTCGATCGTGCGCTTGCGCAGGTCCTGCTGGTGCTCCGGCTCGCGGATGCTGTGGCCTTCGCCTTCGTAGATCACCAGCGAAGTTGGCACGCCCAGCGCCTTCAGGCCATGCCAGAACTCCATCGATTGCGCGGGCGGGCATTCGACGTCGCGCTCGCCGACATAGACCAGGGTTGGCGTGCGCGCTAGCTTGATCGATTCGATCGGCGACAGTTGGCGGTAGATCGCCGGGTCGTCATAAGCGGAGGCCCCGAAGAATGGGATCATCCACTGGTCGATGCCGTTCTGGCCGTAATACGAGATCCAGTTCGCAATGCCGGCGCCGGCAACGGCAGCCTTAAAGCGCTGCGAGTGCGTGACACCCCACATAGTCATGAAGCCGCCGTAGGAGTGGCCCATCAGGCCCATGCGGTTGGTATCGATGGGAGCTGCGGCGGCTACCGCATCGACGCCTGCCAGGATGTCGCGCAAGTCGCCGCCGCCGAAATCGCGGCGGTTGGCGCGTGCGAAGTCCTGGCCTTGGCCGAAGCTGCCGCGCGGGTTGGGCAGGAATACAAAGTAGCCCTTCTCCACCAATTCGCGTACCAGCGGATTTCCCTGCACGCCCGGCGAGATGTAGCGCGGCGAGGCTGCGGCAGCCGGGCCGCCGTGTACCTGCACGATCATCGGATATTTCTTGCCCGGCACCGTGCTGCGCGGGCCAATAAGCCAGCCCTGTACATTGAAGCCTTCGTTCTTCCAGCTGATGTTCTGTACTGCAACTTGCGGCGGTAGGTGGGCGTTATCGTCAGTGATGACGCGCATGGCGGCAATCGGGCCGGCCACAATGGCGGCAGCGTGTTCGAAGTCTTCCTGCGCCGCTGCGGCCTTGCTGCCGTCTGCACTGAATGAAATGCGGCCGTCCCCCGCACTGGTCGATGCGGCGACAGAACGCAGTATCGTACTGTAGCCCTGCAGGTCCAGCGACAGCACGTTCGACTTGTCGCCCATCAAAGCGTTGCCCAGCAAGTCCTTGCCGCGCCAGGCCAGCGCGTTGAAGGTGCCCTTGAAGCCGGGGGTCCGGTTGACCGGCTCGCCGCCCGCCAGCGGCACGGTGTAGACGTCGCCGCCGACCGAGCCAAAATCGCTCATCAAACCGCCAATGAAGGCAACGGTGCGGCCATCGGGCGAGACGCGCGGCATATTCAGTTGCGTGGCGGGGCTCGCAACGATGCGTAGCGCGCCACTGGCGGCATCGATGTGGGATAGCTTGGCGACCCACCAGTTGTTGTCGCCGTTGCCTTTGGCGCTGGTGGCGACAAAGCCCTTGCCATCCGGCGTCCAGTCGTATTCGTAGATGAAGGTATCCGCCGGCGATACCAGCTTGAGCGAGCCGCCAGCGGCTGCAATGGTGGCGATGCGCTGCGCATCTTCCTCAGCACCGATCTCGCCCACCAGCCGTGCGCCGGCTGCGGTGGCGCCGGTTTCCTTCTTCGCACCGACGGTGGCCAGAAGCGACAACGTGTGGCCGTCAGGCGACCAGCGCGCGGAGCTGGCGACTCCCTGCACAGTGGCCAGGGCGCGTGCTTTGCCGCCGGCTGCGACATACACCCAGGCCGAAGCGGCGCGCTTGTCGGTAGCGACGAAAGCCAGCGCCTTGCCGTCCGGCGACCAGGAGGGCTTGTCATAACTGCATGTGGCGCAGGGATCGAATTCGGCTGAGATGGCGCCGCTCAAAGCATCGCGTACCACCACGGTGGGGTGGGGCCGCTTGCCGTTGCCGGTGTCGATGGATTCCAGCGACACCACGCGGTCGCCGGCAGGGGAGATTGCGACCGAGCGGTAGTCGCGGATGGCGGAGCCGGGAGACCCCGCCTGGGCAACCGCCCCAGAGACTATGGCCGTAGCCAGGAATGCTGTGTGGGCGATTGCTTTGGCCTGCATTGTTTATACCTTGTTAAGCCTGGAGTTCCGGATCCCGTAGATGAAGTAGGTTAGCACTGCTACCACCATCCAGATAGTGAAAATCACCTTGGTGGCGTGCGACAGGTTGATCATCAGGTAGGCGCAGGCCAGGATGCTAAGGCCAGGCACAAGGTACGGGCCGAAAGGCACGCGGAAGCCGCCCTTGGTGTAAGTGCCCGCTGCGCGTTCCTGCGAACGCAGTACCGGCACGGCGATCGACACCACGATGAAGGCGGTCAGGGTACCCATCGACACCATGTCCCACAGGAAGGTGGAATCGACCAGGCCGGCGACAATGCCCACCACCACGCTGACGATCAGGGTGTTGCTGACCGGCGCGTGGGATTTCGGGTTCACGCTCTGGAAGGCCTTAGGCACCAGGCCATCCTTGGCGATCGCGTACAGGATGCGGGTCTGGCCATAGATGGTCACCAGGGTCACGGAGAACACGGATATCACGGCGCCGGCTGACAGCACCAGCGCAGGCCATGCCTTGCCGGTGACGTTCTGCAGGATCACGGACAGGCCGGCGGCCTGGCCTTCGAACATGTGCGCCGGCTGGGCGCCCATGGCCGCCATGGCAACCAGCATGTAGAACACGGTAACCAGCAGCAGCGCGGCGATGATGCCGATCGGGACGTTGCGCTTCGGATTGCGCACTTCCTCGCCGGCGGTGGCGATGGTATCCAGGCCGATAAACGAGAAGAACACGGTGCCTGCGGCGGCGGCAATGCCGCTCGCGCCCGGCAGCCATTCGCCCGGAGTGGTCTTCAGGAACGGCGTGAAGTTCGCGGTGTCAAAGCCGGTGAAGGCGACGGCGCAGAAGAAAATCAGGATCGCCAGCTTGATCATCACCATGATGGCATTGGCGGTGGCCGATTCCTTGGCGCCGCGCACCAGCAGGAAACAGCACAGCGAGACCAGGATTACCGGCGGCAGGTTGAAATGATCCATATGCCACACCGTGCCGTTCGGGGTCGAGACGATCATCGGCGACCGCAGGTTTTCCGGGATTTGCCAGTGGAAGGCGTTGACCAGGAAGTTGTTCAGGTAGTCCGACCAGCCGATTGCTGTCGCACTGGCGGCCAGCCCGTATTCGAGCAACAGGCAGAAGGCGACGATGAAGGCCATGAATTCGCCCAGCGTGCGGTAGGCGAAGGAGTAGGCGGAACCGGCGGCCGGTACGCGGAACGACAGCTCGGCGTAGCACAGCGCAGTCAGGCCGGCGGTCAGCGCCGCCAGCAGGAAGGACAGCACGACCGAGGGGCCGGCTTTCGGCACCGCTTCGACCATGGTGAAGAAGATACCGGTGCCGATCGTGGCGCCGACGCCGATCATCGTCAGCGAAAACAGCCCGATGGAGCGGCTAAGGCCCTCCCCGTGCAGGCTCGTGCCGGCATCCGTATCCACCGGGGCCGGTTTGGTACGGGTCAGCTTCTGGACCAGCGATTGATTCACAGGCATATCCTTCAGGACAAAAAAACCCCACGATTATAAGACCTCGCAGTTGCGCTACCTAAAGGATTTTGATGCCGGAATGGCAACCGTGGCGGGCGCCCCACGCAGGGAGCCAACTTCGCACCAACTTAGCGCTGGCCGAGGCGCGTTTCGCCGAACAGGTTTTTCATCTCCCGTGGCTGGCAGCGCCAGTACTGCGGCGGTGCAGCAACCTGGGTCCCGAGGGCGGCCGCCGCATGCCACGGCCAGCGCGGGTTGTACAGCATTGCGCGCGCCAGCCCCACCATATCGGCCTGGCCGCTGGCAATGATCGCTTCGGCGTGCAGCGGCTCGGTGATCAGGCCCACGCCAATGGTTGGCATGCCTGTTTCGGCCTTGATGCGCTGCGCAAACTGGATCTGGTAGCCGGGGCCGAGCGGGATTTGCTGCAGCGGCGATACGCCGCCGCTTGAGACATGGATAAAGCCGGCGCCGCGTTGTTTCAACTGATGCGCCAGCGCCACGCACTGCTCGACGTCCCAGCCGCCTTCCACCCAGTCGGACGCGGATACGCGCATGCCGACCACCATTTCGCGCGGCAGCGCGGCGCGCACCGCGTCAAACACTTCCAGCGGGAAGCGCATGCGGTTTTCCAGCGAGCCGCCGTACTGGTCGCTGCGCTGGTTCGATAACGGCGACAGGAACTGGTGCAACAAATAGCCATGGGCGCCATGCAGCTCAATCGCTTCGATGCCGAGAGCATGCACGCGCAGCGCTGCACTCACGAAATCGGCCTTGACCTTGGCCAGCCCCGCATCGTCAAGCGCCATTGGCACAGGATCGCTGGGACCATGCGGCAGTGCGGAAGGCGCAACCGTCTGCCAGCCGCCCTGCCCCGGCGCCAGCGCCTGCCCGCCTTCGAACGGTGGCGCGCTGGAGGCTTTGCGGCCCGCGTGTGCAAGCTGCACGGCCAGTTTGACCGGCGAATGGCGGCGAATGGCCTTCACGATGGGCGCGAGCGCCTGCTGGTGCGCGTCCGACCACAGCCCCAGGTCGGCTGGCGAAATGCGCCCCTCTGGCGAAATGGCCGTCGCTTCCAGGATCAACAAACCGGCGCCGGATAGCGCCAGGTGGCCGTAGTGGATCATGTGCCAGTCGGCCGCAAGACCGTCGTTGGCGGAGTACTGGCACATGGGCGCGATGGCGATGCGGTTCGCCAGTTGCAGCGTACCCAGTGCATAGGAGGAGAACAGATGGCTCATAAAGTTACAAGTGCTTACTATTGATACAGGCTTGCGCCTAGCTTGGCGCGGCATGCATTGATAACCTTCAAAACATGCAAAACCGCTACTGAGAAGGAGCCAGCCATGTACCGCAAAATCCCGACCGTTTCGTCCCGCTTCAATCCAACGAAAGCATTCTCAGTGGGCGTGCTCCTGCTGACCATGGCGGCGACTTACGCCCTGCAGGTCAGCATCTAACCCTCGTAAGGACCCAGGTAGTCGATCTTGCCGATCTTGACGCCCTGGTTCCGCAAGATGTCGTGCAGCGTCACGACATGGAAGTAGAAGTTCGGCAGCGCGAACGTCAGCAGATAGCTCTCGCCGGTAAAGGTTGGTTTGAAGCTGCCGAAACTTAGCGCCACCTCCCGCGTTTCGCTGTTCGCGAAATGCTCCTCCCCCACGCTCTCGATGTAGGCGATCGTGTTCGCGATGCGCTCTTGCAGCTGTTCGAAACTGGCTTCGTTGTCGGGGAATTTCGGTGCGGCGATGCCGCTCAGGCGTTCGATGGAGAGTTTGCTGGTATCGCTGGCGCGCTGGACCTGGGCGGTCAGCGGCAGCATGTCGTCTGCCAGGCGGGCCGACAGCAAGGTTTCCGGGACTTTGCCGGTTTCCTCGGCGTAGGCCTGCGCCTTGCGCAGCAGGCTTGCCATCACGTTCAGGCCGCGCACGAAAACGGGCGCGGAGACTTTATACATGGACAGGGACATGCGCTACTCCTTTCCGGTGGGTGTCCGGGAAGTGTAGCGCAATCCCTTAATTCACGCGCGTGACCATCATTCCAGCCCGCAGGCCGATGCGGACGTCGGGGTTGGGGAACACCACCAGCTCTTCGTCGTGCTGCACCGTGTAGACGGTGTCGCCGTCGCGCGCGATCTCGTCGCCCTTCTTCAGCGCGGTGAAATTCTGCGTTTCCTTGCCGAAGGCCATCTTGAAGTTGTCGCTCAGCTTGATGATGTTCTGGGCCACCTTGAAGACGTGCGGCGCGCTGGCGGCTTGCACCGGGGCTTTGCCGCGCAGCAGGCGGTCCAGGGCCAGCTTGGCGTCCTCGAACTGCGACAGGTCGTTCTGGCCCAGGGCGCCAATGCGGCCCAGTTCAACCGTGGTGCCGGCGGCTGCATGGTGCTCGGCGCTGTAGTAGCTATAGGTGCCGGCCGAGGACGGGTTCATGATGATGGCGCCGATGGCGGCTTCGCCCAGCCAGCCGATGAGCTGCAGCTTCGCTTCGTCTGCGATCAGGTCGGGGACGATGGCGAAGGTCGGGTACACGCTTGGACGGATTGCGGTGTGCAGGTCGAGGTGCCAGCGTTCGTTGCCGGCGTTGGCGAAGAACTCGGTGGTGGCGGCGATCATCACGTCGGCGCGGGCGGCTTCGGCGGTGCCGGCCAGGGTGCCGCGTTCGGCGCGGAACATGCGGTTCAGGTCTGCATCGATGAAGCGCTTGGCCTGACGGATGGCGCCGATGTTGCCGACGCAGAGCATCAGGTCGACTTGCAGCGCTTGCGGTTCTTGCGCCAGGGCGTCGAGCAGGTAGGCGACCAGTTCGATTGGGCCGGTTTCGTCGCCGTGCACGCCGACTGAGACCAGGACGGCGGGACGGCCGGGCTGCGCGCTGCGGATGGTAAGGATGCCGTCGGCGGGCTGGCCGACTTTGAAGCCGGCTTGCTCGAAGCTGTGTGCTACCGCGCTGAAGTCGGCTTCAGCGAGGGCGCGGACTGCGGGGGGGATTGTTTGATTGTCTGCCATTCTTGTTGCTTGTTTCTTTTCTGCTCCGCCAAAACCGGTAAACCAGTGTCAGACCCGCAGGGTCTGACACTGGTACGCGGCGGCCGCTGGCCGGTGTCCGACCCTGCGGGTCTGACACCGGTTTACCGGTTCTCAGGCCGCCATCG
>DASWTB010000261.1:0-7180 GCA_036402315.1 Pseudoduganella sp. | reverse complement strand
GGCGCGCGACTTACCCATCTTGAGCGTGTTGACGCCGGCGACCAGGGGGTCGCCGGCACGGTCGTCGAGCATGACACGCAGGGCTTCGCCGCCCTCCTGTTCGCGAACGTAGCCCAAGCCGCCGCCGCGGGGTTCGTACTGTGACTGCATGATGCGCTCCTTCCTCTTGCTGATGACAGTAAGCCGCAGCGTGCCTGCAGTCCTTTGCCGCGGCGCCAGGAAAAACTGACGGGAATTCTACGGTCGCGAAGGCGCGAGGTTCCTCTCCAACTGTCACAGCAACGGGAAATTAATAATCATGCTTTGACAGCGGACTATAGGCAGGGCCTACTGCTCAACAAGAGGCACGGGGCGGTGCTGCTGCAGCGCCCACAGCACGTGTTCGCGCACCAGCTCCGATGGATGCTGGCTGCGCGCCAGCAACGCGGCGACGATGGCGTGGTCACCCCTGGCCCCCATGCGCGCGGCATTGCCCAGTCCGACCGCCAGGTTGCGCAGCCAGCGCTCGTGGCCGATGCGGCGGATCGGGCTGCCCTCCAAGCGGCGGTTGAATTCTTCCTCGGTCCACGCGAACAGCTCGATCATGCCGGCGCTGCCCAGGGCATGGCGCTCGTCGAAGTCCGGCAGCGTGGCGCGCTGGGCGAACTTGTTCCAGGGGCAGACGGTCTGGCAATCGTCGCAGCCGTAGACCCGGTTACCCAGCAAGGGCCGCAGCTCTTCCGGGATGGCGCTTTTCAGTTCGATGGTCAGGTAGGAAATGCAGCGCCGCGCATCCAGCCTGCCCGGGCCGAGAATGGCCTGGGTCGGGCAGATGTCGATACAGGCCGTGCACTGGCCGCAATGCGCACCGGTCGGTGCGTCCACCGGCAGCGGCAGGTCGACCAGGATCTCGCCCATGAAGAACATGGAACCTGCGCTGCGGTTGATCAGCAAGGTGTGCTTGCCGCGCCAGCCCAGGCCGGACTTTTCCGCCAGCGGCAGCTCCATCACCGGCGCCGAGTCGGTGAACACGCGGTAGCCGAACTGGCCAATCTCCGCGCTGACCTTGTCGGCCAGCTGCTGCAGGCGCGCGCGCAGCACCTTGTGGTAGTCGCGGCCACGGGCATACACCGAAATGACTGCCTGCGTGGGGTCGGCCAGGCGCGCCGTTTCGCGCTCGCGCCAGTGCTCGTCGGCCGCGCCAGGCAGGTAGTTCATGCGCGCCGTGATCACCCGCACGGTGCCAGGCACCAGTTCCGCCGGGCGGGCGCGCTTCATGCCATGGCTTGCCATATAGTCCATATCGCCGTGCATACCGGCGTCCAGCCAGGCTTGCAGCCCCGCCTCGGCTGCCGACAGGTCGATATCGGCAATCCGCACTTCCGCAAAGCCGAGCTCCCGCCCCCATGCCTTGATGCGGCTGGCTAATTCATCTAAATTGGCTTGGGAGAGTGACACGGCCTTACAATGCGGGGAAATCCAAACCATCATTCTATTCGATGCAGCACTTTAAATCCCATCTCCACGACGAAGCCGGTACTGCGGCGCTGGGCGCCGCGCTGTCGCGCGCACTGCTGCCAGGCATGGCGATCTACCTGCATGGCGACCTGGGCGCCGGCAAGACCGCGCTGACGCGCGCGCTGCTGCATGCGGCCGGCCATGTGGGGCCGGTGAAAAGTCCGACATATACGCTGTCCGAGCCCTATCGCGTGCAAGTTGACGGCAAGCTGGCCAACGTGGTGCATTTCGACCTGTATCGCATGGGCAGCCCGGAGGAATTCCTCGATGCCGGCTTCCGCGAGGAGTTCAATCGCGAGAACGTCTGCATCGTCGAATGGCCGGAGAAGGCGGATGGGGTGTTGCCGCCGCCCGACCTTCATGTTTACCTCTCTGTAGCCGGCACTGGACGTGATGTAGAATTGCAGCCGTCTTCAGCTCTTGGTACGTCATGCCTTCAACGCCTCCAGTTCGCTCCAAACCTGTAAGCCGCCGCACGGTGCTCAAGGCCGGCGGCACGCTGCTGCTGTCCGTGCTCGCACCAATGACCGCGCAGGCTGCGCAGATCCTGGCGGTGCGCGTGTGGCCGGCCGAAGATTACACGCGTGTCACGCTGGAGAACGACACCGACCTTAAGGTCAAGCACTTCCTGGTTCCGGACCCGGACCGGCTGGTGGTCGACATCGAAGGCCTGGTGCTGAACTCCACGCTGAAAAGCCTGGTGGCCAAGATCGAATCGAACGACCCGTACATCAAGGAAGTGCGCGTCGGCCAGAACCGCCCGAACGTGGTGCGGCTGGTGTTCGACCTGAAGGAAAAAGTCACGCCGCAAGTGTTCACGCTGGAACCGGTCGGCAACTACAAGCATCGGCTGATCTTCGACCTGTACCCGGTCAAGGCCGTCGACCCGATCGCGGCGCTGATCGAAAAAGGCGAATGGTCGCAGGATGACAAGGCGCAGGCCCCTGCTGCCGGCTCGTCCGCGCGCCCGGTGCCGGGCGGCCAAAGCGGCGCAGCGGGCCAGCCGGCCCTCGCCGGCCAGCCAACCGTCACGGGCCAAGCGGCAGCGTCCGGCCAGGCGAGCGGCGCGGGCCAGGCGGCCCTCCCCGGCCAAGGCAGCACGCCCGGTCAAGGCGGCCAGGCGGTCGCGAGCGGCAACGTGCAGGGCGCCGGCAGCCCGTCCACCGCATCCGCCACGCCAACGGGCCAAGCCGGTATCGGCCAGTCCGGCCCTTCCCTGCCCGGCGCGACTCCGTCCTCCCCTGGCGCAACGAGCCCTGGCGCCAGTGCGTCCGGCCAATCGCCGGCGATCGCCGCGCAATCCGGCAAGCCATCTCCTGGCGAACCTGACCCTGCGCCCGCACACCAGAAGCCCGGCCATAAATCCGGGTCCGAGAAAATGGTGCGCATGCTCACCATCGCCCTAGACCCGGGCCACGGCGGCGAGGACCCGGGCGCGATGGGCGCGCGCGGCAGCCGCGAAAAAGACATCGTGCTGGCAATCGCCAAGCGCCTGAAAGACAAGATCGAAGACCACCCGAACATGCGCGTCATGCTCACGCGCGACGGCGACTACTTCGTCCCGCTCGGCAAGCGCGTGGAAAAGGCGCGCAAGGTCGACGCCGACCTGTTCGTCTCGATCCACGCTGACGCCTTCGTGAAAACCAGCGCCCGCGGCTCCTCCGTCTTCGTCTTATCGGAAAAGGGCGCAACGTCCTCCGCCGCGCGCTGGCTGGCAGACAAGGAAAACCAGGCCGACCTGATCGGCGGCGCCAACGCCAAGGGCCACGACCCGCAACTGGCCAGCGTGCTGTTCGACCTCTCCACCACCGCCCAGATCAACGACAGCATGAAGGTCGGCAAGGCAGTGCTGGGCGAAATCGGCGGCATCAACAAACTGCACAAGGGCTCGGTCGAGCAAGCCGGCTTCGCCGTGCTGAAAGCGCCCGACATCCCGTCGATCCTGATCGAAACCGCCTTCATCTCCAACCCGGAAGAAGAAGCGCGGCTGCTGGACAATGAGTACCAGGACAAGATCGCGGACGCCATCGTCAAAGGCATCCGCCGCTATTTCGCCAAGAACCCGCCGCTCGCCAAGAACCGGCTCACTTAAGGAAAGCGCATGAACGAAGTTCGCATCTCCACTCCCGAAGGCGCCGAAGCCACCATTTCCCTGTTCGGTGCGCATCTGATGTCGTGGAAGACTGCGGACGGCAAGGAGCGCCTGTTCCTGAGCCAGCGTTCAGCGCTCGACGGCAGCGCCGCCGTGCGCGGCGGCGTGCCGGTGATCTTCCCGCAATTCGCCACGCGCGGCGACGGCCTGCGCCACGGCTTTGCCCGCACCGCCACCTGGCGCATCGTCGAGCAGGCCAACGATTGGGCCGAACTGGCGCTGGCGCAAACCGACCTGCCGCGCAACCACTTCCAATCCTGGCCGCGCGCCTTCGAACTGCGCCTGCGCTTCGAACTGAAGGCCGGCGCGCTGGCGATCCGCTACACGGTGCGCAACACCGGCCAGCAGGACTTCAGCTGGGCCGGCGCGCTGCACACCTATTTCGCGCTCACCGAATTCGAGAAAGCCACACTGGACGGCATGCCGTTCAGCGGCGCCTTGGACGATATCCGCCCAGCCACGCCGCAGCTGCGCCTCGACACGGGCGCGGGAACGCTGCAACTGGAGCAGCAAGGCTTTTCGGAATGGGTGGTGTGGAATCCGGGCCCGGAAGGCGCGGCCGCCACTGCCGACATGGACGACAGCGACTACCGCCGCTTCGTCTGCATTGAACCGGCCCGGGTGGACAAGCAGGTGCTGCCGGCCGGCGCCGAATGGACCGGCCTGCACACCATCAGTTTGATTCCTTGATCATGAGGCCGGAGCTGGCCTGGATCGGACGCGCATTGAAAGGATACAGGCGGCTGAACAAGGCCAGTTGCGCCGGCGAGGCCTGAACCGGCTCCTTCATCACCAGCCACAGCACCCCTTCGGTGCAGGGCGGCGTGGTCAACGACCCCATGAACGTGTAGTAGTCGCGGCGCTGCGGCAGCATGTCGTTCGGGTCCAGCACGATGCTCGGGGTGGCCGTATCGCCCTTCTCCAGCGGCAGGTTGTTCCACACGGTCTGGATGGTCGGTTGCGGCTTGCCGCGCTCCAGCAGCAGCGCCAGCACGGCCAGCCTGCCCTCCGGATCCTTGTGCACCAGGTGCACCACCATCTCGAAGCCCTTGCCGTTGACGCGCTCTTCGGCCGGGCGGTGGAAGTGGAACTGCTGCAGCTCGTAGGTGCGACCGGCCACGCTCAGGTAATTGCCCGGGCCCACCATCACCTGCACGGTATGGCCGTTATCGGTCACGTTGAAGCCGGATGGACGGTAATCGAAGGCGATCTGCTCCAGGTCCACTTTCATGCCATCGCGGATATCGATCGGCGACTGGCGGCTGCCGGTCGAGCATTTCGCCCAGTCCGAATTGATCTTGGACCAGTTGGCCGGGCCATATTCCCCCTCATAGGTCCAGTGGGTGCCATACACGCGCGGCGGCGGCGCCTTGGCAGCGACTACCGCAGCAGCAGCCTTGGCGGCTTTCTGCTTGCGCGCCTTTTCGGCAGCAGCGATGCGGGCGGCCTGGTTGGCGCGCATCTCGGCCAGGCGCTGGGCAATTTTTTCCGACAGTTCCGCTTCGGCGCGCGCTTCTTCCTCGCGCTGGGCGGCGGCCGATGCCGCCGGGTTCTTGCGGACAGGTGGAACGTACTTGGGGCCGCCGGACGAGTTGGCCTCTTTTTCAATATTGGCCTTGTCGGCCGCAGCGGCGGCAGCCAGGTTCGGGCGAATATTCGGCACGCCTTTCGACGGCGCGCTGGCGGGATCGGCGGCGCCTGCTGTCCCGATGACAAGACAACAGGCTGACAGGGCGATCAAGTTACGCATGTTAAATCCGGAGGAGAGACTGTTTCTCCGGTTAACGGTTGCGCTGCGGGAAAACTTGAGCGCCGCTTAGCGCTTGAGCATGCGGCGGCCCAGTTTCCAGGCGCCGCCCAGTACCATCGGCACCACGGCCGCGCTGACACCGACCAGCACGATCGCGCTCAGGTGGTCGCGCACCCATGGCGTATTGCCGAAGATGTAACCGGCCACGCAGAGCGACACCACCCAGGCCACGGCCCCGACGATGTTGAACAGCTGGAAGCGGGCATGGGTCATGTCCGACACCCCGGCCACGAACGGTGCGAACGTACGCACCACGGGCACGAAACGGGCCAGGATGATGGTCTTGCCACCGTGTTTTTCGAAGAATTCGTGGGTGCGGTTCAGCGCATCCTTGTTGATCCAGCGGTAATCATGGGTGAACACCCGCTGGCCGATTGCCTCGCCGATCCAGTAATTGGTCGTATTGCCCAGGATTGCGGCGGTGGACAACAGGAACATCAGCAGTCCGAGGTGCATGTCGCCGGTAGCGCAGAAGGCGCCGGCAATGAACAGCAGCGTGTCGCCAGGGAAGAAGAAAAGAACAACAAGGCCAGTCTCGCAGAAGACGATGGCAAACAGCAGTGCATAGACATACACACCGTATTGCGCGATCAGGGTGCCCATCGCACGGTCTACGTGAACCAGCATGTCAAGCAATTGAACGAAATCCATTATTTGTCCCAAAAAGGTTGCGGCGGGAATAATACCAAACTGTCTATCTTACAGGCTAAAATTGCCCGGCATCTTAGCACCTGCTTAGAACCCCCACAAAGGAGACCTTAGTGAAGTCCTACCTGCCTGCCGCCTTCGCGTTGGCGTTGCCCCTGGCTGCCATGGCCGCAACCGCCAAAGAACTGCCGCCCAAGCCGACCGTCAGCGACATCGTCAAGGCGTCGCCGCAAGCCGACTGGCGCCAGCTGGACCCTGCCAACACCTTGTACATGGACCTGCCGGCCGGCCGCGTGATCATCGAGCTGGCTCCTGCCTTCGCGCCGAACCACGCCGCCAATATCCGAACCATGGCCAAGGAAGGCTACTGGGACGGGCTGTGGATCTACCGCACGCAGGACAATTTCGTGGTGCAGTGGGGCGATCCGCGCGAGGACAAGCCAAAGCCGCTGGGCACAGCCAAGGCCAAGCTGGAACAGGAATTCACCGTGCCGGTGAAGAACGACGCCCAGTTCACCCGCCTGCCGGACAAGGACGGCTATGCGCCGCAGGTTGGCCACTCCAACGGCTTCCCGTCGGCACGCGACCCGAAAACCGGTCAGACCTGGCTGGCGCATTGCTACGGCATGGTTGGCGTGGCGCGCGGCAATGAGTCCGACAGCGGCAACGGCGGCACCCTGTACACGGTGATCGGCAACTCGCCGCGCCACCTGGACCGCAATATCACGGTGGTGGGACGCATCGTCAGCGGCATGCCGTTGCTGTCCGTGCTGCCGCGCGGCCCGGCGCCGATGGGCATGTTCGAGAAGGAAGAACAGTGGGTGCCGATCAAGTCGGTCAAGCTGGCGGCCGACGTGCCGGAAGCCGAGCGTTCGAAATTCGAAGTGATGCGCACCGAGTCGGCCAGCTTCAAGTCCGTGATCGAAGCCCAGCGCAACCGCGGCGGCCCGTGGACCAAGTATGCGGCCGGCCACGTCGACCTGTGCAACGTCCCGATCCCTGTGCGCGATGTGAAATAGACCGGGCCCGCAGCCGCCCCTCAGCGGGTCAGGCCCTTGGGCCTGACCCGGCCT
>DASWTB010000260.1:0-5937 GCA_036402315.1 Pseudoduganella sp. | reverse complement strand
TGGGCCTGATCCGCGCCGCGTCGGCGAACAGCGCCATCGTCCTGGAAACCATCGTGTTCCTGTTTGGCGGCATCCTGGGCACGCTGCACCACCTGTACTTCACCGGCACCCCGACTTCGGTGATTGCCATCGGCTCCATGTTCTCGGCGCTGGAAGTGGTTCCGCTGACGCTGATCGGCATCGAGGCGTACCGCAACTACAAGCGCTCCAAGTCCGCACCGTGGCTCGGCGCTTACAAGTGGGCCATCATGTGCTTCATCGCCGTGGGCTTCTGGAATACCGTGGGCGCTGGCCTGCTGGGCTTCTCGATCAATACCCCGATCGCGCTGTACTACATGCAAGGCCTGAACATGACCGCTGCGCACGGCCACGCTGCCCTGTTTGGCGTGTACGGCATGCTCGGTATCGGCCTGATGCTGTTCTGCCTGCGCGGCCTGGTGGATCGCCTGGCATGGTCGGACAAGCTGCTGGCCGGTATGTTCTGGACCATGAATATCGGTCTTGCGATGATGGTGTTCATGTCCCTGGTCCCGGCCGGCATCTACCAGGCCGTGGCATCGATCACCAAGGGCATGTGGTACGCCCGTTCGCCAGAGGTGGTGCACTCCGCCTTCATGGAAACCGCGGTCTGGCTGCGTGTTCCAGGCGATATCGTGTTCGCGATTGGCTGCCTGCTGCTCGGCCTGTTCGCGCTGCGCCTGATCGGCAAGCGCAAGCAGGAAGAGACCGTGGCACAAGGCGTAGCGCTGGAGAACTAAGCAATGCGCCTCACGGGCCACACCGACTATGCCTTGCGCCTGCTGATGTACCTGGGCCGGCAGCAGGGCAGGTTGGTGACCGTGCAGGAGATCGCCAGGGCACACGGCATCTCCGAACATCACCTGCGCAAGGTGGCGCACCGGCTCGGCCAGGCCGGGCTGGTGGCGACCTGGCGCGGACGGGCCGGCGGCCTGCGCCTGGCGCAGCCGCCGGCTTCGATTTCGGTGGGCGCCGTGGTGCGCCTGGCCGAAGCCGACTTTACGATCGTTGAATGTTTCAATGCCACGCGCAATACCTGCCAGCTGGCCGGCGCCTGCCGCCTGCAGCAGGGATTGCGCAGGGCGACCGAGGCTTACCTCGGTCATCTCGACCGCCAGACCCTGGCGGACCTTATCTGAAGGAACCATCATGAGTGCGCCTGAAATTTTGCTGGAGCTGTGCGGCATGGTGCCGCCGGAACCGATGGAGCGTGTACTGGAAGCGCTCGACCTGCTGCAACCTGGCCAGCATATCCGCATGGTCATCGACCGCGAGCCGGTTCCCCTGTATCGCATCCTCGAGAAGAACGGCTACCGCCATGCCACATCGATGCGCAATGACTATATCTACGAAATTCTGATTACCCACGCTGACTGATGCAACGCAAGCTGGCATTCGAGCATACGCCCGGGCTGGCGCTGCCACTGCGCTTCCTGCTGGCGGCGCCTTGGTACGGGGCCTTGGCCGGCCTGCTGCTGGTGTGGCAGGGCCCCGAAGCAATGAGCACGCGCTGGGCGCCGGCCGCCTTGGCCGTTACACACCTGTTGACGCTTGGCTTCCTTGGCATGGCCATGGCGGGCTCCCTGCTGCAGATGGTGCCGGTGATTGCCGGTGTCGAGCTGCACTGGGCGCGCCGGCTCGCTCCTGCGATCTGGGGCGCACTCGCCGCCGGCGCGCTGCTGCTGGCGGCGGGCTTCCTGCATGGGCTTCCCTGGTGCCTGCGTGCGGCCGGCATCCTGCTGGCCGGCGCTTTCGTCCTGCTGGTGGCTGTGCTGGGGAGGGCACTGGTGCAGCGTTCCGCGCCGAACGCACTGCCCGTCGTTGCTGGCATGCGCCAGGCCGTGATGGCACTGGCATGCGCCGTGGCAATCGGCGTGGCGCTGGCGGCTTTCCTGGTGGGCGCGCTGCGCCTGCGCGTAATGGAGTGGACCAATGTGCATGCCGCCTGGGCCCTGGTGGGCTGGGTTGGCGTGCTGGTGGTGTCAGTGGTATTCCAGGTGGTGCCGATGTTCCAGTCCACCCAGCTGTTCCCGCGCCAGCTCGCCTTCACGCTGCCGCCGCTGTGCCTTGGCGGTCTGGCGCTGTGGACCGTTGGCTACCTGCTTAACCAGCCGTGGCAATGGATCGGCGCTGGACTGGTCAGCGTTTGCCTGGCGCTGTTCGCCATCTACACGCTGGTGCTGCTGTTCCGCCGCAAGCGCGCGGCCGACGTATCGACCTGGTATTGGTGGCTGTCGCTCGGCTCGCTGCTGGCCAGTGTGGCCGTGTTCCTGGGCCCGCGTGGCGTGGACAAAGAGTTGATCCTCGGTGTGTTGTTTATCGGAGGCTTCGCCATGTCGGCGGTGAACGGCATGCTGTATAAGATCGTACCGTTCCTGTTGTGGTACCACGGGCAGCACGCCGGCTGCGATGTGCCGGGCGTGCGCCAGATGATGCCGGACAGCGAACCACGCGTGCAGTTTGCCTGGCACGCCGCCAGCGTGGTGTTGCTGCTTGCCGCTGCCGTTGCACCCGGCTGGCTTGCCCAGCTGGCAGGTGCGGTACTGGCGGTTTCCTGCATGCGCCTGGGTTTCGACCTGGCGCTGGCGGCGATCAGCCTTCGTAAGCTCGCAAACGAGCAGAATCAAGAATCCTGATCTGGCGGCCGTTCACGGCAATCATGCCCTGGTCGGCCAGCTCGTGCAGCACGCGCGAGAAGTATTCCGGCGTCAGGTTCAGGCGCGAGGCCAGCAGCTTCTTGCTGACCGCAAGCGTGATCTCAGAACCATCCTTCGCGTCATCATCCTTCAACAGATAGCCGATAATGCGCTGGCTGCCTGAGCGCAGCGAGTAGGCTTCCACGTCCGAGATCAGGCCGTGCAGGCGGCGGCTCATGCCGGCCAGCATGCGGCGTGCGAATTGCGGGTTGCGCGCCAGTTCGGCGAACACGGTGTGCTTGGAAATGTGCAGCAGCATGCAGTCGCTGACTGCGTGGGCCGTAACGATGTAGGGCTTTTCCATGAACATCAGCGCTTCGCCGAAGCTGTGGCCCGGGCCGATGATCTCGACGATCTTTTCGTTACCCTGGGCGGACAGGAAGCTGAGCTTCACCTGGCCGAAGATGACCATGTGGAAGCCGACGCATGGATCGCCGCGCTGGAAGACTGCGCTGCCGCGCGGGATGTGGTGTTCGGTGGTGCCGGCAGCCACCAGCGACAGCTCCTCCTGCGACAGGTCTGCGAACAGGGGAAGTCGCTTGAGAAACTCGCGGGGGTCGATTTTGGGGCTTGGCATTTGGTTCTCCTGAAATGGCAAAAGGACCCGCTGGGCGGGTCCTGTCCTGGTTAAGGTAATGTCGGTGCTAATCCTGGCTATCAGTGGCCCGAATCGCCGTCAGGCTTGCTGCTGGTCCGGAAGATTTCCGGATTCTCCTTGCCCGTCACGTAGAGGAAGCCGACCAGGCCCTTCTCCATCCGCGACAGGGCGTGGTCGACCAGGATGAAGCGTCCCGGAACCTCGGTCTTGAACTCGACCATCGTTGCGCCGCCGGGAGCCACAGTGGTGGTCTGCACGTTTTGCAGCGGTGGCGAGGTCAGGTCGCCCAGGTTGTATACGCGGTCGAACACTTCGCCGATGACGTGGAAGCTGGAGGTTGCGTTAGGACCGCCGACACCGAAGAAGATGCGGACGGTTTCGCCAACCTTGGCTTCCATGCGGTGGGTCTTGGTCAGCGCGTCATGGGTACCGTTGAACATCAGGTGTTCAGGCTGTTCGGCCAGCAGTTTGTCCAGCGAGAATTCCGCTTCGCCTGGCGTGCCGTGCTTCTGCGCGGTGTACAGTTCGCCCTGCATCACGTAGAACTCGCGGTCGACTTTCGGCAGGCCGCCTTCGGGTTCGACCAGGATCATGCCGTACATGCCGTTGGAAATGTGCTGTGCCACCATCGGGGTAGCGCAGTGGTACACGTACAGGCCGGGGTTGATGGCCTTGAAGGTGAAACTCTTGGTGCTGCCTGGCGCTGCCTGGGTCACAGCAGCACCGCCGCCTGGGCCGGTCACGGCGTGGAAGTCGACCGAGTGGATCATGTGGCTGTCCTTGGCGTTGGACATGTCCACGTTGACGGTATCGCCCACACGGACGCGGATGAACGGGCCTGGAATCTTGTTGTTGAAGGTCCAGTATTTGTAGGTGGTGCCGTCCATGAGTTGGCCGAGGACTTCTGTAGTGTCCAGCTTCACGTTCACGGTTTGCGGACCACGCTTGCCGACCGGGACGCCAACTTCCATCGGGTTGCGCGACACGTCGGCTCCTTGCGGAGCGGCTTTGGCCTCGCCTTCGCCCACGATGATCTTGCCGATCATGCCTGCTGCCACGTGGCCAGGCAGGGTGCAGATGTAGGTGAATTCGCCTTTCTTGTCCGCCTTGAACACGATGGCGGTGGATGCACCCTTGTCCTTCAGCTGGTTCGATTTGGCCTTAAAGTCCGGCACGGAAATATCGTGGGTAGCGCCGTCACCATTGACCAGGTTGATCTGCACGACGGCGCCCAGTGGCACGCGCAGCGTAGGATTAGCCTTGCCTTTGGACTCGCCGGCGTCGCTGATGAAGACCAGCTTACCGTCTGCGATATCGGTGCGCAGGGTATAGGTCACGTCAGGACGATATTGAACGGCAGTGCTGCCATTGCCGCCGTGCTGGCCATGTTGTGCATAAGCTGGCGCCAGTGTTGCGGCGCCGAACACCAGTGCTGCAATGGCTTTGGACATCAAGGTCGGTTTCATTTTCTTCTCACAGGTTTGTCCGGCACGGGATTGCGCCGTTTGACAGCTAAATCATATGTTTCAGATGCATGTTATTGAATTGACGCAGGTCAAAAATTTGAAAAGAACTGCGTATTCTCAATGCAAGTCAGTTATTTTTGATTTAGATCAAGCGGTGAGAAGGCCCTGCTTCAAATCCTAGGGCGCCAGCTGCTGCAGGATCGCGTAGGCCGCCTTGATGCGGTCCGGATTTGGATACGGGGAGTTTGCCAACATGACAATGCCTATCTTTCTTTGCGGGACAAAAACCGCGTAAGCACCGAAGCCCCCCGTAGAGCCGGTTTTGTGGAACAGGGTGGCGCCGCCTGCCGCGCCGCTCGCGTTCAGCCACCTGACCGCAACCGGTTCGCGAGTGATTGACGAGTCGCTGCCGCTTTGCAGCCGCTGAAGTGCTATCGGGTAGGGATACTGTTCCCAGCCCAAGCCCTGTACCAACGGCCCGGCTTCAAAATAACCGACGTGGGTCGCAGCCACGGCATGCTGCATAGCCGGTTCCAGTTGACCGGGGGCGATGTTCGCCTGCACGAAGCGCAGCAGGTCGGCGCTGCTGGTCTTGATGCCGTATGCCTCAGCGTCGAAGGGGCCGGGATTCACGCGGACTTGCTTTTCGCCGTTATAGCCCCAGGCGTAATCGGGCATCGCGTGCGCCGGTACGTTTACGTAGGTATGTTTCATGCCGAAGCGCGGGAGAATTTCAGCTGTCATCGCGACTGTGAAGTCTTTTCCCAGTGCGGCTGCGGCAGCGTGTCCGAACAAACCAATGCTGGGGTTTGAGTAGAGGCGCACCGCACCAGGCGCTGCATCTGGCTTCCATTCGCGGAAGAAGGACATCTCTTGCCCCTCGCGCACCTCGTCAGGGAATTGCAGCTTGAATCCGCCAGCAGTGTAGGTGCCGAGATGCAGCAGGCTCGCTTTGTCGACGGCGCTACCTTTAAGTTGTGGAAGGTAGTGCGATGGATGCGCATCGAGCGAGAACTTGCCCTGCGCTTGCGCCCAAGTCGCTAGCGTGGCTGTCAGAGTCTTGCTGACTGAGCCGATTTCGAACAAGGTGTTTTCGTTGACCGGTGCATTGGTTTCGCGCGAAGCAATGCCGTAGTTGAAGTAGTAGGGCTTGCCGTCC
>DASWTB010000259.1:0-1579 GCA_036402315.1 Pseudoduganella sp. | reverse complement strand
CCGACGATCAGGTTCTTAGCGTCTTTAGTCATCTCTATGCCCTGCTTTCAACGTTTCTTCGTATCCGACGGGATCTTCAATCCCGCTGCGCTCAAGGCCAGGCCGTTCTGGTAGCGCATATCAATCGTTTCAATATTCGGCACGCGGCTGGAAATCTGCGGCCAGATCCCGACCAGGCGCTGCACCCGCTGATGCAGGGTGTCATGCGTTGCCTCGCGTCCCAGCGCCACCGTGGCGCCGTTGTCCAACTTCACCGTCCATGCATAGCGTCCCGACAGGGCGACGCTCTTCGGCACCAGGCTGGCCGGTGCAAACCAGCTCTTCAACTCGCCGTAGCGCGCCAGAACTTCCTTCTCGCTGCCGTCCGGACCGGAAAACTCCGGCAGCTCGTGATCCTCTTCCGCTTCGGCCAGGTTGGCGGTGAAGACATCGCCCTTCACCGACAGCAGCCGTCCATCTTCGCCCCAGGTGCCCAGCGCTTCATGCTCTTCCAGCGACACGATCAGCTGGTTCGGCCACTCGCGTCGCACACTGGCGCGGCGCACCCACGGCACCGACTCGAACACCTTGCGCACCTGCTCCAGGTCGGCAGTGAAGAAATTGCCGGCCAAGCGGCCCTGGGTGCCGTTGCGCAGTGTCAGGCGGTTCACGTGCTTGAACTCCGACTTGTCCATGGTCTCAACGCGGATGGCGCGCAAATCGAATACAGGACGATTCGCCAGCCACCACACGCCGGCAACGGCGCAAGCCAGCAGCGACAGCGCGATCAGGCCGCTGGCGGATGCATTCAAGGCTTTGACGTCGTGCCACATAGGGTTTTCCGGTCCTTTACTTCTTCAGCTTCAGTCGTGCGGTGCGCAGGATTTCCACGCACAGTTCTTCGTAGCTCACGCCGGTCGCGCGGGCAGCCATCGGCACCAGCGAGTGGCTGGTCATGCCTGGCGAGGTATTTACCTCCAGCAGGAACGGCTTGTTGTCCTTCGCGCGCAGCAGCACGTCGACCCGGCCCCAACCCTCGCAGCCGACAGCGCGGTAGGCCGCCACGGCCAGGCGCTGCATTTCGTCCTGCATCGCCTGGTCCAGCTGCGGCGGGCAGAAGTACTTGGTGTCGTCGGTGAAGTACTTGTTGTTGTAGTCGTAGTTGCCTTGCGGGGCCACGATTTCCACGATCGGCAGCGCACGCGCCGTCTTGCCGGTACCCAGCACGGCGACGGTGAACTCGCGGCCTTCCACGAATTCTTCGGCCAGCACGCAGTCGTCCAGCGCAGCAGCGGCATCGTAGGCGGCTTTCAGCCCGGCCTTGTCGCTCACCTTGGTGATGCCGATGGTCGAGCCTTCATGCGGCGGTTTCATGATCAGCGGCAGGCCGAGACGCGCAGCTTCCGCGTCCAGGTCGGAGTCGGCGCCCAGCACCGCGTATTCCGGAGTCGGCAGGTTTTCGCGCAGCCACAGGATCTTGGTGGTGATCTTGTCCATGCCCACCGAGCTGGCCATCACGCCGGAACCGGTGTAAGGAATGCCCAGCAGTTCCAGCGCGCCCTGGATGCTGCCGTCTTCGCCGTAGCGGCCGTGCAGCGCG
>DASWTB010000258.1:0-3135 GCA_036402315.1 Pseudoduganella sp. | reverse complement strand
TCGACGTCCTGTTCCGTTCCGTCGCAAAGTGCGCCGGCGCCGGTGCACTCGGCATTATCATGACTGGCATGGGCGACGATGGCGCGGCCGGCTTGCTGGAAATGCGCCAGGCGGGCGCCCGCACGCTGGCGCAGGATGAACAGAGTTGCGTGGTGTACGGCATGCCGCGGGAAGCGGTAAAGCGCGGCGCCGCAGAACGCAGCGTGGCACTGGATGCAATCAGCCGTGAAATCCTGCAATATGGCGGTATGGAGCGGAGGGCGAATGAAGGACTTTAGCGCAAGCACGGCCTTGATCGTTGAAGATAGCGCAGTACAACGCGAGCACGTTGCAGCGTTGTTGCGCCAGATTGGCTTTGGCACCGTACTGATTGCGAACGACGGCATCAATGCACTGCGCACGCTGGAACAGCGTGCCGCGCCGGTGGACCTGGTGCTGACAGACCTCGATATGCCAGGCATGGATGGCGTGGAGCTGATCCAGCAGCTGGCCAAGCGGCGCTGGGCCGCCAACCTGATTGCGGCATCCGCCAACCAGCCGCGCCTGCAGGAAGCGGCCGGCAGCCTGCCACCAGGCAGTGCCATGCGCTTGCTCTCCGCCATGCCCAAGCCGGTGCGCCTGGAAGCGCTGCAAGGGTTGCTGCACGACGCCTCGATGCTGGCGCTGGAGGAACTGGAACATGGTGCCGCACCGGAAGCCCCCAGCATTACTGAAATTGAAGCCGGCCTGATGGCCGGAGAGTTCATTCCTTTATATGCACCGCGTGTCGCTCTTGATAGCGGCCGGTTGGTAGGCATTGCGGTTCAAGGCTGCTGGCGCCGCCCGGGGCGCAGCCCAATGGACGTCGCCGGCCTGCTTCCGGTCCTGGTCGGCGACAGTGAAACGATCGGCGCGATTCTGCTGGCGCTGGCAACCCAGGCGGCTTCCGACCTCCACGGTTGGCAGGAAATGGGACTGTCAGCGATCAAGCTGTCGATTCCTTTGCCGGCCGAACTGCTGGAAGATCTGGGAGAGTTGGGGCGGCTGGTGGCGGGCATTCAGGCCCAGGACGTCAAGCCAGGGAGCGTATGCTGGGAAATCAGTGAAGCGGTGGTGGCAGCCTGCGAACCGGATTCGCTGCACAACATCGGGCGGCTTAGCTTGCGCGGCTACGGGATCGCCGCAGTCAACTGCGGGCGCTACGAGGCAACTACGCGGGAGTTTGCCTGTTTCCCGCTGTCGGAGATTTCGATCGACCCCTTGTTTGTGCATGAAGCGGCACAGCGCAGCCATCGCAGACCGCTGTTCGAGGGCTTGCTGGCCATGTCCGGCAAGCTTGGCGTGCCTGCTTGCGCCGACGGCATAGAAAATGGCGAAGACTGGGCCCTGATGCGTGAGATGGGCTGCAGCACCGGACAGGGGCCGCTGGTTGCCGTGCCGATGGAGGGCGAGGAATTCGTCGAGTGGTATAAAGACAGCCGCCAGCGCCTGCGCGACTGCGCAGGCCAGCGCTTCAATGACGCGGCGCCTCCAGCGGCAGGGACAGGGTGAAGCAGGTACCGCAGCCTTCTTCGCTGCGCACCGTGATGCGGCCGCCCAGAATATCGGACACGATGCTGTGCACGATATGCAAGCCGAGGCCTGAGCCGCCTACCCCCATTTTGGTGGTAAAGAAGGGATCGAAGATGCGCTCCTGGTTGCTGGCGCTGATGCCATTGCCGTTGTCGCGCACGTGCAGCGCAACCCAGTCGGGCTTCTCGTATTCCGCCACCAGTTCCACCTTGCCTTCGCTGCGGCCGTCGAATGCGTGCATCAGGGCGTTGTTGACCAGGTTGGCGATCACCTGGCCGAGCGGGCCGGGATAGCTGTCCATCATCAGTTCATCCGGAACGGATTGCACCACCTCGAACGGCGTGCGCCTGATCGATGGCAGCAGGGTCAGTACATTGCCGGAGACGACTTCCGCCAGGAGGAAGGTGCGGCGCTGGGTGCTGGTCTGGTCCACCGCTACCTGTTTGAAGTTGGTGACCAGGTCGGCGGCCCGCTGCAGGTTGCGCATCAGGATCTCGGTCGTCGTGCAGGCGTTGTCCAGGTAGCCGACCAGTTCCGAACGCCGCATGTTCTCGCCCTTGGTGAAGTGCTCACGAATATCGCTGGTTTGCGCCTCGAAGGTGCTGGCCACCATCAGGCTGTTGCCGATCGGCGTATTCAGTTCATGCGCAATACCCGCGACCAGCGAGCCGAGTGCCGCCAGTTTTTCTTGGTGCACCAGGTCTTCCTGCGCGCGCGCCAGCGATTGGTAAGCCTGCTTCAGTTCATTGTTCGCACGCCGCAGGGCGATGTGCGTATTGATGCGGGCCAGGACTTCTTCGACCTGGAACGGCTTGGTGATGTAATCGACGCCGCCCACGGCAAAGCCGCTGACAATCTGCTTGGCGTCGCTCAGGCCTGTCATGAAGATAACCGGCACGTCGCGGGTATCGGCATCGGCCTTCAGGCGCCGGCAAGCCTCGAAACCATCCAGGCCCGGCATTACGATATCCAGAAGAATCAGGTCCGGCTCGGCCAAGGCAGCACGCATCATGCCCTCGCGTGCATCATGGGCCAGCACGACAAGAAAGCCGTGCTGGCTCAGGTGATCGAGCAGGGCCAGCAGCAAGGTCGGCGAATCGTCGACGACCAGGACGGTTGGCGGACGTGCTTGCGCTTGTCTAGATGGCATTCCAAACCTTTTTCACGTGCGGCCCTTGTCAGAGTGAATCGGGCTTGCTATAGTTCTGTCCCTCGCAACGCAGCGCTGACAAAACAGCGAAGCGAAACGAGAAAAGATGGGGTTGACGAGTTGCACGCTGTACCGCATAATCTCGCTTCTCTGCTGCTGACAAACACAACGCTTTGTCAACGATAAGGCAGCGATCTTTAAAAATCAACAGTCGATAAGTGTGGGCGTTTGACGATATGCCCGGACCTTCGGGTCCGATGCTCAAAATATACGTTATAACGCTCGCACAAAATTAAACGTAAATCTCTTTATGAGATTTCGTCAGTATTTTGAGTGAGTGACCTCGGTAGCAATACCGAAAAACAGAGATTGAACTGAAGAGTTTGATCCTGGCTCAGATTGAACGCTGGCGGCATGCTTTACACATGCAAGTC
>DASWTB010000257.1:0-7101 GCA_036402315.1 Pseudoduganella sp. | reverse complement strand
CGGCATGTTGCACAAGGAGGCACCGGCTAGCGACGAGCTGCCGGCGGCCTATTACCTGTTGGCGCGCATCTACTCGGAAGGGCTGCGCGACGATGGCAAGGCCGTCATGATCCTCGACTTCCTGCTGAAGCAGCATGCCGGACACGCCCTCGCCGGCGAGGTCGCGAATTACCGCAAGGTGGTCCTGTCGCTCGGGCAGATGAGTCAAGCCACCGTGTGAGCTGCCAGTTGACGGGCCTCTTCGGAATCGGGGAAGTGCTCCCGTAGCTGTTCGCGGTAGCGCTGTGCCTGCGCCGTCTGGGCTGCCTTGGCCGACAGATTGGCCGCGGCCTGCAAAATTCTTGGCATCAGCTCGTGCCGGCATTGTCGTTCCAGCAGACGCTCGGTCACTGCGGCCAGCGGCTTGATATGCTCGACGCGCCCGAGGCGCTGCGCGAGCAGCAGCGACACCGATTCCGTCAGCGCGGGTGTCGCGCCGCCGGTCCCGGTGTATTCATGCGCCACCTCCTCGATCAGCTCCTGGAGTGCCGGATCGCGCGCGGCATTGCCGGCCTGCTTGAACAAGGCGTGCACAGTCTCGTGATATTCCCGGCTCGCCGGTGAGATTTTCACGACGTTATACAAGGAGCGCCACGCACGCGAATCGCGCGGATGGGCCTTTACCAACTGCGCAGCAGCCCGTCGCGCCTCATCCAGCTTCATCGTGACAACCAGTTGCTGAACCCTGGACAGTGCCGACTTGAACGGGGCGTCGTGGTCGATCTTCTCGACAAAATTGCGGTTGTAGTTGAGGCCCAGGCGCATCCAGAGGGCCAGCAGCACGAAACCGAACAACAGTCCGCCTGTATGGGCCCAGTGGGCAATTCCGTCATTGGCACCGCTCGCCCCCAGCAATTCATAGCCTACCCAGACGGGAAAGACGATAAGCGCCGGTGCGCGCAGTTGTCCGGTAAAGAAAATCACGTGGTAGAAAAATTTGATTTTCCGCAGGCCATACAAGGCGATATACATGCCCATCAGCCCCGATATCGCACCGGAGGCGCCCAGGGCGCTGTGGCCGGTTCCAAATTCCGACATCCAGTACAGCAAAGTGCCGCCGAATCCGCTGCACAGGTAGAGCAACAGGAAAACACCGCGCCCGATAGCGATTTCCAGCGCAAAGCCGAACAGGAACAGGAATACCATATTTCCCAGCAGGTGCATGAAGTCGCCGTGCAGGAACATGTTGGTGAACCAGGTATCCCAGCGCGCTTCGCTGGAATTGAAGGCGTAGGCGCGGAAGCTGACCGAATTGACCAGTTGCTCGAACCGGATTCGGTTCGTGCGCCACTGCGGATCGCCGTCCAGTTCCTGATGCAATGCCTGGATGAACTCCCGGTCGAAGGCCGCATGCTGGAACTGCACGTGGCGTTGCCGCGCTTGCGGGCTGTCTTCGTCATCCACCTCATCGAGGGCTTTCTTCGCCTCCGGGGCCTTACCGGCTACGTAGCGGCGAAACGGCTGTTGCTCGCGCTCGACCAGTCCCGATTCCACATACCACTGAAAGGATTGTTCCAGCCGTTGCGGGTCTTTGCCCTGGTAGACAAAGAAGATCAGCACATTGACGAGGATGAGCAGCAGGGTCGCAACCGGCGGATTTTTCCAGTCGGGCCGGTTTTCTACGGGGACAATAAGCATCAGATTTATTGCAATTTGGACATATGTCGGGATCTTACATGGCTTAAACGCGCGGCGTCCAGCGGCATGCCCGATACTGGCATGGGCGCCCATCCTGAGCGATAATTAGAAGCTTGTATGAAACAATTGTTGCCATTGCTTTTAGATTAAGTCGATGACGAAACCGAAAGTCCATTTCGCCCACGCGAACAGTTATCCGGCGGGGACCTACCGCCAATTCTTCGAGTACCTTGGCCAGGATTTCGAAGTGCAGGCGCTCGACATGCACGGGCATAACCCGCGCTACCCGGTCGAAGATGGCTGGGGCAAGCTGGTTGAGGAGTTGATCACCGAACTGGAATCCCGCTACCGCAAAGAACCTGTCATCCTGGTCGGCCATTCGTTGGGCGGCATGCTTAGCCTGATGGCGGCGGCCCAGCGCCCGGAGCTGGTGCGCTGCGTGGTCATGCTCGATTCTCCCGTGGTTGCCGGCTGGCGCGCTAATGTATGGCGACTGTTCAAGGGCACCCGTTTTTCGGATCGCTATTCCCCGGCGCGTTTTTCGGTCAAGCGCCGCAACGTCTGGCCAAGCCACAAGGAAGCGCTGCGCCACTTCGCCAGCAAGGAAATGTTCGGCGCCTGGG
Source organism: Pseudoduganella sp. (assembly GCA_036402315.1). Taxonomy (GTDB): domain Bacteria; phylum Pseudomonadota; class Gammaproteobacteria; order Burkholderiales; family Burkholderiaceae_D; genus Rugamonas. The sequence continues at coordinate 4,801 of DASWTB010000257.1, read as the reverse complement.
CGCCTGGCGTCCTGCTGGATTACATGGAGCACGGCCTGGTCGAGCACCCGGAAGGCGTGCAATTGCGCTTCAGCCGCGAGACCGAAACCGCCATTTACCGCACCCTGCCACACCATATCGGCACGTTGGTCAAAGGTGAATTCCCGGTGCCGGTGGCCTACGTGGCGGGCGATAACTCGGAAGAAAACCGCCAGGCCGGCCTGGAACACACCCGCAAGCTGGTGGGACGCAATTTCCGCATGATGCGCGGTTCCCACCTGTTCCCGATGGAGATGCCGCGCCTTGCGGCCGAAATGACACGCGATTTGATCCGCCAGATGCTGGGGAGCGAGCTCCAGGCCAGCGAAGCGCCCCAGCGCATGCGCGCCTGATGTAAAATCCGCACCATTATTTAAACCAGAAAGCACCTGCGATGACGATTAAAAGCGACAAATGGATACGCCGCATGGCGGAACAACACGGCATGATCGAGCCGTATGAGCCCGGCCAGGTACGTGCCGTGGACGGCCGCAAGGTGATTTCCTACGGCACTTCCTCCTACGGTTACGACATTCGCTGCGCCGACGAATTCAAGGTGTTCACCAACATCAACAGCACCATCGTCGATCCGAAGAACTTCGATTCGAATTCCTTCGTTGACGTGAAGAGCGATGTCTGCATCATTCCGCCGAATTCCTTCGCCCTGGCGCGCACCATCGAGTACTTCCGTATTCCGCGCAACGTGCTGACCGTTTGCCTGGGCAAGTCGACCTATGCCCGTTGCGGCATCATCGTCAACGTGACCCCGTTCGAGCCTGAGTGGGAAGGTTACGTGACGCTGGAATTCTCGAACACCACCCCGCTGCCTGCCAAGATCTACGCTGGCGAAGGCTGCGCCCAGGTGCTGTTCTTCGAGAGCGACGAAATCTGCGAGACTTCGTACAAAGACCGCAACGGCAAGTACCAGGGCCAGCATGGCGTGACCCTGCCGAAGGCTTAAGCGCTAAGCATTGATCAGCGGGAGCGAAAGCTCCACACAAAGTCCGCCGCCGGCCCGATTGGCGGCGGCGATGCGGCCGCCGTGCTGCTGCACCACCTGCTGGGCGATTGCCAGGCCCAGTCCATGTCCATCCACGTCTTTTTCCGTGTTGCTGCTGCGGTAGAAGGGCTGGAAAATCTTCCCCAGATCTTCCTGTGCCACGCCAGGTCCATTGTCCATCACGCGGATGCGGATGAAGCGCGCGTCAAGCGCCGTTTCCACTTCTACTTTGCCGCCGGCGGGGCTGTGCTTGATGGCGTTGCGGACCACGTTTTCGATGGCGCGCGCCAACAGCTCGGGCTGTCCGTTCAGTTGTGCGTCGGCGGTGCTGGTGAAGGCGACTTCGCGGCCGTTGCTGGCGGCTTCGAATCTTGCGTCCTGCAGGATGTCGTCGAGCAGTTCGCCAATGCTGAAATCCTGTCTGGGCGCGTCGAAGGCGCCGGCTTCCAGGCGGGACAGGGTAAGCAGCTCGCCGACCAGTTTGTCCATTCGTACACTTTCGCGCTCGATGCGCTCCATCGAGGCGGCGGTCTTCTCGGGCTGCTGGTGGGCCAGGCCGATCGCTGCCTGCAGGCGGGCCAGCGGCGAGCGCAGTTCGTGCGAGACGTCGTGCAGGAGGTTTTTCTGGCCGTCCAGCAGGGTGCGCAGGCGGCCTGTCATGCGGTCGAAATCACGGCCCAGGGTCGTCAGTTCGTCGCCGCCGGCGCGGGGCTTGGCGGTGAAGCGTGGGGCGAGATCGCCGCTGGCGGCGGCGTCGAAGGCCTGGCGCAGCGCGCGGATGGGGCGGGCGAAGTACCACGCGAGCAGGGCGGCGAACAAAAGGCTTGCCAATACGGCGGCGCCAATCGGGATGAATGGTGTCAAAGGGCGGAAACGCGGCGGCGGGCCGCCAGGCTCGCCGCGGCCAGGCTCGGGACCGGCGCCCGGGCCAGGGCCTGCGGCCGTCAGACCGTCGCCAGCGCCGGGTGGCAGCGCATGCGGTCCCAGGCCAACTGCTTCCCCGCGCGAATTACCCGCGTCTCCCGGCGGTGGCAGGCGGCGGTGCTCCTGGCGGCGGAAAGCGCGCGGGTCGAGCCCGGGGATGCCCGATCCCGCAAGCAGGGCGCGCGAGTCGGGCGCATCGAGCATGCCGTGGTGGCGGCGGGAAGGCAGGAACAGCAGGTAGCGCTGGCCGTTTGGCGCAGTGACCTGGCGTACGCCGCGCGGGTCCGGGCTGGCAAGCATCTTCTGCGCTTCCGACAGCATGTTCGGCGTCGTAATGCGGCCCAACAGCTCCTTGCCATCATCGCCAACTGCATACACGCGATGCCGCGGCATGTTTTCCAGTAGCTGGCGCAATCCTTCGGTACCGCCGAAAGCCAGGGTTGCGGCGGCGGACTCGATGGACATCTCCGCCGGCGGGCCGGTCTCGATGTCTGAAGGACGCGCCTCAGCGGCGGCGCGCGCCTTGAGCCATATGGCGCCGCCAATTGCAGCGGTAGCGGCAACCTGCGCGAGCAGGATCGAAAAGAAGAACTTCCAGAACAGGCGGCCCACGGCTTACTCCCGGATCAACTGGTAGCCCAGGCGGTACACGGTTTGCAGACAGGAGCGCCCGTCCGAAATGGAGCCTAGTTTGTGCCGCAAGCTGCTCATATGGACGTCGATATTGCGGTCGAAGCGCGCCATCGGGCGCCCCAGCCCCTGCTCGGACAGCACGTTCTTGCTGACCGGCTTGCCCGCATTGCGCGCCAATACTTCGAGCAGGTTGAATTCTGTGCTGGTCAGCTCCAGCGGCACGCCACCCCACGCGGCGCGACGCTGTTCCGGCCACATGGTGAGCTGGCCGACAACCAGCGGCCCGCTGCCGGTGTCCGGCACGGCTTGCGTGCGGCGAAGTATGGCCCGAATGCGGGCAGTCAGCTCGCGCGGCGTGCATGGCTTGGTGACGTAATCGTCGGCGCCCAGCTCGAGGCCAACGATGCGGTCGGTATCGTCGCCGCGCGCTGTCAGCATCAGGATAGGCATCTGGCTGACTGCGCGGATGCGGCGTAGTGTTTCCAGGCCGTTCATGCGCGGCATCATCACGTCGAGGACCGCAATGGCATATGCCCCCGTCAGTGCGGCGGCGGCGCCGGCTTCGCCATCGTAAGCGGTACTGACTTCGAAGCCTTCCTGCGCCAGGTATTCCTGGAACATGCCGACCAGTTCAACGTCATCATCAATCAACAGGACCTTGTTCATGACGCCCATGATATCAAATGGCTCCTGCCGGGTTCCTCCATCTTTACACGTTTTTACCTGGTACTTACGGCGCTTTACAGGCCGTAGCCAGAGAATGGAATCTCACCATCACTACTGGAGATTCACAATGAACAAGAGCAAATTGACCCAGCTGTTGCTGACCAGCGCCATGGCGCTGCCACTGCTGGTTCGGGCAGAGGAAGCCGTGCCGCCGGAGGGCGACCGCCCGCCGCTGGCTGGCCCACGCGGCGATGGCCCACGCGGTGATTTCCCGGGCGGCCGCCGCGGCGGCCATTTCGGCGCTCCAGGCTTGCCATTCCTGCATGGTCTGGAATTGACGGATAACCAGGAGGACAAGCTTTTCCAGCTGATGCACAACCAGGCACCTTACTTGCGCGAGCAGCAGCGCGCCCGCGAGAAGGCGATGCGCGCCCTGCATGAGATGGGCGATGCTGAAAAGTTCGATGACGCTGCCGCAGCCAAGCTGGCGCAAGCCGCTGCGCAGGCGCAAGCCAACCTGACCCTGTCCCATATCCGTACGCACCAGAAGGTGTTTGCCCTGTTGACCCCTGAGCAGCGCAAGCAGTTGGAAGAGCGCAAGGCCCGCCACCAGCGAGGAGGCTTCAATGAACGTTAATTCGCTTGGTTTCAGCGGCTACACCAGCCAGCTTTCCACTGAGGGCACCGGGCAAACGCGCCAGGCGCCGCCACCACCGCCACCGGGCCCGCCGCCGGGTGAGGGCGGTTTTATCGATGCGATCGGCTCGGCGCTGGAATCGCTGGGCGTCACCGACGTTGCGGCAACGGACAAGGAAAGCGCGGCGTCCTCGCTGGGCAGTTTCCTGCAGGAGCTCATGACTTCCCTGCACAAGCAGGGTGAAGCCAACGGTGCTGGCGCGGAAGGCCCCGGCGGCCGCGGCGGCCCAGGCGGTCCCAGCCGTCTGGCGAAAGACCTGCAAGGCCTGATCTCCTCGCTGCAAAGCGATTCCTCCGAAACCGAGCAGTCGTCGTCGCTGGAGTCGTCGTTCGCGTCGCTGCTCTCAGCCCTCGGCACGGACAACAGCGATTCCAGGAGCAAGCTGGCCAGCTTCCTGCAAACACTGGCGGACAAGCTGCCGCAAGCGGGCAGCAGTGGCAACCTGATTAACACCACGGCATAACGCGTGATGTCAGCTTGGGGCGAAGCCGATTTCGCCCCAGATCCGCTTTTCTCGCCATCCCCCGAAACCGCTTTCGCCGCAGCCAGCGCTCGCCCCAGTGGCAGCGCTGGCACAAGCCTTGCACTAATCCCTGCATGGTTAAGGCAATGGAGAAAGCATGGACCGTCTGCTCAGCTATCGGCCGGAACTCGAACTGTCCCCGGCGGCGCCCCAGGCATCGTGGCGCGATGAAAGCCTGCCGCAAGCAGCCGAACTGCTGGCGGCGCGCCGCGAAGGCCGCTTGCCGGCGTGGTTCCGCCATGTGGCGCCGGGCCTGGATGGCGTCCTGCCCAAGCTCGCTGACCAGGTCCTTGCGGCCGGTCCCAGGGCTGGCCGCATGCTGGGCCTTGAGCTGGAAGGA
>DASWTB010000256.1:0-17524 GCA_036402315.1 Pseudoduganella sp. | reverse complement strand
CGGCATCCGCCGGCGCGCCGGCCGCCGGGCCGCAATGCCGCGGCACGATCTACCTGACTTTCGACACCGGCAGCCAGTCGCAGGCCGAGCTGATCGCCTCCGTGCTCGCGCGCCAGAACGTCAAGGCCACCTTCTTCCTGGCCAACGAAAAGACCGTCAAAGGCGACTACAGCCTCGATCCGTCCTGGCAAGCCTACTGGCGCGCCCGCGTGGCCGAGGGGCACGCCTTCGGCACCCACACCTTCGACCATACTTATTACGTGCGTGACGCCGCCAGCGGCAAGATCACGGTCAAGCCGCAATTCGGTCCCCGCGCCGGCCAGGCGCAGGACTGGACCTCGCAGCAGTATTGCGAGGAGCTGCGGCGGGTCGACCAGCGTTTCCACGAACTGACCGGCAAGGCCCTGGACCCGTTCTGGCGCGCCCCCGGCGGCAAGACCAGCCCGCGCACCCTGGCGGCAGGCAAGGCCTGCGGCTACCAGCACGCGGCATGGGCCACGCCAGCCGGCTTTTCCGGCGACGAGCTGCCGGTCGAACGCGCCTCCAACGCGCAATTGCTGAAACGTGCGCTGGACGGCCTGCGCGACGGCGACATCTTCATGGCCCACATGGGCATCTGGTCGCGCAAGGACCCGTGGGCGCCGGCCAGCCTGGAACCCCTGATTGAAGGCCTCAAGCAGAAAGGCTTCTGCTTCGCCACCCTGAGAGAACACCCGGATTACCGCAAATGATGCAATTCTTCCTGGACCTGCTGGGCCAAGCCCAGGGCTGGCTGTTCGAGAACGCCATCCAGCCGCTGATCTACTTCAGCGGCATGGGCGACATCACCGAAGAAGCCTTCGAAGGCACCGAATGGCTGCTGATCGGCATGGCCGAACTGCTGCTGATCTACCTGGTGCTGCGGCCGCTGGAAGCGGCCATCCCGGTGCACCAGTTCACCGACAAGCGCGCCCGCTGGAACGACTTCATCTACACCGTGCTGCAGCGTATCGGCCTGATCCCGCTGCTGCTGTTCTTCACGCTCGACCCGGTGATGGACGCCATCTCGGGCGCCCTGCACATGGAAGGCGTGCAGCCCTTCAACCTGGAAAACCTGGTCACCAATATGCACCCGCTGGCCAGCTTCGCCATCTACCTGCTGGTGCTGGACTTCGCCGATTACTGGTTCCACCGCGCCCAGCACAAGTTCAACTGGTGGTGGGGCCTGCACAGCCTGCACCACAGCCAGCAGAACATGAACCTGTGGAGCGACGACCGCAATCACCTGCTGGACGACCTGCTGCGCGATATCGTGATGGCGGTGCTGGCGCTGGCTATCGGCGTGCCGCCAAGCCAGTACGTGCTGCTGGTATCGCTGTCCCGTATCGTGCAAAGCCTGCAACACGCCAATGTTCGTATACACTTCGGCCGCATTGGCGAACGGCTGCTGGTGTCGCCGCGCTACCACCGCATGCACCACGCGATTGGCATCGGCCATGAATCAAAAGGGCAGGGCACGCTGGGCGGTTGCAATTTCGCCGTGCTGTTCCCAATTTGGGACATTATTTTCCGCACCGCGAACTTCACGCCGCGCTTCGAAGCGACCGGCGTGCGCGACCAGCTGGCGGGCCGCGACTACGGCCGCGGCTTCTGGGCCCAGCAATGGCTTGGGCTGAAGCGGATGTTTGAATTTATGAGAAAGAAACCGAGTTAAACGATGCGCGCAGTTATTCACGCTTACGGCAGGGCCCTGCTGTCCCAGTTCCACGGCAAGATCCTATTGCTGAGTATTGTTCCTTTCATTTTGTCAGTCGCTTTGTGGGCGCTGCTGCTGTGGCTTGGGCTGCAGCCGCTGCTGGACTGGCTGCACGGCCACTTCGTCGAGTTCGAGATTTACCGCGTCACCAGCGACTGGCTGCAGTCGATCGGCCTGGGCGGCCTGCGCTCGATCGTGGTGCCGCTGTTTGCGCTGCTCCTGCTGCTGCCGCTGATGATCGTGACCGCCTTGATCTTTATCGGCGTGGCGGCCATGCCGTTCATCGTGCGCCACGTTGGCGGCCGCCATTTCCCGCAGCTGGAAAAGAAGCAGGGCGGTTCCATCCTCGGCGGCGTGCTGAAGGCGCTGGGCGCCTTCGGCATCTTCGTGCTGGCCTGGCTGTGCATCGTGCCCTTGTATATCTTCCCGCCGCTGGCCGGCCTGGCCACCGTCCTGCTGTGGGGCTGGCTCACCAGCCGCGTGATGAGCTATGACGCGCTGGCCGACTATGCCAGCCCGGAAGAACTGTCCAAACTGCAGCGCGAGCACCGCTGGCAGTTGATGTCGATCGGCGTAGTGTCCGGCCTGGCCGGCTCGCTGCCGGCCCTGGTCTGGGTCGGCGGCGCCGCGGCGGCGATCGCCTTCTTCCCGATCCTGCTGGCGGCATCGCTCTGGGTCTATGTGGTGATTTTCATCTTCACCGGCCTGTGGTTTGAGTATTATTGTTTGCAAGCGCTGGCGCAGTTGCGCCATGCGCCTTTCGAGGAAAGCCTATGCGAATCGGACTGATCATCATTGGCGACGAGATCCTGTCGGGCAAGCGAACCGACCAGCACTTCCCCAAAGTGGTGCAACTGCTGGCGGCACGCGGCCTGCAACTGTCGTGGGCGGAGTTCCTCGGCGATGACCGCGAACGCATCACCGCCACACTCAAGCGCACCTTCGGCAGCGGCGATATCGTATTTTCCTGCGGCGGCATCGGCGCCACGCCGGACGACCACACGCGGCAGGCTGCTGCCGCCGCGCTGGGCTTGCCGCTGGTGCTGCACGAAGGTGCAAAGGAAAGCATCCAGCAGCGCGTGCGCCAGGTGGCGGAAGAAAAAGGCGAAGTGGCCGATCTTACTTCCGCGGAAAACCTGCAGCGCTTGCAAATGGCCGAATTCCCGCAAGGCGCGGCGCTTATTCCAAATCCGTATAACAACGTCGCCGGATTCGCGCACGGCACGCATTACTTCGTGCCCGGCTTCCCGGTCATGGCGTGGCCGATGATCGAATGGGTGCTCGACACGCACTACGCCGACCTGTTCAACCGTGAGCCCCGCGCTGAGCGATCAGTGTTAGTGTACGAGGCAGCGGAAGCAGCACTTACTCCGCTGATGCTGGCCCTGGAAGCAGCGTGGCCGCGCATCAAGGTCTTCAGCCTGCCAAGCGTGGGCGACGCGAAGAACCGGCGCCACATAGAGCTTGGCGTGAAAGGCGATCCGCCCCAATGCGAGGCAGCATTTGCCCACATGTGCCGTGAGCTCGATGCCTTGAAAGTGGAGTATGCGAAGCCCTGAATCCACAGTGTGAAAAGGGTGTTAACTGCTCTTGCAACGGCGCTCACAAAGCTGTGAAGCGCCGTTGTTTTTTTGCGAAACTGATACGCGAAGTTTAAATATTTTGCGAGTTGCCCCGTGCAGTGCGCGCCGATGTGGTGCAATGGTAATCAAGCAGAAATACTCTGCGTGTACTGTCCGGTTTGAACACTATGTTAAGCAATCGTCGTTTTCGCCGGCCCCGCGTTGTCGTCCGAGCGGTGCGCAAAATGCGCGCCGGCGCGGCAGCGGTTGGATATGGCGGCAGCAGGCGGCGTTTGCGCTCGGTACCTATGCCTTACCAACAAGATCAAGAATCAAGCTCCTTCGAACCACAACAACCGGCCGAGCCAGCACCACCACCTCCATCCGAACCGAAAAAAGGTTCGCGTTTGCGCAATGCGCTCATTGTGCTGATTCTGGTGCTGCTGACAGTGGCCGGCTTCTGGGGCTATCACGAGACCCGCACCTCGACGATGCAGGCGAAGGTGTTCACCGACCTGGTCGGCAAGCTGACCTACAAGGTGGAACCTGGGCCGAGCACGTCGATCCGCTTCCCGCACGACAGTCCGTATGACGAACGCCTTGGCTACGCCAACCTGCCCGACTACCTGGACAAGCTGAAGGCGCGCGATTACGAAGTCACCTCGCAGGCGCGCTTCTCGCCGAAGATGGTGGAGCTGACCGATATGGGGGTGTTTGCAACCTATCGCGAAAAGACCCGTACCGGCCTGTCGATTTTCGATTGCCGCGAGCAGCCGCTGTTTACCGCCAGCTATCCGGAACGCATTTACGGCAGCTTCGAGCAGGCCCCGACTGCGCTGGTGCAAAGCCTGCTGTTCATCGAGAACCGCGAACTGCTGGACAACAAGTATCCGAAACGCAATCCGGCCGTTGAGTGGGACCGCCTGTCCAAGGCCATCCTGGAAAAATCGATGAGCGCAGTAGGCGCCGGCGGCCACCGTGCAGCGGGCGGCTCCACGCTGGCTACCCAGATCGAAAAGTACCGCCATTCGCCTGAAGGCCGCACCGGTTCGATGAAGGACAAGCTGCAGCAAATGGTTTCGGCCTCGCTGCGCGCTTACCAGCAGGGGGAAGACACCACCAAGGTGCGGCGCCAGATCGTGGTCGACTACCTGAATACCGTGCCGCTGTCGGCCAAGCCGGGCTATGGTGAAGTGAACGGCGTGGGCGACGGCATGTGGGTGTGGTACGGCCGCGAGTTCGACGAGGTGCAGCGCCTGCTGGGTGGCAAGATGGACCAGCCGGGCAGCCCGCTGGCGTTCAAGGAAGCGCTGTCGCTGCTGATCGCGCAGCGCCGCCCGAGCTACTACCTGGGCGAAGGCGACGAGGACCTGGAAGTGCTGGCCAACAGCCACCTGCGCCTGCTGGCCAGCGCCGGCATCATCACCCCGCAACTGCGCGACGCCGCGCTGAAGGAAAAGCTGCACCCGGCCAAGGGCAACGGCTTGCAGGCTGCACCGCCGATGACCTATGTGACCAAGAAGGCATCGAATGCCGTGCGCGTGCACCTGGCCAACCTGCTGGGCGACAACCGCATGTACAACCTGGACCGCCTTGACCTGTCGGTCAACACCACGCTTGATGCGGAAACCCAGAAGACCGTCACCGCCCTGCTGCGCCAGTTGCGCGAGCCGGAAACCGCCGTGCAGGCGGGCCTGACCGGCAAGGGCATGCTGGGCAATGGCGACCCGGCCAACGTGGTGTACAGCTTCACGCTGCTGGAGCGCGGCGAGCACGCCAACTACCTGCGCGTGCAGACCGATAACTACGACCAGCCGCTGGACATCAACGAGGGCGCCAAGCTGGACCTGGGTTCGACCGCCAAGCTGCGCACCCTGGTGACGTATATGGACATCGTCGACCAGCTGCACAAGAAGTACGCCCAGATGGACGTGGCGGAACTGAAGAAGGTGAGCGTCGACCAGCGCGACCGCCTGACCACCTGGGGCATCGAATACCTGATCATGACGCCGAAGGACAAGCGCGACCTGCCGGCCATGCTGCAGGCGGCGCTGGAGCGCAAGTATTCGGCCAATCCGGGCGAGGGCTTCTTCACCGGTGGCGGCCTGCATTACTTCGGCAACTTCAGCAAGGACGACGACTTCAAGATCATGACGGTGCGCGAAGCGCTGCGCCGTTCCACCAACCTGGTGTTCGTGCGCCTGATGCGCGACGTGGTCAAGTACTACTCCTTCCAGATGCCGGGTTCTTCCCAGACCCTGCTGACCGATGCCGACGACCCGCGCCGCGCCGCCTACCTGGCGCGCTTCGCCGACAAGGAGGGCAAGGAGTTCCTGTACCGCTTCTACGCCAAGTACAAGGGCAAGAAGGCTTCGGAACTGGATGCCATCCTGCTCGACACGATCCGCCCGACGCCGGTGCGCCTGGCGAACATCCACCGCACCGTGTACCCGAATGCGACGCTGGCGGAATTCGACAAGTTCGTGAACGACAACCTGAAGGTGCAGAACGACGTGCCGGACGACCGCCTGGCCAAGATGTACGAGCAGTACTCGATCGACAAGTGGAGCCTGGCCGACCGCGGCTATCTGGCTGCCGTGCACCCGCTGGAATTGTGGCTGGTGGCTTACCTGCACCGGAACGAAGGGGCTTCGCTGTCCGACGTCGTAGCCGCCAGCGAGAAGGAGCGCCAGGAGGTCTACCAGTGGCTGTTCAAGACGCATCGCAAGCATGCGCAGGACAAGCGCATTGCCGGCTTGCTCGAAATGGAAGCCTTCATGGGCATCCACCGCCAGTGGAAGAAAATGGGTTACCCGTTTGATTCGCTGGTGCCATCGTACGCAACCACGCTGGGCGCCTCGGCTGACCGTCCTGCCGCGCTGGCGGAGATGATGGGGATTATCGTCAACGGCGGCGTGCGCAAGACCACGCAGCGCATTGAGTCCCTGCACTTTGCGCAAGGCACGCCCTACGAAACGACAGTGGCGCGCAACAAGTCGTCCAGCAACGAGCAGGTGCTGACGCCGGAAGTGGCGCGTGCAGTGGCCGATGCAATCCGTGAGGTGGTGTCGGACGGTACGGCGCGGCGGGTGAAGTCGGCCTTCGTTGGCTCGGACGGGCAGATTATCCCGGTGGGCGGCAAGACCGGTACCGGCGACCAGCGTTTTGACGTGTATGCGGCAGGTGGGCGCTTGATCGAGTCGCGTTATGTGAACCGGTCCGCCACCTTTGTGTTCAATATCGGCGAGCGCTTCTTTGGTTCGATGACGGCTTATGTGCACGGGCCGGAGTCAAAGAATTATGACTTTACTTCGGCGCTGCCGGTGCAGCTGCTGACGGTGCTGGCGCCTTCGCTGATGCCGCTGATTGAGCCGAATGCGCAGAAGGCGGCGCCGGTGGTGACGGCAGTGGCGGCCAATGCGCCGGGCGGGGTGCAGCCGGTTGCTACGGCTGCATTGGCGGCGGCAACTGCCGCTGCGGTTCCCGCCGCACCGCTGCGCGCCTGCGGCGCCCGTTAAAACCGGTAAACCGGTGTCTGACCCGCAGGGTCAGACACCAAGCGGTTGTGCGCTGTTGATCTTCGTCGAAAGTCAAAAACTTAAACCTGCTCGGGGCGGCTGCGCAGAAGGGATCTGACCCTGTGGGTCAGACCCCGCCTTACCGGTTTAAAATGCGCGCATGAAACTCATCACCAAGTTCACCAATTTCAGCCTGCGCGACCTGCTGGTCTCCTTCGCCCCCACCGTCCTGCTGATCGCCGGCGCCTGCGCGCTGGCCTACTGGATCATCGACCCCACCCCGCCACGGACCGTCAAGCTGTCCACCGGCCAGGAAAACAGCGCCTACGAAAACATTGGCAAGCGCTACGCGCAAGCGATGGCCAAGCACGGCATCAAAGTCATCCTGCAGCAAAGCCAGGGCTCGCAGGAAAACCTGCAGCGCCTGAACAAAGGCGAAACCGACATCGCCTTCGTGCAAAGCGGCTCCACCAACGAAGCCGAAGCCGAGCGTACCGGCCTGGTCTCGCTGGGCAGCCTGTTCACCGAGCCGCTGTGGCTCTTCATGCGGGAGAAGAAGGCGGTCACCAGCCTGACCCACCTCAAAGGGATGAAGATCAATCTCGGTCCCGAGGGCAGCGGCGTGCCGCGCCTGTTCCGCCAGGTATTGCAGATCAACGGGCTGCACGCCGGCGACATCACGGCCAGCGACCTGGAAAACACCCCCGCCACGGTGGAATTGCTGGAAGGCCGCATCGACGCCCTGGTATTCGCCGCAGCCCCTGACGACCCGCTGATCCAGATGCTGCTGATGACACCCGGGATCAAGCTGTTCAACTTCACCCAGGCCGAAGCCTATGCGCGCCGCCTGCCTTACCTGACCCACGTTACACTGCCGCGCGGCATCGTCGACCTGGGCCGCGACCTGCCGGCCCGCGACTACCACCTGATCGCACCGACGGCCACCCTGGTGGCACGCGAAGACCTGCATCCCGCCCTGGTCGACCTGTTCGTGCAAGCCGCCAGCAGCATCCACAGCGGGGCAGGCTGGTTCCAGCAGCAGGGCCAGTTCCCATCGCCGCGCTATACCGAAATCCCGGTGGCGCATGAGGCGGCCAAGTTCTACAAGGACGGCCCGCCTTTCCTGCAGCGTTACATGGCATTCTGGCTGGCCAACCTGTTCGACCGCCTGTGGGTGGTGCTGCTGGCCGCCGGCGCGCTGATCCTGCCGCTGTCGAAGGTGGTGCCGCCGCTGTACGTATGGCGCATCCGTTCGCGCGTCTACCGCTGGTACGGACAACTGCGCTCGGTGGAGCAGGGCGTCGATGAGGGCAAGCCGCGCGACGAATTGCTGCACCGCCTGGATCAGATCGAGGAAAGGGTGAACCGCCTGACCGTGCCGCTGTCCTTTGCCGATGAGTTCTATGGACTGCGCAACCACATCGAATTTGTACGGCAAAAGCTACGTACAAACACGTAATCGCGAATGAAAGTGTTGTATCCGTGAGAACTTCAATTGACAGTTGCTCACGGTTGCCCCAAAGATAAGCCGGAGAGTGAAACTGGTTTAACTACAAGGGGTAGCTATGGCACCAAAAAAACAGGTTCTAGCAATTGCAGTTGCATCACTTTTTACCAATGCCGCATGGGCGCAGGAAGCGCCCGCCGGCGAAACCGCTACCGTGGTGGTGACCGGTACCCGGGTCTCCAACCGCACGGTGCTCGACACCACCGCACCGGTGGACGTCATCAGCGCTGACAGCATCAAGAACGCCGGTGTTCCGGAAGTGACACAAGCACTGTCCGTAGCACTGCCTTCATTGAATTTCCCGCGCCCCGGCCTGGCCGACGGCACCGACACCATCCGTCCCGCCACGCTGCGTGGCCTGGCGCCTGACCAGACTCTGGTCCTGGTCAATTCCAAGCGCCGCCATACGTCTTCGCTGGTGAACCTGAACGGCACGATCGGCCGTGGTTCGGCAGCGGTGGACATGAACACCATCCCGGCCGGCATCGTAAAGACGATTGAAGTGCTGCGCGACGGCGCTTCCGCGCAATACGGCTCCGACGCGATTGCCGGCGTGATCAACGTGCGCCTGCGCACTGACCGCACCGGCGGCGAGGCCAGCGTGAGCTATGGCCGCCGCGATACCGAGTACAACTTCAATCCCGGCACGCCGCCAGCCGGCGCTACCTGGGGCGTGCAGGATTCGCGCGAGCGCAAGGACGGCAACACGCTCAACATCAGCCTGTGGAAGGGCATGGAACTCGGCGAAAACGGCTTCCTGACCCTCGCGCTGGAGCGCAAGCGCCAGGACCACACCGAGCGCTCCGGCTGGGACGTGCGCCAGCAATATGTAACGGTGAACGGTGCCTTCGATCCACGCGAGGCAAACTTCAACCGCTTCAACGCATGGTACGGCGAGCCTGAGCTGAAGCAGAACACGTTCTTTGCCAATGCAGGATATACCCTGGGCGGCGGCGTCAAGCTGTATGGCTGGACCAGCTACCAGGACCGCGACGCACGCTCGGCCGGTTTCTTCCGCCGCGCCCTGCAGGACAATAATACGATCGAGATCTATCCGAATGGCTTCCTGCCGATTATCGCGCCAGCAGTGTCTGACTTCAGCGCCGCCTTCGGCGCTACCTGGACCGCTGGCGAGTGGGAGATGGATGCCTCCGCAACCTACGGCGACAACCGGATGGACTTCACCATCGAGAACACGCTGAACCGTTCCCTGGGCCCGGCATCCAAAACGGTATTCGATGCGGGTGGCTTCAAGTACGACCAGCTCACGCTCAACCTCTCGGCTGTGCGCCAGTACGAGGTGGGCCTGTCGTCGCCGCTCAACGTGGCAGTCGGTGCGGAAGCGCGTCGTGAAGGTTACTCTCTGCACGCTGGCGAGCCTGACTCCTGGCGTAACGGTGGCGTGATGCTGCCGCCGGTGGCGTCGGCGCCGCAGACCCCGCGGCCAACGCCATCCGGTTCGCAGGTCTTCCCAGGCTTCCGTCCGAGCGATGAATCGGATTCCAGCCGCAAAGCCTACTCGGCCTATGTCGATGTGGAAGCAAACGTGACGCAGAACCTGTTGGCATCGGCTGCGGTGCGCGGCGAGCATTACACCGACTTCGGCAATAACTGGTCGGGCAAGCTCGCGGCCCGCTACAACTTCTCGCCATCGTTTGCATTACGCGGTTCGGCGCAGAATGGCTTCCGCGCACCGTCGCCGCAGCAGCAGTTCTTCACCGCCACGGCGACCAACCTCGTGAGCGGCAAGCTGTCCGACATCACCACCTTCAGGCCGAGCGATCCTGCTGCCGTAGCGTTGGGCGCCAAGCCGCTCGATGCCGAGAAGTCGACCAACTTCTCGCTTGGCGCTGTCGGCAAGATGGGCAAGGCCAGCCTGACGGTGGATGCGTTCCAGATCAAGATTCGCGACCGTATCGTGCTGTCGGAGAACCTGCTGCAGGACAATGTGGGTACATACCTGGCCTCACAAGGCTTCATCGGCATTGCCGGTGCACGATTCTTCATCAACGGTGTGAACACCACGACGCGAGGCGTGGACGTGGTGGCGAACTATCCGTGGAATGCCGCTAATGTGGGCAAGTTTGATTTCACGCTGGCGGGCAACTACACCAAGACTGAAGTGACCAAAGTGCCTCAGACGGCGCAGTTGTCCGCGCTGAGTCCTGCACCGGTACTGTTTGACCGCGTCAATGTGCTCACTTTCGAGCATGGCACACCGCAGACCAAGTTCACGGCGAGCGTGAACCATACTCTGGGCAACTGGAGCGGTACTTTCCGGGCCACGCGCTACGGCAAAGTGCTGCAGCCTGATGCGAACCCGGCACGCGACCACTGGATGACGCCGAAGACTTTGGTGGACGTGGAAGGGCGCTACAAGATCACGCAACGCCTGACTGCAGCTGTAGGTGCAGAGAACCTGTTCGACCAGTATCCGGATCCATATCCGGCGGTGTTGAACAGCACCGGCAATGCGCCGTACTCTAATTACTCGCCGTTTGGCCGCTCCGGGCGCTTCGTGTATGCCCGTTTGAACTACGCGCTTTAACCTGTCTTAACCCGGCTTTACAGTTGCGCAGCCTTTTTGCAAGAGCGTAATACTGCGATACAAAAAGCCGGGGTCTGGATAACAGGCTGCTACACCGGTCTGCGACGATGGGCATCGGCGATATTCAAGTATCCCGATGCCCATCTCTTTTTTGCTCTCAAGCGCGACCTGTTCAATCGATCCAGCGAATACCTGGCCCTGTGGGGCGCGCCGGAATGATCAGGCGCCCATCCAGGGCAGGCCGGCCTTGCACCAGCCGCCCACGGTCTTGCGGTGGCCTTCGGCATCCTTGTCGCCTTCAAAGCCTTCCAGGATGTCATAGCACTGGGTATAGCCGGCTTCGGTCGCTGCCTTGGCCGCGTGGCGCGAACGGACGCCGGAGCGGCACAGGAAGACGATGACCGCATCCTTGTTCGGCACCGCTGCCGCCAGCTGACCCAGGAAGTCCGGATTCGGGGTCCCGCCCGGGTACACGTTCCACTGCGCCGCATGGTGCTGCTCGGCCGGGATCGATACCCGTCCCACCCCATCCCGTTCGGCATTGGTCCGCACGTCGACCAGGCGCACATGCGGGTCGCATTTCAGCAACTCATACGCCTCATATGGGGTCACCGCACCGGCGTAGGGCAGTGAAGTGTCGCGTTTGCGTGCACGGTCGAGGATTTCGGAATTGGAACTCATGGTTTTTCCTTTATGATGACTGCACCACAACGATGCATTTGCTTCAATTGGTGCGAGAATGCACCATAGTGGTGCAATAACAGGCAGATGCACCCGCATGGTGCGTGATTTGCGTGTCGGTAGCATGGATTTGGCTGGCATGATATCTGCTTAATGTACCACCAGCGTTCGCCGCACCCAAGTGGTCGCGGCAGTTTTTTCACTTAGGAGATATGTAATGGCACTGACCGCCGCAGACGTTCTGAAGATGGTACAAGAGCACGAAGTCAAGTTCGTGGACTTCCGTTTCGCCGATACCCGTGGCAAGGAACAGCACGTAACCGTGCCTGTGTCCCATTTCGACATCGACAAATTTGAATCGGGCCACGCTTTCGACGGTTCTTCCATCGCCGGCTGGAAAGGTATCGAAGCTTCCGACATGATCCTGCTGCCGGACCCGGCGACCGCCAACATCGACCCATTCTTCGAAGAGACCACCCTGTTCATGCAGTGCGACGTGATCGAACCGTCGGACGGCAAGGGCTACGACCGCGACCCACGTTCTATCGCCAAGCGCGCTGAAGCCTACCTGAAATCCTCCGGCCTGGGCGACACCGCCTACTTCGGTCCGGAGCCAGAATTCTTCATCTTCGACTCCGTGAAGTGGAAGATCGACATGTCCGGCGCGATGGTCAAGATCGACTCCGACGAGGCTTCCTGGTCGACCGACAAGGACATCGACGGCGGCAACTCCGGCCACCGTCCAACCGTGAAGGGCGGCTACTTCCCAGTGCCTCCAGTCGACTCCTTCCAGGACATGCGTTCCGAAATGTGCCTGATCCTGGAATCGATGGGCATCCCGGTCGAAGTGCACCACCACGAAGTGGCCGGCGCCGGCCAGAACGAAATCGGCACCAAGTTCTCGACCCTGGTTGAGCGCGCCGACTGGACCCAGAACCTGAAATACGTGGTGTGGAACGTTGCCCACTCCTACGGCAAGACCGCTACCTTCATGCCTAAGCCAGTGGTTGGCGACAACGGCTCCGGCATGCACGTGCACCAGTCGATCTGGAAAGACGGCAAGAACCTGTTCGCTGGCGACGGCTATGCCGGCCTGTCCGATTTCGCCCTGTACTACATCGGCGGCATCATCAAGCACGCCAAGGCACTGAACGCGATCACCAACCCAGGCACCAACTCGTACAAGCGCCTGGTGCCAGGCTACGAAGCGCCAGTGAAACTGGCTTACTCCGCACGCAACCGTTCGGCTTCGATCCGTATTCCACACGTGGCCAATCCAAAAGGCCGCCGTATCGAAACCCGCTTCCCGGACCCGCTGGCCAACCCATACCTGTGCTTCGCCGCGCTGATGATGGCCGGCCTGGACGGCGTGCAGAACAAGATCCACCCAGGCGAAGCAGCGTCCAAAGACCTGTACCATCTGCCACCGGAAGAAGATGCACTGATCCCAACCGTCTGCGCATCCCTGGAAGAAGCGCTGGATCACCTGAACAAAGACCGTGAGTTCCTGACCCGCGGCGGCGTGTTCACCGATTCGATGATCGATGCCTACATCGAACTGAAGATGACCGAAGTGACCCGCATGCGCCAGACCACTCACCCGGTCGAGTTCGACATGTACTACTCCCTGTAATCAGGGTGCGATTGCCGGCATTAACTGGCAGTCAACAAAAACGCGAGGCCAGCAGCTTGCTTTCCTCGCGTTTTTTTTCGGATGTTGTATAGTCGGGGCATGAACACTCGCACTCTCGTATTACATGGGCTGGCGCTGCTGGCCGTGAGTGGCGCAGCGCAGGCGCAGCAAATCTTTCTCTGCGTGGATGCCGATGGCCGCAAGGAGCTGACCGATAGCAGCCGCAAGGGGAAGAACTGCAAGATGCTGGACCTGCCAGGCGCTACCATTCCCGCGCCAGGCGGCGCGCGCCGCAGCGGCACGCCATCAGCACCTGCCGTGGCGCCAGCCAATTTCCCACGTGTCGACAGCTCGGAACAGAAAGCCCGCGATGCGGACCGCCGCGCCATCCTGACCGACGAGCTCAACACCGAAAGCCGTAAGCTGGCCGATTTGCGCAAGGAATTCAACAACGGCGAACCTGAACGCCGTGCCGACGAGCGCAATGCGGCCAAGTACCAGGAGCGCGTCGCTGGCCTGAAGGACAGCATCGCGCGTGCGGAACAAAACGTGGAAGCGCTGAAGCGCGAGCTTGCCAATATCAAATGATCCCAGACAGCCCTGCCAGTATCCGGCCCGCTGAACTGGCAGGACTGGACCTGCTGGCATCGGCCGTAGTCATCGTCGATGGCGGCGGCCATATCCTGTACGTCAACGCCGCCGGCGAGAACCTGCTGGAATCGTCGCTCAAGGCCCTGGCGCGCCAGCCGCTGGGCGGCCTGTTTGCGTCCCCGCTGGAGCTGGACAACATCATCGCGCAAGCGCGCGACCACAAATTTTCCGACGTGCGGCAGGAACTGGTGCTGGAGCGCGCCGGGCGCGAGGCGCTGCACGTGCACATCATCGCCAGCGCGCTGGACGAGCCGGACGGCGCGGTGATGATCGAGCTGCGCGAGATCGTGCAGCAGATGAAGCAGGACCGCGAAGAGCGCCTGATGGACCAGAGCCAGGTCAACAAGGAGCTGATCCGCAACCTGGCGCACGAGATCAAGAACCCGCTGGGCGGCATCCGCGGCGCGGCGCAATTGCTCGAGATGGAACTGCCGCCGCTGCACCTGACGCAGCTGCGCGAATACACCCAGGTCATCATCAAGGAAGCGGACCGCCTGCAAACGCTGGTGGACCGCCTGCTGGCGCCGCACCGCCGGCCGCATATCGTGGGCGACGTCAACATCCACGAGGTGCTGGAACGGGTGCGCAGCCTGATCCTGGCCGAATTCCCGGTCGGGCTGACCATCCGCCGCGACTACGATGCCTCCTTGCCGGAATTCCGCGGCGACAAGGAGCAGTTGATCCAGACGGTACTGAACATCGCCCACAACGCTGCGCAAGCGCTGGCCGCGCGCATCGAGCAGGGCGATGCCGAGATCATTTTCCGCACGCGCGTGGCGCGCCAGATGACGCTGGCGAAGGTGCGCTATCAGCTGGCATTAGATTTGCATATCATCGATAACGGACCGGGCATCCCGCCCCAGATCCGCGACCGTATCTTCTACCCGCTGGTGTCGGGCCGGGATGGCGGCAGCGGGCTGGGACTGACGCTGGCGCAAACCTTCGTGCAACAGCACATGGGTGTTATCGAATGCGAAAGCAGGCCTGGTCAAACGGACTTCAGAATCTTATTGCCTTTGCCTTGATCGGAATACATGAAACCAATCTGGATTGTTGACGACGACGAATCGATCCGCTGGGTACTTGAAAAAGCCCTGGCGCGTGAGAACCTCGCCACGCGCAGCTTTGCCAATGCGCGCGATGCGGTCGCCGCGCTGGAACATGAGACGCCGCAGGTGCTGGTGTCGGACATCCGCATGCCGGGCGACTCCGGCTTCGACTTGCTCTCACTGGTCAAGCAGCGTTATCCCGGCCTGCCGGTGATCATCATTACCGCCTTTTCCGACCTGGATTCCGCCGTGGCGGCGTTCCAGGGCGGGGCGTTTGAATACCTGGCCAAGCCCTTCGATATCGACAAGGCGGTGGAGCTGATCCGCCGCGCGCTGGAAGAGAGCCTGCGCGAATCGAGCATCGAATCGGGGCCGGCCGATACGCCCGAAATCCTCGGCCAGGCGCCGGCCATGCAGGAGGTGTTCCGCGCCATCGGCCGCCTGTCGCAGTCGAATGTGACGGTGCTGATTACCGGCGAATCGGGTACCGGCAAGGAGCTGGTGGCACGCGCGCTGCACAAGCACAGTCCGCGCGCCGAGCAACCCTTCATCGCCATCAATACGGCGGCGATCCCGAAAGACCTGTTGGAATCCGAACTGTTCGGCCATGAACGCGGCGCCTTTACCGGCGCGCAGACGACGCGCCGCGGCCGCTTCGAACAGGCCGAAGGCGGCACGCTGTTCATGGATGAAATCGGCGACATGCCGTTCGACCTGCAGACGCGTTTGCTGCGCGTGCTGTCGGACGGGCACTTCTACCGCGTCGGCGGTCACTCGCCACTGAAGGCCAATGTGCGCGTGATTACAGCGACGCACCAGAACCTCGAACAGCGCGTGCGCGATGGCTTGTTCCGCGAGGACTTGTATCACCGCCTGAATGTGATTCGCTTGCGACTGCCCAGTTTGAGGGAGCGGCGTGAGGATATCCCTATTCTGGTGCGCCACTTCCTGGTGCAGAGCGCGCGCCAGCTGGGCGTGGAAGCCAAGCGCATGAGCGATGCGACGCTGGCCTTCCTGCAGCAGCTTGAGCTGCCGGGCAATGTGCGCCAGCTGGAAAACCTGTGCAACTGGATCACGGTGATGGCGCCGGGGCAGACGGTGGAGGTGAAGGACTTGCCGCTGGAGTTGACGCAGGGGCAGGAAGTGAATGCCGCTGCGCACGCTGCCGCGCCGGTTGCCGCCGCCGAGACGGTGATGCCGCAGCATCATTGCACCGTGCAGCCGCTGGCGCCGCCGGCATTGGCTTCGTCGCCGGAGGGCTGGCTTAGCTTGCTCGAGCTGCAGGCTGCCGGGATGTTGAGCAGCGGGCAGCAGGATGTGATGGATGTGCTGGGGCGCCAGTTCGAGTCGGCCCTGATCCGCACGGCGCTCAAGTACACGCACGGACGCAAGAACGACGCGGCGATCCGGCTGGGGATCGGGCGCAATACCATCACGCGCAAGATTGCCGAGCTGGGCATCGACGGCGCCAAGGACGACTAGAACCGGTAAACCGGTCGGATGGCCGCCCCGTCTGACCCGCAGGGTCAGACACCTGGCCGGCGGCCGTCGCGGATTTTGGTGTCAGACCCTGGTTTACCGGTTTTAAGTTATGCTGCGGGCTTGGAAAATTGAGGAGCCTGCATGCTGATTAACTGCGTCGCCTACCAGGATGGGCGCAAGCTGGCTGATATCCCGGTGGCGGACATCAGCGATTACGTGGCGCGTGAAGATGCTTTCGTCTGGGTCGCCCTGCGCGATGCCACGCGCGCTGAACTCGAAGTGATGCAGGAAGAATTCGGCCTGCACGAACTGGCCGTGGAAGACGCCGGCCGCGGCCAGCAACGTCCCAAGATCGAGGAATACGGCGACTCCCTGTTCGTCGTGGTCAAAATGCTCGAGCTGCGCGAAGACGAGCTGCAGGTCGGCGAAGTCGACATTTTCGTCGGCCCCAACTACGTGCTGTCCAACCGCTCCAATTCCACCAAGGATTTCCTCGGCGTGCGTGCCCGCGCCGAGCGTGAACCGCACCTGCTGAAGCAAGGCTCCGGCTTCGTGCTGTATGCCCTGATGGACGCCGTGGTTGACCGCTATTTCCCGATTATCGATACGCTGGAACTGGAACTGGAAAAGATTGAGGAGCGCATCTTCATCCGCGGCTCCCAGCAGGACAATATCGAACGCCTGTACGAGCTCAAGCGCAAAGTGATGACTGTGCGCCACACGGTTGCGCCCTTGCTGGACGCGATAGGCAAGCTGCACGGGGGCCGCGTGCCATCGGTATGCCGCAACACCCAGGAATATTTCCGTGACGTCCACGACCACTTGCTGCGAATCAACGCCGCCCTCGATACCATGCGCGAGACGATCGGCACGGCAATCCAGGTCAACCTGTCGATGGTGGCGCTGGAGGAGGGCGAGGTCAACAAGCGGCTGGCGGCCTGGGCGGCGATTTTCGCGGTGCTGACCGCCTTCGCCGGCCTGTGGGGCATGAACTTCAAGCATATGCCTGAGCTGGACTGGCGCTTTGGCTACCCGGCCGCCCTGACCTTGATGGCTGTTGTTTGCGGCGCATTGTATCGACGCTTTAAGAAGGTAGGTTGGCTATAGCGGTATATAATTTACAATAAACAACCTCTGGTGGGGCTGGGCATGGTGGAT
>DASWTB010000255.1:0-3225 GCA_036402315.1 Pseudoduganella sp. | reverse complement strand
AGGCGCTTCGCACCAGTGACCCGTTTACTTCTAGTCCGATGAGCAATTTAAAGATTTTCAACACGCTGGCACGCGAAAAGCAGTCGTTCAAACCCATTGAGGCGGGCAAGGTCCGGATGTATGTCTGTGGCATGACCGTTTACGACTACTGCCACGTGGGCCACGGCCGCATGTTGATGGCGTTCGACGTTATCTACCGTTGGCTGAAGGCGTCGGGCTACGACGTGCGCTATGCGCGCAATATCACGGACATCGATGACAAGATCATCAAGCGCGCGGTCGAGAATGGCGAAACCATCGGCCAGCTGACCAGCCGCTTCATCAAGTACATGGACGAGGATTGCGAGGCGCTCGGCATCCTGAATCCGACCGACGTGCCGAAAGCGACCGAGTATGTGCCGCAAATGCTGGGCATTATTGAGAAGCTGGAAGCCAAGGACCTGGCTTACAAGGCTGCCGACGGCGACGTTAACTATGCGGTGCGCCAGTTCGAAGGCTACGGCAAGCTGTCGGGCAAGTCGCTGGACGATCTGCGTGCCGGCGAGCGCGTAGACGTCAACACCGGCAAGCGCGATCCGCTGGACTTCGTGCTGTGGAAGGCTGCCAAGGAATCCGAACCGGAAGTGGTGAAGTGGGACTCCAAGTGGGGTAAGGGCCGTCCGGGCTGGCACATCGAGTGCTCGGCGATGTCGTGCTCCCTGCTGGGCGAGACCTTTGACATCCACGGCGGCGGCGCTGACCTGCAGTTCCCGCACCATGAAAACGAAATCGCGCAGTCGGAAGGCGCTTCCGGCAAGACGCTGGCCAACTACTGGATCCACAACGGCTTTGTGCGCGTGGATGGCGAGAAGATGTCCAAATCGCTGGGCAATTTCTTCACCATCCGCGAAGTGCTGAAGCAGTTCGACGCTGAAGTGGTGCGCTTCTTCATCCTGCGCGCCCACTACCGCAGCCCGTTGAACTATTCGGACGTGCACCTGGAAGACGCGCGCGGCGCGCTGACCCGCCTGTACACCGCGCTGGACGGCGTGGAAGGCGACGGCCAGCCGCTGGACTGGAACGAAGACAACGCCAAGCGCTTCGCCGAGGCGATGGACGACGACTTCAACACCCCGATCGCGGTGTCGGTGCTGTTCGACCTGGCGTCGGAAGTGAACAAGACCAAGTCGCCAGTCGCCGTGCGCCAGCTGAAAGGTCTGGCCGCCGTTCTGGGCCTGCTGGAGCGCAGCCCTGAGGAATACCGCAAAGCCGCCCCGAAAGGCGCGCAAGGCGAAGGCATGGACGAAGCGGCAATCGAAGCCGCCATCGCCTCCCGTGCCGCGGCCAAGAAGTCGCGCGACTTCGCCACCGCCGACAAGGTGCGTGCCGACCTGCTGGCAGCCGGCATCGTCCTCGAAGACAAGCCTGACGGCACGACAAACTGGCGCCGCGCGTAATGGTTCTATCCAGGGAAAACGGGGATCAGGCCCCGGTGCCGCCGTATTGGGAGGAAGCCAAGGCAGAGCTCATGAAGCGTGATCGCATCATGAACCGCCTGATCCCCCAATTCGGTGACTTGCACCTGGTCGGCCACGACGACCCGTTTATCACCCTGGCGCGCGCCATCGTCAACCAGCAGGTCACGACCCAGGTCGCCAATGCGGCGTGGGCCAAGCTGCTGGAAACCTGTCCCAAATTCACCCCGGCCGCCGTGCAAAAAGCCGGCGCCGGTGCGCTGGCGGGCTGCGGCCTGTCAAAGCGCAAGGCCGAATACATCCTGGATTTGGCCGACCATTTCAAGAACAAGAAGGTCCACGCCGCCCAATGGGCGCAGATGGATGACGAAGCCGTCATTTCTGAACTGGTTCAGATTCGCGGCATTACACGCTGGACAGCAGAGATGTTTTTGATATTTAATCTGCTCCGACCCAACGTGCTGCCGCTTGACGACAGCCGGCTGATCAGTGGAATCAGCCAGAACTATTTTTCCGGGGAACCCGTGTCGCGTAGCGATGCGCGCGAGGTTTCGGCCAACTGGGAACCCTTCCGGACGGTCGCGACCTGGTATTTATGGCGTAGCCTTGATCCGGTTCCGGTAAAATAGCGCAAATTCTCACCGGCAACCGTCAAAAGCAGTGTTGTCGGAGATGCAAAAAACACTCGGAGGTACAATGATTAAAACGACTTTCCTCAACTTTGAGCAACCGATCGCCGAACTGGATTCCAAGATCGAAGAGCTGCGATTCGTACAAGACGATTCGGCTGTCGATATTTCGGAGGAGATCGACCGCCTGGCCAAGAAGAGCCAGCAACTGACCAAAGACATTTACGCCAAGCTGACGCCTTGGCAGGTTTCCCAGATTGCCCGCCACCCACAACGTCCATACACCATGGACTACGTGAACGAAATCTTCACCGACTTCCATGAACTGCACGGCGACCGCACCTATGCGGACGACCAGTCCATCGTTGGCGGTTTCGCCCGTTTTAACGGCCAGCCATGCATGGTGATCGGCCACCAGAAGGGCCGTGACACCAAAGAACGCGCCATGCGCAACTTCGGCATGCCGAAGCCGGAAGGCTACCGCAAGGCCATGCGCCTGATGAAGCTGGCTGAGAAATTCAACCTGCCTATCTTCACCTTCGTTGACACTCCTGGTGCATTCCCTGGCATCGACGCGGAAGAGCGCGGCCAGTCGGAAGCGATCGGCCACAACCTGTACGTGATGGCGGAACTGAAAGTGCCGCTGATCGCTACCATCATCGGCGAAGGCGGCTCCGGCGGCGCGCTGGCGATTGCGGTTGGCGATTCCGTGCTGATGCTGCAGTACGCCACTTACTCGGTGATTTCTCCTGAAGGCTGCGCTTCGATCCTGTGGAAGACTTCCGAGCGCGCTTCCGATGCGGCTGAAGCGCTGGGCCTGACCGCGCATCGCCTGAAGGCGATTGGCCTGGTCGACAAGATCGTCAATGAACCGCTGGGTGGCGCACATCGCGATCCTAAGGAAATGGCCAAGATGCTGAAACGCGCGCTGGCTGATTCGCTGCGTCAGTTCCAGGGTGTGAAGACCAAGGACCTGCTGGCGGCTCGTCATGAGAAGTTGATGAGCTACGGTAAGTTCAAAGAGACCACTGCTTCCGAGTAAAACCGGCAAGGCGGTGTCTGACCCGCAGGGTCAGACACCTCGGCCAGCGGCCGCCGCGTCATAGGGTGTCTGACCCTGCGGGTCAGACACCGGTTTACCG
>DASWTB010000254.1:0-24404 GCA_036402315.1 Pseudoduganella sp. | reverse complement strand
GCCGGATGAACTGGGCGGCGCGCTGGAACGTGCGCTGTGCGGCGCGGCGCCGGGCAAAGGCCTGGCGCAGGCGCTGGCCGCGCGCGCGCAGGAAGCCCTGCTGCAGGCGCTGGGCACGGCAGTGCCCGGCGGCCGGCGGGTCGGTGCGCTGGCGCCGGCGTCCGTACTGTACGCGGCCGGTTCCGGCGCGGCCCTGGTGCAGCTGCACTTCGGCCGCCAGGCGCTGGCCGTGCTGCTCGACCATGCCGCCGTGCGCGCGCTGGCCCCGGCTGCCCCGGCCGCGCTGCCGCCGCTGCCGCCGTGCGACCTGCAGGCGGCAGTTGGCACGGCCACGCTGGCGCTGCCGGTGCAACTGGGCAGCATTGAGCTCGACCTGGCCGACCTGATGGCGGTGCGCGTGGGCGACGTGATCCGCCTCGGCCGCAGCACCGAGCAGCCGCTGCCCGTGCTGGCCCCGGATGGCGCCGGCCCCCTGTTCCACGCCCACCTCGGCAAGGTGGGCCAGGCCTTGGCGGTGCAAGCCGCCGCGGCCCCCGTTTAATTTTGTAAGGAAGAGAGTAATGAGCAGTCATGCAAGCGGCCAGGCCGCAACCGTCGAACTGGCCGAACGCGTCGAGCTGGCCGAACTGCGCAACCACGGCGGCGCGCCCCTGGCCCTGGGCCAGGGCGCTTTGCTGCAAGGGGTGCAGGTCGGCCTGTCGGTGCAGGTCGGGCAAGCCCAGGCCAGCCTGGCGCAGCTGATGGAACTGCAGTCCGGCGCGGTGTTCACGCTGGACCGCGCGGTCGATGCCCCGCTCGACCTGCTGGTCAACGGCCAGCTGGTGGGGCGCGGCGAGCTGGTGGTGGTCGGCGACCAGTTCGGCGTGCGGGTAACCGAAGTGGCGCCGCGCAGCCATGGCTGAAGCAGTCGCCGCATCGGCCGGCGCTGCGACCAGCGCGCCGGCCATTCCCTTCAAGCAGGACACGCCGCTGGGGGCCGCGCCGCTCGGCGGTGGCGCCGTGGCGGTGCTGCTGCTGTCGCTGCTGGTGATCGTGGCCGTGCTGTTCCTGCGCCGGCGCCTGCCGCTGGCGGGCGGCGCCAGCGCCGGCCGCCTGCTGCGCGTGCTGGAACGCCAGCCGCTGGGCCCGCGCGCCCAGCTGGTGGTGGTCGAATTCGCGGGCCAGCGCCTGCTGCTGGCGCACACCGAACAGGGCGTGACGCAGGTGGCCAGCGCCGCCGCGCCCGCCGCTGCCGCGCCGGAGGCGCCATGATGCGCCGCCTGTGCCAAGCCGGCGCCGTGCTGGCGCTGCTGCTGTGGGCCGGCATGGCCTGGGCCGCGCCGGACAGCGCAGCGGCCATCCAGCTCAACCTGGGCGGGGCCAGCCGCGCCGATACCTCGGCCGCGGTGCGCATCCTGCTTGGCCTGACCGTGCTGTCGCTGGCGCCGGCCATCCTGATGTCGATGACCTCCTTCATCCGCATCGTGATCGTGCTGTCGATGCTGCGCCATGCGCTGGGCATGCAGGAAACGCCGCCCAATGCCGTGATCATCAGCCTGTCGCTGTTCCTGACCATGTTCACCATGGCGCCGGCGCTGCAGCAGGCCAACACCCAGGCCATGCAGCCCTACGTGGCGGGCAAGCTCAGCGCTGAAAAAGCCATCCCCAAGGCGCTGGGGCCGCTGCGCGAGTTCATGGTGCGCCAGACGCGCGAACCGGACCTGGCCCTGATGGTGGAACTGGCCGGCGCCGAGCGCCCGGCCAGCATGGATGACATCAGCATGCTGCAGCTGATCCCGGCCTTCATGCTGTCCGAGCTGCGCGCCGCCTTCCAGATCGGCTTCGTGATCTTCCTGCCTTTCCTGCTGGTGGACCTGGTGGTGTCGTCGGCGTTGATGGCGCTTGGCATGATGATGGTGCCGCCGGCTTCGATCTCGCTGCCGCTGAAAATCCTGCTGTTCGTGCTGATGGACGGCTGGAACCTGGTGGTGCGCGCCCTCTTGGGTACGTTCGTCTGAGGGGCAATGCTGGTGTCGGAGGATGTGCTGGAATCGGTATGGCAGCGCTTTCATGCGGGCGAGGCGGACGCGCGCGCCGTGCTGGCGCAAGCCTATGACGCGTATGCGCGCATGCATGCGGCGCGCATGTACGCCCGCCGCGTGCAGGACGACCTGGAATTCGACGACTACCTGCAATATGCCCGCGTCGGCCTGCTGGAAGCGATCGACCGCTACCAGGACAGCCGCGGCGCCAAGTTCGAAACCTTCGCCTCGGCGCGGGTCAGCGGCGCCATCCTGAACGGCATCGACTCGGCCAGCGACCTGCGCGAACAGATGGCCGCGCGCAAGCGCATCGTGGCGCAGCGCGTGGGCGCGCTGGCCGACAGACAGGACGCCGACGTCTTCGGCCAGCTGGCCGAACTGGCGATCGGGCTGGCGGTCGGCTTCCTGCTGGAGGAAACCGGCCTGTACGCCGCCGGCGAAAGGGAATACGCCGACAACAGTTATCATGGCGTCGAATTGCGCCAGCTGCGCAACACCCTGATGGCGGCGCTGGAGCATTTGCCGCCGCTGCAGCGCCGCATCGTGCATGCGCACTACCTGCAGCAGCAGCCGTTCGGCGACATCGCGCAGGCTTGCGCGCTGTCGGCCAGCCGGGTGACGCAACTACACAAAGAGGCAATGACGGCGCTGCGCCGTCAGTTGCGCGGACGCGGGCTGGATGTCAGCCTGTAGGGAGAATATGGAATGGTGACATCGGTAAGCGGCGTGACGGCCCTGGTGCGGATGATCCGCAGCCAGCTGGCGCCGCAAGGCGCGGCCACCGGGCGCCGCGCCCACGGTGCGGACGGGCGCCCGGCGGCCACGCCGGACGGCACGCTGGCGCGCCTGGTGGAGCAGCGCGTGCGCGCCATCGGCCGCGACGACCCGCAGCGCGGGCGCAAGGCGCTGCGCGTGTTCCTGGAAGCGGCCCTGCTGGACGAACTGGGCCAGCACCTGCTGGCCGACCCGCGTTTCTTCCGCATGGTGGACGAAGTGCAGGAAGCGCTGGAGCAGGATGCGTCCTGCCAGCCCTTGCTGGAGCAGGCGATGGCGCAACTGCTGGCTGCAGGAGGTCAGGATGGGCAGTGATATGGCCCTGCGCATGCTGGCCGAGCTGTTGTGGACCGGCTTGCTGATCGCGGCGCCGCTGCTGGCGGTGACACTGCTGGTCGGCCTGCTGGTCAGCGTGCTGCAGGTGGTGACCCAGATCCAGGAAGCTTCGCTCAGCTTCGTGCCCAAGCTGGTGGCGGCGGTGGTGGTGCTGGTGGTGTGCGGGCCGTGGATGCTGAAGCGGCTGGTGGCCTTCGGCGCCGGCCTGATCGCGTCGATACCGCAGCAATTCTGAGGCAGGCGATGCAGATCAACGTCGATGCGGCATGGGCCCTGGCAGTGTTTTACGTGTGGCTGCGGCTGGGCTGCGTGTTCCTGCTGGCGCCGGTACCCATGGTGCAGGGCACGCCGGTGGTGGTGCGCGTGCTGTTTACGCTGGCGCTGGCCGCCCTGCTGGTGTCCGGCGGCGGCGTGCGCCCGGCGCTGGCATCCTTCGACGCGGGGCAAGTGCTGCTGGGCGCGCTCGGCGAAGTGGTGGTGGGCATCACGCTGGCATTCGGCGTGTTTGCCGCCTTCGGCGCATTTGCCATGGCCGGCAAGATCCTCGACGTGCAGAGCGGCTTCGGCCTGGGCGTGGTGTATGACCCGGTGACGCGCAGCGGCGCCCCGATGTTTGCCACCATCTTGAACATGACCGGGGTGGCGCTGTTCTTCGCCCTGGACGGCCACCATGCGCTGCTGCGCGGCCTGGCTTACTCGCTGCACCGGGCGCCGCCGGGCGCCGGACTGGAACTGTCGGCCGATGCCGCGGTGGCCCAGTTCGGGCTGGTGTTCTCCTACGGTATCGCGCTGGTGATCCCGGTGATCCTGTGCCTGCTGCTGATCGAGCTGGCGCTGGCTGTCGCCTCGCGCACGCTGCCGCAGATGAATGTGTTCGTGGTCAGCATCCCGCTCAAGCTGGTGGCGGCGCTCAGCATCTTTGCCGTCAGCGCGCCGACGCTGGGGCCGGCCATGCAGCGCGTGTACCGTTCCATCTTCACCTACTGGGAAAGCGTGCTGCGCTGATGGCGGAACAGGATAGCGACCGTTCGGAACAGGCCACGCCGCACCGGCTGGAAGAGGCACGCAAGAAAGGCCAGGTGGCCAAAAGCGTGGATTTCCTGTCGTGCGCAGCCATTGCCGTGCTGACGGTGGTGGTGCAAGCCAGCGGCTGGGACGGCCTGGGCAAGCTGCTCAGCATGGCACAGCGCACCCTGGCGCGTGCGCCGGGGCTGGAGTGGAGCGTGGCCAACCTGGCGGCCTGGAGCGGCCAGCTGCTGCTGGCGGTGCTGCTGTTGCTGGCGCCGCTGCTGATGGCGCTGGTCATTGCCGCTGTGCTGTCCAACCTGGCGCAGACCGGTCCGGTATTCAGCGCGCATCCGGTCAAGCCCGACTTCAAGCGCCTGAATCCGGTCGATGGCTTCAAGCGCATCTTCTCGATGCGCACCCTGTTCGAGGCCGGCAAGAGCATCGTCAAGCTGGTGGTGCTGGCCGGCGTGGCCTGGGTTGCGGTAAGTGCCGCGCTGCCGGGCCTGATGGCGCTGCCGACAGCGGCGCCGGCGGCCTATCCGCGCATCCTGCTGGAACTGGTGGGCGGCCTGCTGGGCAAGCTGGCGCTGGCGCTGCTGCTGATTGCGCTGGCCGACATGGGCTTCGTGCGCTGGGATTACGCCAAGCGCATGCGCATGAGCAAGCGCGACATCAAGGATGAGCACAAAAACCGCGAGGGCGACCCGCGCATCCGCGCCCGCATCCGCGAGTTGCGCAAGGAGATGCTCAAGCGCAGCCAGTCGATGCGGCGCATGGCCAGCGCCGACGTGCTGATCACCAATCCGACCCGGCTGGCGGTGGCGCTCAGCTACGCGCATGGCAGCGCAGCCGCACCGGTGGTGGTGGCCAAGGGCGCCGGCGACCTGGCGGCGCGCATGCGCGCCCTGGCCGGCCGCAAGAATATCCCGATCGTGCAGAACAAGCCGCTGGCGCGCACCTTGTTCCGCGAAGTCGACTACAACGGCTACGTGCCGGAGAAGCTGTATCCGCAGCTTGCAAAAATCATGGTCTGGGTCTACGCGATGCGCGAAGCCCGCCAACAGTCTGGAAGGAAGAATTGATGTTGCGTCGTTATTTTGGCGAGAACGCCGACCTGGTCATGGTGCTGCTGGTGGTCGGCATCCTGTGCGTGCTGTTCGTGCCGATTCCCTCGGCCATGCTGGATTTCCTGATCCTGTGCAATATCAGTTTCGCGCTGACGATCCTGCTGCTGACCTTCTACATCCCGCGGCCGGTGGAATTCTCCACCTTCCCCTCGCTGCTGCTGATCGCCACCCTGTTCCGGCTCTCGCTGAACGTGGCGGCCACCCGCCTGATCCTGAGCGATGCCGACGCCGGCCGCGTGATCGGCGCCATCGGCTCCTACGTGGTGGGCGGCAATTACGTGATCGGCATGATCGTGTTCCTGATCCTGGTGGTGGTGCAGTACGTGGTGGTGACCAGCGGCGCGCAGCGTGTATCGGAAGTGGCCGCGCGCTTCACGCTGGACAGCATGCCGGGCCAGCAGATGAGTATTGACGCCGACCTCAACATGGGTTTCATCGACCAGGAAGAAGCCAAGCGCCGCCGCAAGCTGCTGGAGAAGGAATCGGGTTTCTACGGTGCGATGGATGGCGCCAGCAAGTTCGTCAAGGGCGATGCGATTGCCGGCATCCTGATCATGCTGATCAACATCGTCGGCGGCCTGGTGATCGGCATCATGCAGATGGGCATGCGCTGGGACCAGGCGCTGCACACCTTCACCCTGCTGACCGTGGGCGACGGCATCGTGACCCAGGTGCCGGCACTGGTGATTTCGGTGGGTACCGGCATCATCGTGACGCGCTCCGCTTCGGACGGCAACCTGAGCAGCCAGGTGCTGCGCCAGCTGACTTCCTTCCCCAAGACCCTGTTCATCGTGGCAGGCGCGATGGCGGCGCTGTTCTTCCTGCCGGGTATTCCGCCGCTGCCGGTGCTGGTGGTGGGCGGCACCATGTTCGGCGTCGGCCTGCTGCTGAGCCGCAAGAAAGGCGGCGCCCAGGCCGAAGGCGAGAGCGCGGCGGACACCAAGGATGGCGAGGAAGATACCTACGAACTGCTGAAGGTGGAGCCGATCGAAGTGCTGATGGGGGCCACCCTGCTGCCGCTGGTGAACGGCGAACAGAGCCTGCTGACCGAGCGCATTGCCGCGCTGCGCAAGCAGTTTGCGCTGGAATCGGGCATGGTGCTGCCGCGTGTGCGCTTCCGCGACGCGCCGCAACTGGCCGCCACCGCCTACGAACTGCGCGTGTTCGGCGCGCTGGCCGGCAAGGGCGACATCATGCTGGACCATACACTGGCCATCCACAGCGGCGGCGAGCAGCGCCCGCTGAAAGGCATCGAGACGCGCGAGCCGACCTATGGCTTGCCGGCCATCTGGATCGCCGACAGCGAAAAGGAACTGGCGCGCTCGGCGCGCTACACCCTGGTCGACCCGGGCACGGTGTTCATCACCCACCTGTCGGAAGTGCTGAAGCAGCAGTCGGCCATGCTGCTGACGCGTGGCGAGACCGACAAGCTGCTGCAGCGCGTCCGCGATGGCCAGCCGGGACTGGTGGAAGAGCTGGTGCCCACCGTGGTGTCGGTCAGCGACATTCAGAAGGTACTGCAGAACCTGCTGCGCGAAAAGGTCTCGGTGCGCCATCTGGAAGCGATCCTGGAAACCCTGGCCGACGCCGGCCGCCACAGCAAAGACCTGGGCTACCTGACCGAAGTGGTGCGCCAGAAGCTGGGCACGGCCATCTGCCAGGACCTGCTGGGCGACCACAGCGCCCTGCACGTGCTGACGCTGGACCCGGCCATCGAGCAGGTGCTGATGCAAAGCGTGCGCCAGGCCGACGGCGGCGGCATCGTGGTGGAGCCGAAGTTCGCCGACCAGCTGCTGGCGCGCCTGGCCAGCCAGGCCGAGCGCATGATGAAGGCGAATATGCTGCCGGTGCTGCTGTGCGCGCCGGACTTGCGCCGCCATGTGCGCGCCCTGAGCGAGCGCGTCCTGCCGCACCTGCGCGTGCTGTCGATGGCGGAAGTGCCCAACAGTGTCAACCTGAAGGCGTACACTACGGTCAGCCTGTAACTGCTGGAGAAACAAGCATGACAACAATGAACCGCACCGCCACCACCCTGGCCGGCCTGGCGCTCGCCGCCAGCGCTTGGCAAAAACCGCTGGACGCGTTGGCCGAGAAGGAAGGCGGCGGCCTGAAATAAGTTGGCGTTTCAGCGATACTGGAGAACCTGATGCGCCAATTGCCGCACTAAACACCCGCTCCAATCCTCTTTGACCATGGCCAACGCGAACTTCAAAGTGCTACCGTGCGGCGATGCACGCATCCAGGCGGTTGAAGCGCACAGCAGCCAATCCTTTTCGCGGCATACCCACGAACAGTTTGGCATCGGCCTGCTGACGAATGGCGCTTCGAAGTCGTTCAGCGGTTGCGGCATGGTGGAAGCCGGGGCTGGCGATGTCATCACGGTGAACCCGAACGAAGTCCACGACGGTGCACCGCTTGGCGATGGGGGCCGCAGCTGGAAAATGCTGTACCTGGACCCTGGATTCGCGGCGGAGTTGCTGCGCGATGGCGATACCGGGGTTGGCGGCGTCTCGCTGGAGTTCAGCGCGCCGGTGCTGCGCGACGCCGGCCTGGCGGCTGGCTTCGAACGCGCATACGCTGCCGCCACGTCGGGGCTGCCTGGCGCCCGGCTGGCGGCCGAGCACGAATTGCTGGACCTGATGGCGCAGACCTTGCTGCGTCGCCGAGCTACCGCCACGCGTTCAGCCGCGCCGACTGCAATTGCCCAATCGATGATGGAAGACGATCCCTTGTCGGACTGGTCGCTGTCCGAGCTGGCCAATGCTTGCGGCTTGAGCCGTTTCCAGCTGGTGCGGTCATTCGCTCGCAATACAGGCTTTACGCCGCACGCCTTTCTCCTGCACCGCCGCATCCTGCTGGCGCGCCGCCTGATCGCCGGCGGCATGGCGCTGGCCGATGCCGCCGCCAGCGGCTTCGCTGACCAAAGCCATATGACCCGCGTTTTCACCCGCAAATACGGCGTCGCCCCTGGCGCCTTTGCAATTTCGTTCAAGACCTGATCGCGCCAACCGGTTTAGCATGCAGCTTTCGTTGACGGAGGCTGCATATGGTGGGGTATCTGTATTGCGCGCTGGCGATGGTGACGGTCGGCAGCACAGTGGTGGCCAGCAAGGTGATTGCAGCGGGACTGCCGCCGTTCACGGCGACGGCATTGCGCTTCATGGTGGCGTTGCCGGTGTTCCTCGTCCTGTGCTGGCTGCTGCGCACGCGCTGGCCGCGCATCGGGCGGCGCGATGCCGCGTTGCTGTTGCTGCAGGCTGGCGCCGGGAGCGTTGGCTATACGGTGCTGCTGATTTCGGGGATGTCGTTTACCAGCGCGGCTACTGCGGGCGTGCTGGTCGGTACGCTGCCGATTGTGACCGCAGCATTTGCGGTGCTGGGATTGGGCGAGCGGCCCACAATGCGGCTGCTGGGAGCAATCGCGTTGGCGGCGATCGGCGTGATGGTTGCCAGCGGCGTGCGCTGGCCGGTCGCCGGGGCGGAAGGCGGCGCGGGGCAACTGCTCGGGATGGCGCTGGTGCTGGCTGCGGTGGCGTGTGAGTCGTTCTTCATCCTGCTGAACAAGCGCCTGCACACTCCGATTGAAGCGCTGCCGCTGTCGACGCTGATGTGTGCCCTGGGGCTGCTGCTTGCGGGCGGGGCCTCGCTGGCCTTTGAGCAGCCGTGGCAGATCAGCGTGAGCACGAGCGCGCTGCAGGCGGTGCTGTATTACGCCCTGGTGCCAACGGTGCTGGGTTTCGTGCTGTGGTATGCCGGTGCGGCGCGCATCAGCGGGGCGGAGGCTGCCCTGTTCACGGCCCTGTCGCCGATCTCCGCCACGCTGCTCGCCAACACCATCCTGCACGAAGCGATCACGCCGCCGCAGCTGGCCGGCATGGCATGCGTGCTCGCAGCGGTGGCGAGTCTTGCCTTGAAGCGTACTGCTTATGGTAGGGTTGAGCCTTTGTAACCAAGGAGGTGCGCCATGAGCATCACAAAACAAGTATCCACCCTGCTGGCCGGCCTGGCGCTCGCCGCCAGCGTCTTTGCAAACCCATTGGACGCGTTGACCGAAAAGGAAGCGGGCGGCGGCCTGAAAGCCGCGCTGGAAGCCGGTTCGGTGGCCGCAGTGGGCAAGCTGGGCGTTGAAGGCGGTTTCCTGAACAACGATGCGGTGCGCATCAGGCTGCCGCGCGTGCTGGAAAAGGCGCGCCCGATCCTGGAGATGACCGGCCGCGGCGAACAGCTCGAAGAGCTGGAAACCGCGATGAACCGCGCCGCCGAGCAAGCCGTCCCGCTGGCCAAGCCGCTGCTGGTGAACGCGGTCAAGTCGATGACGCTGAGCGATGCGAAGGCGATCCTGACCGGCGGCGAAACCTCGGTCACCGACTTCTTCAAGGAGAGGACGGCAGCGCCGCTGGCGGTCAAGTTCAAGCCTATCGTAAAGGGGGTGACGGACCGCTCCAAGCTGTCTGGCCAGTTCAATAACGCCATGGCGCAAGCCACCAAGTTCGGCCTGGTCGGCGAAGAGCAGGCCACGGTGGAAAGCTATGTCACCCAGCGTGCGCTGGATGGCCTGTTCCTGATGATCGGGGAAGAAGAGAAGAAGATCCGCGAGAATCCGATTTCTTACGGCAGCAAGGCGATTTCCAAAGTCTTCGGCCTGCTCAAATAAGCGTTCGGCCGCGCGGGTTGCGGGCTTGCGCGGCCGAGTTCAGGATTTCAAGCTGTCCTGATTTGAAGGTTTGCTGGTGTTCGCCGTCGCTGTCACGCCAGCGGCACAGGACGTCCTCATCATCGTTCCGGCCTGAAGGGCCGGGCGAGGTGCGAATCACCAGCATCTTATGGCGCCAGCCGATTGGCCGCACCGCATCTCCTGCCTTTGCCCGTTCACGTTCCATGATTGCCTCCTGCCAGCAGCTGCAGCCATGATACGCCTGTCGGGAAAGGCAGGGCGCCCGGTCAGGAACCGATCAGTTGTACGGCATCGACCTGCAGGCGGGTGGTGGTGATGTTGTTGGACTTGGTGATGCGCGCGGCCTTGGCCTTGTATGCAGTCTTTTCGATCGGCTGCACGAACCAGGTACGCGGGCCGCGATGGTCGGGTTTCACAGTGTTTATGCCGGACCAGACGGTATTCCATTTGCCATCGGTATCTTGCAGTTCCACCTTGGTGATGCCTTCCAGGCCGTAGGATTCGGCCACTGCCACGCGCAGCTGGATCGCGTTGACCGGCTTGTCGAAGGACACTTCAAGCGAATCGAAGCCGATATCGCTATCCTTGGTAGACCAGTAATTGCCATCGACCTTGCCGATAGCTTTCGAGGCGTTGTAGCTCTCGCTGTAGTTCGAGCTGGCGGAAGCGGCGCTGGCCCACTGGGCGCCCGGATCGGCCATATAGCCCTGCTCCATATTCGAGTAATCGAGCTTGGCCTGGCGCTTGGCGATTTCCCGTTGCTCGTCGCTCATGTTTTCGGTCGAAACCTCTGGCGTTGGCAGCGGTGCGTTGCCGGCGGCTGCGGTATTGGCGGCAGCTGCTGCCGGAGCAGGTGTCGGCACGGCAGGGGCAGCAGCAGGAGCAGCGGCAGGAGCGGCAGCCGGAGCTGGTGTCGCTTCGGAGGCAGGTTCCGGCGCGGGCGCCTTCTTGGCGCAGGCTGCAAGCAGCAGGGCAGGTAACAGCAAGGCGTATTTGGTCTTCATGACGGCTCCCTTATTGATTATCAAAACAACAAGCCGCCGATAATGTCACAAAGACGCCCCGCGTTCAATTGTGCGCGGGGTTTAGTAAGTTACTAAGTGCTATTTACGCAACATTCACGTCCAGCAGTACGGTGTAGGCAAGGCGCTTGCCCTCGTACACCTGGCCACCGCGGATGACGGCGTCGGTCGAGGTGAGCTGGCCGGCGATTTCCTGACGCGCCAGCATGGTGCGGAAAGCCACGGCGTCTTTCGGCGCCAGGTAGCCGACCATTTCGTTGTTGAGGAAGACGGCGACCGCCTTGTCTTCATAGGGATTGTTATCGTCCGCCAGCAGCAGCGCTTTATGGCGTGCATCGGCTGCAGCCTCGCCATGCTCGCCGGCCAAGGCGCGAATGGTGTCGGAATAGCGCGATTCGCCCAGCACTTCCAGCTGGAAGCGGCCTTCGTCGGTCCAGTGGTGCACCGGTTCGCCCCGCGGCAGCGGGGTGTAGGAGCCGCCCACCGGCTTGCCCGTTGGCGCAGGCGCGGTTTTCGGGCCGCCTTTCAGCAGGAAATACAGCGTTACCAGTGCCAGGACGATGATGAGGATGTTCAGTGCGAGGGCCATTGCAGGGGGCTTCCTAAGGGACAAGACCCGCTATTATCGCAGGCCGGGCCGGAAAACCGGAATGGTATAATCGTCCCTTTTCCTTGCACGTTTAGCCATGTCTTCCGAATCCACGCCAAAGGGCAAAATGCTCTATGACCCGACCGAACACCGCATTCGCAGCTTCGTTACGCGTGCTGGACGCTTGTCCACGGCCCAGGAACGTGCGCTGAATGAGCTGGGCCCGAAATTCCTGGTCGAGCACAAGAAAGAAGCGCTGGATTACGAGAAGACTTTCGGCCGCAAGGCGCCGGTGATCCTGGAAATCGGCTTCGGCATGGGCGGGACCACCGCCCACATCGCCAAGCTGATGCCGGAGAAGGATTTCATCGGTGTGGAAGTGCACACCCCTGGCGTAGGCAGCCTGCTCAAGCTGATCGACGAGGAAGGCCTGTCCAACCTGCGCGTGATCCAGCACGACGCGGTGGAAGTGCTGCGCGATATGATCCCGGCCGGCTCGCTGGCTGGCGTCCATATCTACTTCCCCGACCCTTGGCACAAGGCCCGCCACAACAAGCGCCGCCTGATCCAGGCGCCATTCGTGAAGACCCTGTGCGAACACCTGGCGCCGGGCGGCTACATCCACCTGGCGACCGACTGGGAAGATTACGCGGTGCAGATGCTGGAAGTGCTGAGCGCCGAGCCAGCGCTGCAGAACACCGCCGAAGGCTACGCGCCGCAGCCGGCCTACCGCCCGCTGACCAAGTTCGAAAACCGTGGCCTGAAACTGGGCCACGGCGTTTGGGACCTGGTATTCACCAAGAAGTAAGTCAGGCTGTCGCCGGCGCCTGGGCCTTCGCCCGCGCCGGCATGAAGGCCAGCAGATTCCCCCCGATCACCAGCAGCAGCCCGGCCAGCGCCATGCTGCTCCACTGGTAGCCCTCAAAGAAGGTGGACACCGTCAGCGCCACCACCGGGAACAGCACCGTGCAGTAAGCCGCGCGGTCCGGACCGATCCGCCCCACCAGCAGCAGGTAAGCCGTGAAGGCCACCACCGATCCCGGCACGGCCAGGTAGAGCAGTGCGCCGATATAGCGCGCGCTTGGGTCGAAGGTGAACGGCATGCCGAGGGCCAGCGCGCCAATCGTCAGGATGGTGGCGCCGCACAGCATGGCCCAGGTGTTGGTCAGCCACGGCTGCATGCCCAGCGCCTGCATGCGGCTGGAAAG
Source organism: Pseudoduganella sp. (assembly GCA_036402315.1). Taxonomy (GTDB): domain Bacteria; phylum Pseudomonadota; class Gammaproteobacteria; order Burkholderiales; family Burkholderiaceae_D; genus Rugamonas. The sequence goes on along the minus strand of DASWTB010000254.1, from coordinate 11,644 downwards.
CAAGTTGCCGGTCGAGAAGCACAGCGTGCCAACCAACGCCAGCCCGAGTCCAGCCAGCATGCCGGAATCGTTCCAATGCCCCTGCATGGAAGGCAGGAACAGCATCACGATACCCGTCAGGCCCAGTACCGCGCCGCCCAGCACTTGCGCGCGGATCGGGCGGTTCATGAAGAGGCGTCCATTGATCGCATTCCAGATCGGCGCGGTCGAGAACACCACCGCGACCAGGCCGCTCGGCACCCACATGGTGGCGTAATAGAAGCACAGGAAATTACAGCAGAACAGAGCGAGTCCTTGCGCCAGCAAGTAGCGCCAGGCAGAGCGCGGCGGCAGGATGTGCTGCCTGCGCACGAGCAGGATCAGCATCAGGACCAGCGCCGCAATCCAGAAGCGATACGCGATCGAGACCGGCGCTGCGACAACGCCAAGCTGGAATTTGATCGCGATCCAGGTGGTGCCCCAGATGAGCACCGTGGTGAGGTAGAGGGCAGTATTCATAGTACTGCCAGTGTGCCGCTTGCCGCATGCCGGCAGTTGTCTGATCTTGCTGCTTATTCCCGGCTAGGACTTGGCCGCGGGCCAGAGGACCGCCTGGGCCACAATGACCGTCTCGCCGTTGAACGTCACCGAGGGCGAGCCGTAAAGTTCATAACCAAGTGCCAGCGCTTCGCTGACTCGCCGGCAAAACTTCGAATCATCCGGACCCGTCAAGACGCGGTAGATTGGCAGGTCGTCTGGAGGTGTATTCATACTCGAGCACCCTCATTAGGCAAGAAGCAATTCGGTTGCCCGGTATTATGAACCAGTGCGCGGAATGTCGCGGCGTCGCGAGATGCCCAATGCGGACAGGCCAAGGCCGAGCAGCGCCTGCGTGCCTGGCAGCGGGACTTGTTGCGCCGGCGTAGTCTCGATGTTGACCTCGGAGAAGCCAAAGCCTTGCGTTCCGCCGTCCTGGCCGATGTTGAACACGACCGACGTGACATTGCCCATCGGTGGCCGCCGCAAATTTTTTCAACATGCCTTGTCTGATCTTGCGCAAATCCCCGGACTGGCCGGCAGGGCGGACAGGGGCGTGCTAGACTTTTCGGCGTGAAGCCTCTGACTGGACAACTTAAGCAAACCGCTCCCCGCAAGCGCGTGGGGGCGTCGGCGCGCGCGGCGCTGGCGGAGCCGCCGGGCGATGCGATGTCGCACGCGGTGTTCCGCACCATGTCCGGCACCGATGCGACGCTGGAGCGCTTTGCCTGGCTCGGCGACGGGCTGGCAGCGGCGGTCTGGTATCGCAGCACGGAAGAGGCGGTGACGGAGTACCGCCAGCCAGGCCATCACACCTTGTCCTGCTACCTGGGCGGCGGCTACAGCGTCGAACGCGAAGGCTTGCCAGGCCAGTACGGCGCGCCGCAGCGCCTGTGCTCACTGCCGGACTGGCACGAATCGGAGTGGGTAGTGCGCGGCCAACTGCGCATGCTGCACATCTACTTCATGCCGGAGCATTTCACGCAGCGTGCCGTGGCGGAGCTGGACCGCGAGCCGCGCGAACTCACGCTGCAAGACCGCACTTATTTCGAGAGCCAGCGCCTGGTGCAGTTATGCGGCGACTTGCTGCAGCAAGCGTGGGACGATGCCGACCAGCTGCTGCGCGCCAACGAGATCACGCACCAAGCCTTGAGCGAACTGCTGCACTCGCAGTCGATGAGCAAGCCCGGCCTGCGCTTGCGCGGCGGCCTTGCACCACTGGTGCGGCGCCGGCTGCATGAGTACATTGAAGCCCACCTCGACCAGAACATCACGCTCGGCATGCTGGCCCAGCTCGCCTGCATGTCGGAATTCCACCTTGCCCGCATGTTCCGCATCAGCTTCGGCATGCCGCCTTCGGCGTGGATCGCGGCGCGCCGCATCGAGCGGGCGCGCGGCCTGCTGCGCGCGGGACGCCTGCCGCTGCAGCAAGTCGCTGAAGCCTGCGGCTACGCCGACCTCAGCCACTTCAGCCACCGCTTCAGCGAAGCAGTCGGCACTCCGCCTGGCCGCTATCGCCAGCTCACCGCCGCAGCGGCTAGCATCGCGCTATAGCGCGCAATGCTATCGCGACGGTGCGCACGATTTGAGGCGGCGTGCGCGCGGCCCGCAGCGCCGGCGCAGCATTAGCTCCTGTCCACACACAGGAGATTGCCATGTCCAAGTTCGCTCGAATGATGCTGTCTGCGCTGGCGCTGCTGGCTTGCACAGCGTACGCACAAAATACGCCCTCGTACCGAGCCGTCAAGTTTGACGCGCAGTTCCGGCCGCACATATTGAATGACGTCGGCCAGGTCGCCGGGATGGGCCAGGATGGCAGGCCGGCTATCTGGAATCCGGATGGCTCCATACTGCAGCTGCCCGGCGCCGCCAGCGAGGTCACCATCACCGGCTTCAACAACCAGGGTACGGTGGTCGGCAACGCGCTGATCCCCGGTTACAGCCTGCCGCAACCGGTGGTCTGGCGCAACGGCGGTTCAGTGGAGCGCTTGCCATTCACCGGCCTGGGGGGCTACACCGAGGGCATCAACAACCGCGGCGACATCATCGGTTATATGGCCGGCGCGTCCGATACCGGAACCGGGCAGGTTGGCTTCATCCAATGGGGCGACGGCAGCACACCGCAGCTGTTTGACAACTACAAGCCGCAAATGATCAACGACCACGGCCTGGTGCTTGGACAACGCAGCGATGCATGGGGCCTCCGAAGCTGGCAGGACGGCGTGTTTGGCGACACCCTCATTGGCGATGGCCTCTACATCAGCGGGCTCAACAACGAGGGCCGCATGTCCGGCAGCTACGCCGCCACGGAAGCGTACTGGATCAGAGAGCGGAACGGGCAGTTCGATACGCAGCAACTATGGTCCGGTTCTACCGCCGACATCAACGATGCGGACAGCATCGTCGGCTTTACGGAATGGAGCAATCACGCCATGTTGTGGTTCGACGGGCGCGCGTATGTGCTCGATCACCTTTGGCACGACGCCGAATATTCAGGCTGGTCGCTGCTCAACGCGTGGGACATCAATGCCAGCGGCGCAATCCTCGCCAACGGCTTCGGGCAGGGAGATGCCGCCTTCCTGCTGTCGCCGGTGCCCGAGCCAGGCGGCGCTATCATGTTGCTGGCAGGGCTCATGCTGCTGGCGCTGCACAGGCTCGCTCAGAGCAAACTGTTTGCCCGCGCGATGTCATGCTCCCTGCTGGCGCTGTTGGCCAGCAGCGCGTACGCACAGGAAGCCCCAACGTACCGCGCGACCAGGTTCGATGGAAGCTTCATGCCGAAGTTCCTGAACGACGCTGGCCAGGTCGCGGGCATCAGCCAGGACGGCAAGGTGGTCATCTGGAGTCCGGATGGCTCGGTTGTACGCCTGCCCGGTGTCGTCAACGATTTGAGCATCACCGGATTCAACAGCCAGGGAACGGTGATCGGGAATGGCTCGATCCCCGGGTTTTCGAAACCGCAAGCGCTCATGTGGCGCAACGGCGGCGCCATGGAGCTGGTACAGATTGCCGGGCCGGGCGGTGTCGCAGCCGGCATCAACAATCGTGGCGACATTGTCGGTTACAACTTCGAGCCGCGCACGGGGAACGAGCCGGTCGGCTACATCCACTGGGCGGATGGCAGTGCGCCGCAACTGTTCGGTGACTACCGGCCGACCATCATCAACGACCTGGGCATGGTCCTCGGCAACCGTACCGGCGAGTTCGGCACCAGGAGCTGGCGCGACGGCGTCTTCGGCGACGACCGTACGCCCTACGACTTTTATGCCCGTGCGCTGAACAGCGAGGGCCGCCGGGTCGGTTATCAGGAAAATGCTTACGCATACAGCCTGCTCGTGCGCGGCGCCGAACGGGACTATCGCCAATTGTGGTCGCGCTATGCCTTCGACATCAACGATGCCGGCAGCGTCGTCGGCGAAACTGCCTATGAGCGCGCCATGCTGCTATACCAGGACCGGCCCTACGTGCTGGACCACCTGTGGAACGAGGAACCCTATGCCGGCTGGTTCCTGGAAAGCGCCTGGGACATCAATGCCAGTGGCCAGATCCTCGCCAGAGGGGGCAACGAATGGGATCAGTATGCGACTTTCCTGCTGTCGCCTGCACCGGAACCGGCGCAGGGTGCGCTGCTGCTGGCCGGCCTGGCCCTGCTGGGTTGCCTGCGCCTCAGGTCAGGTCGGCGATCAGCCTGACGATTTCGTCGCCGTAGGAGACCAGCTTCTTTTCGCCCACGCCGGAGATGCCGCGCATCTCGTCCAGCGAGGACGGGCGCACCTTGGCGATTTCGCGCAGGGTGGCGTCGTTGAAGATCACATAGGCCGGCACGCTGTGCTCGCGTGCCGCACCCATGCGCCAGGAGCGCAGGCGGTCGAAGATGCGCTGCTCGTCGCCATCCAGATTGGTTTCCTCGTAGCCCTTCGGCGCCGAGCTGCGCTTCTGCTTGACCGGTTTCTGGTACTGGCGCAGCTGCACTTTCTGGCCGCCTTTCAGCACCGGGCGCGCGGCGTCGGTCAGCTTGAGCGAACTGAATTGTTCGTGGTCGACGGTCACCAGGCCCAGCGCGATCACCTGGCGCAGGATGGCGCGCCATTCCTGCTCGCTGCGGTCGGCGCCGATGCCGAACACCGACAGCTTGTCGTGGTGCCAGGTTTGGATGCGTTCGGACTCGGCGCCACGCAGCACGTCAATCACGTGGCCGGCGGCAAAGCGCTGGTCGCAGCGGTAGATGGCCGACAGCAGTTTCTGCACCGGCACCGTGCCGTCGAAGGAGACCGGCGGGATCAGGCAGGTATCGCAGTTGCCGCAAGGCGTGGCGGGTTCGCCGAAGTATTCCAGCAGGCGCACACGGCGGCAGCTCAGGGTTTCACACAGGCCAAGCATGGAATCGAGCTTGGTCGAGAGCACGCGCTTGAAATTCTCGTCAGCCTCGGATTCGTCGATCATGCGCCGCTGCAGCACCACGTCCTGCAGGCCGTAAGACATCCAGGCGCTGGCCGGCATGCCGTCACGGCCGGCGCGGCCGGTCTCCTGGTAATAGCCTTCGATCGATTTCGGCAGGTCGAGGTGGCAGACGAAGCGCACGTCCGGCTTGTCGATGCCCATGCCGAAGGCGATGGTCGCGACCATCACGATATTTTCTTCGCGCAGGAAGCGTGCCTGGTTCTCGGCACGCACCGTGTGTTCCATGCCGGCGTGGTAGGCCATGGCGCGCACGCCATGCTCGTTCAGGAATTCCGCCGTCTCCTCCACCTTCTTGCGCGACAGGCAGTAGACGATGCCGCAGTCGCCGGGGTGTTCTGCGGTGATGAAGTCCAGCAGCTGCTTGCGGCCGTTGGTCTTTTCGACGATCTGGTAGCGGATGTTGGGCCGGTCGAACGACGAGACGAACTGCGCGGCCTCGTTCAGCGCCAGGCGGTGGATGATCTCGGCGCGCGTCTGTTGGTCGGCGGTCGCCGTCAGCGCAATGCGCGGCACGTTGGGGAACTGCTCGTGCAGCACCGACAGCTTGATGTATTCCGGGCGGAAGTCGTGGCCCCATTGCGATACGCAGTGCGCTTCGTCGATGGCGAACAGCGCGATCTGCGAATCCTGCAGCAGGTCGAAGCAGCGCTGCGTCAGGAGGCGTTCCGGCGCCACATACAGCAGGTCGATCTGGCTGGTGCGCACCAGCCGTTCGATGCGCGCCGCTTCTTCATAGGTCTGCGTGGAATTCAGGAACGCTGCGCGCACGCCGACTTCGGCCAGCGCGTCGACCTGGTCCTGCATCAGCGCGATCAGCGGCGACACCACCACGCCCACGCCTTCGCGCAGCATGGCCGGGATCTGGTAGCACAGCGACTTGCCGGCGCCGGTCGGCATCAGCACCAGTGCATCGCCGCCATTGCCGACATGTTCGACAATCTGCCCCTGCTGGCCGCGGAAGGCTGGGTAGCCGAATACGGTCTGGAGCAGGTGCAGTGCGCGCTGGCTGGTGTCTTGCTGGTCCATCTTGCTGTTACTCGTGCCAGGTGACTACGCCGGTGTAGGCGGTGGCCAGGACCACGATGCCGAACACGATGCGGTACCAGGCAAAGAAGGTGAAGCCATGGGTGCTGACGTAGCGCAGCAGCCAGCGCACGCACAGGAAGGCCGAGACAAAGGCCGATACCGTGCCAACGGTGAACATTGGCAGATCGGCCGCGGTCAGCAGCGCGCGCTCCTTCCACAGCGAATAGAAAGTGGCCGACAGCAGGGTCGGGATGGCGAGGAAGAAGGAAAACTCGGTGGCCGCCTTGCGCGACAGCCCGACCAGCAGGCCGCCGATGATGGTGGCGCCGGAACGGCTGGTGCCGGGGATCAGTGCGAATGCTTGCGCGCAGCCGACCTTCAGCGCGTCGCCGATGCTCATGTCGTCGACTGAATGAACGCGCACGGTCACCGGATTCAGGCGTGCGCGGCGTTCCACCCACAGGATGATGATGCCGCCGACGATGAAGGCCAGCGCCACCGGTTCCGGATGGAACAGGACCGCCTGGATGCTTTCGCTGAACAGGTAGGCCAGCAAGCCGGCCGGGACGAAGCCGACCAGCACGTTCAGCGCGAAACGCTGCGCCTGGCGCTGGTGCAAGATGCCGCCCAGGACTTCGCCGATCTTGCGGCGGTATTCCCAGATCACGGCCAGCATGGCGCCGCCCTGGATCACGATCTCGAACACCTTCATCTTCTCGCCGGTGAAGTCGAGCAGGCTGCCCGCCAGGATCAAATGCCCGGTGGAGGAAATCGGCAGGAATTCTGTGAATCCTTCGACCAGTCCCATGATCAGAGCCTTCAACAGGAGAACAATATCCATTGTGATTTTGTAAAGTGTTTCGGTGGGGAAACGCGGGCGGGATGCTGCGCGGGCACGAAGCTTACCATGAGCGCGGCCCACCGATGCACTTGGGTCAAGGGTAGCCCCGTTGCCGGAAGCCGGGTTTGCGCTGCGTCAGGAGTGGACCCGCACCAGGCGGCTGCTGGCGGCTACCAGCAACAGCGCCCCGCCGAGGACGGAGAATGCCAGGTCCAGGCTCGACAGGTGGGCCACGAAGCCGATCATGGCCGGACCGGCCAGGATACCGGCGTAGCCGATGGTGGTGATGGCGGCAATCGCCAGGCTGGCCGGCATGGCGCGCTGGTTGCCGGCGGCGGTGAACAGGATCGGCACGATATTCGAAGCGCCCAGGCCAACCAGCACGAAGCCGGCCAGCGCCACTGCCGGCGTGGGGGAGAAGACTGCCGTGAAGAAGCCGGCGGCGGCGCACAGGCCGCCCGCCAGCAGCACCCGGCGCCCGCCAAAGCGGCCGACTACGCGGTCGCCGGTCAGGCGGCCTACGGTCATGGCGACGGCGAAGGCGGCGTAGCCGAGGCCGGCGCGGCCTTCTTCCAGCCCGCGTTCGGCGGTCAGGAACACGGCGCTCCAGTCCAGCATGGCGCCTTCGGCCAGGAAGACGATGAAGCACAGGGCGCCGATGAAGATCACGGCGCCGTGCGGCATGACGAAGGCCGGGGTGTCGTCCCCGCGCGCTTCCGGCTCGTGCAGCAGGTCAGGGCTGGCGTGCCACAGCAGCAGCGCCATGCTGCCCGCGCCGGCAAAGCCGCCCAGGCTGAACATGCCGTGGAAGCCGGACATCAGGGCGCCGCCGCTGGCCTTTTCCACAATCACGGCTTGAACGTTCATCGCCACGTCCATGGTGCCCAGCGAAGCGCCGAATACGAACAGCACCAGCCCAAGCAGGAAAGGCGTTGGCGCCAGCGCCAGGCCGGGCAGGGCCAGAGAAACCACCAGCGCCGACCACAGCACCACCTTGCGGCAGCCGAAGCGCGCCGCCAGCGCGCCGGTCAGCGGCATCGCCAGCAGCGAGCCGAGGCCAAGACAAAGCAGCAGCAGTCCAAGCGGCCCCTCCGCCAGTTGCAGGCGCTCCTTGGCATAAGGCACCAGCGGCGCCCAGGCGGACATGGCAAGGCCCGCAGTCAGGAATGCGAGGCGGGTAGAGAGGCGGTGGCGCTGGCCGATGGCTTGATTCATAGCTGAACATTCTAGCCGGGAATCGTTTCCAATGCCCGCGCCTGGCGTGTTCAGGGCGCCGTAGCCATCTCCAGTGCGATGAGCCAGTGCATGGCCTGCTCGCGCGTTTCGCCGCACATTTCGGCCGACGGTTGCAGGCCGCCGCAGAAGGCCGGTCGCTCAGGCTTGCCGAAAATCTTGCAGCGATTGTCATCGCCCAGCTGCACGCAGCGCATGCCGGCCGGCTTACCGTTTGGCATTCCGGGAATCGGGGAGGTGATGGAGGGCTCGGTGCAGCAGGCACCGCAGTTTTCGCGGCAATTCATACGCAAATTATGCCGCACCGGTCGCTACGGGGCAAAGCTGTGCGAAAGCTGCTTGTAAGAAAGTGAAGACATAATGCGCCACTGTTTTTCCCGCACAAATGAAAGTTGATTATGTCCGTATCTATCAAATCATTCGCACCGGCCTTGCTCTTGATGGCATCTATCGCGGGATGTGGCGGTGGTGGCTCGTCCACTGAACCGGCCAGCCAGGGCAGCGGCACCCTCACTCCCTCGCCCAACCCGGGCAGCACCTCGCCCGCTTCATATTGGAAGCCGGCCCTGGGCGATACCTGGCAGTGGCAGTTGGCCGGCACCATCAAGACTTCCTACCCGGTCGCAGTATTCGACATCGACCTGTTCAACACGCCGGTGGCGACGATCCAGGCCTTGCAGGCCGAAGGAAAGAAGGTGGTGTGCTATTTCTCCGCCGGCAGTTCCGAGAACTGGCGCTCGGATTTCGCGCAGTTCCAGCCTGCCGACATGGGCAACGCCTTGAGCGACTGGCCCGGCGAGCGCTGGCTCGACACGCGCTCGTCCAATGTGCGGAAAATCATGCAGGCGCGGCTGGACCTGGCCGTGTCCAAGGGGTGCAACGGCGTCGAACCCGATAATGTGGACGGCTACAGCAACGGCAGCGGCTTCGCGCTGAGCGCAGCCACGCAGCTCGACTACAACCGCTTCCTGGCAAGTGAAGCCCATAAGCGGCGCCTGTCCATCGCCTTGAAGAATGACCTGGACCAGCTGAACGACCTGGTGGGCGATTTCGACTTCGCTGTCAATGAACAGTGCCACGAGTTCAACGAATGCGGCGGATACCAGGTATTCATCGCAAGCGGCAAGCCAGTGTTCAATGCGGAATACGCGGCCGCCTATCGCACCGATGCTGCGGCACGGGCCTCGCTATGCGCCGATGCGCGTTCACGCCAGATCCACACCCTGGTGCTGCCGCTCGCTCTGGACGACAGTTTCCGCTACAGCTGCGAACCTTGACCCAGCCAGCGCAAAGCCTGCTCGCGTGACTCGCCGCACACCGCTTCATCCGGGGTGAACTGGACGCACACGAGGGGGCGTTCGGGCAAGCCATACAGCTTGCAGCGTCGTTGTGCGTCTAACTGGATGCAGGGCACGCCCGCCGGTTTGCCTTCAGGCATGCCGGGAATAGGGCTGGAGATGGCGGGCGCCGTACAGCAGGCGCCGCATTGTGGACGGCACGGGATCGGGGTGCGGTTCACAGCCGTGCGGGCGGCTTGCCTTGCTAATGGATGACGTGGTGCGTGCGGCCGCCGAAGGCTTTCAGGGCGTCGGACAGCGACACTTCAATCTGGCCAAGGTGGGCGTCGGCTAAAACCCAAGGCTCGCCCTCCGCGGCATGGCGCTTGGCCACTTCGCGTTCGACCATTGCCGCCATGCGCTCGTGCAGCACTTGCTGATAGCGCGGCGAATCCGGGTTCCCTGCCTGGGCGCGGGCGTACATATCGGCCCCTTCCCAGAGTTCCTGGATGCGCTCATCCCCAAGTCCGGAGGCGGCTGCCAGGACTTGTAGTGTTGTCTTATTATGCATTTTTACTCTCCCAGACACGTTCTTTGACGCGTACTTAGCAGTAAATACCTAATTCTCACGAATTACCAATCATTTTAAAGAAGTGGATCTTTATAACAACAGTCGTTGTGTTTTTGGCTAGATTGTTGACCAAGTGCAGTCTGCTAGAATGGCGCACGTTATGTGATTGGTGCCTTCCTGCAAGCCTGCAGGGAGGTGAAACGGGAAGCCGGTGCCGCGCGGGATTGCCATCTTGCGCCAGTCCGGCGCAGCCCCCGCTGCTGTAAGCCGGACAAAGCTGGACCAACGCCACTGTGCACCGCACGGGAAGGCCAGGCCAGTGGAGGATGAAGGCGAGCCAGAAGACCGGCCAGTCATTTTGATTGTGCAAAGCCCGGGGTGTGGTTTTGCGTGCTCGGAATCCTGCTGTGCCTACCACTATCCTTGTCCGGACCATTGCGCTCCTGCTATGTGTGTTCGCTTGCGCGCGTGCCAATGCGGCCGTACTGTTTGCCATCGTCACCGAACGCGCAGCACCCATCGCCATCGAGGCTGCCCATCGCCATCTGGCCAGTCATCCGCAGGACCGCATCGTGCTGCGCACGCCGGCGCAGTGGATGGCGGCCGACGACAAGCAAGCCGCCCAGTGGCTGTCGCAAGCCGACAGCATCCTGGCGGTATCGCTGTTCGGCGACCCGGCGCGGTGCTTGAAGGAAGCCTTGCCGCGCCACGCCCGCCCGCAAGCCACGGTGCTTGCCATGAACGGTGAAGCGACGCTGAGCCTGCTTTCACGCGGGCGCCACGGCAGCCTGCAGGGCTTTTCGCCCGAGACGCTGCGCCAGCTCTCGACCGAGCAGCCGCCGGAAGCAGCGCTGCAGGCAGCCAGGGCGCGCCCTGCAGCGGGCCAGTGGCTGGCGGCGCGCCAGGTGTGGCAGGCCGGTGGCCGCGACAACACGGCGGCCCTGTTCGCACACTTGCTCGATCCATCGCGCGCCCTGGCGGAACCGCAGCCGGAACCGACGCTGCGCCTGCGTGCCGGCCAGCGCGAGTTGCACGACGCGGCGGCGTGGGGCAGGGCGGCGCAACTTGACGTGCAGGCGCGGCCCACAGTGGTGGTGCTGGACCTGTCGAATATGGACGGCACGGTGCCGGATGCCGTGTGCCGCCAGATCGAACGCAATGGCCAGCAATGCGTGCAGGTGCTGCCGCGCTGGGGCGGTGCTTCGCGCGAGGCGCTGAAGCGCCTGCCGGAACTGATTGCGCCCGCCGTGCCGGCTGCCATGGTGGTGCTGCAGGACTTTGTGGTCGGTGCGGCGGAGGGGCGCGAGGCCGTCAGCGAAGCATTCAGGAAGCTCGACATCCCGCTGTTCAAGGCGATCCGCCTGTCCGACCGCACGGCCATGCAATGGCGTTTGTCGCCGGACGGCTTGCCGCCGGACTCGGTGCAATACCGCGTGGCGCTGCCTGAGCTGCAGGGCATCGGCCAGCCCATCGTGGTGGCTGCTTTGGGCGAGCCGCAGCGCGATAAATTGACCGGCATCGAGAACCGTCCGCCGGTCGTGCTGGCGGCGGAAGCGGAACGCCTGTCGGCGCGCGTCGAGCGCTGGCTGGCGCTGCGCGCCAAATCCAACCGCGACAAGCGCGTGGCCCTGGTCTATTACAACCATCCGCCGGGCCGCCAGAATATCGGCGCCGACAACCTCGACGTGCCGGCTTCGCTGTTCGGCATGCTGCACGCCT
>DASWTB010000253.1:0-2296 GCA_036402315.1 Pseudoduganella sp. | reverse complement strand
TGCGGAGGCGCTGCAACTGCAACTGCTTGTCCATGGCCAGCAACTCGATAGCCCCGGTGCCGCGCAAGCTGCCCAGTTGCGCGGCAAGCTCGCCCGCAGCGCCTGCTCCACTGCGCCCGGCGTGGCCGAATATGCGGACTGGGTCATGTTGGCCAACCTCAAGCACTATTTCGCCACGCGCCGACTGGTGCGTGAACACGCTGCCTTCCTACGCCAGAGCTACGAACTGGTGGCCGGCCTGGATGCAGCGCTCGCGTTGGCGCGCCATCTCTCCGCGCAAACGCGGTGGTGCTGGGCGGAGGAAGGCTGGGAGCAGGAACTTCACCTGCAAGCGGTTCGCCACCCCTTGCTATCCGATGCAGAGGCGCTGGACCTTGCATTGGACGGCAAGAGTGCCTTCATCAGCGGGCAGAATGGCATCGGCAAAAGCACCTTGCTGCGCACGGTCGGCCTTAACCTGCTGGCTGCGCGCGCTTTCGGATTCTGCTACGCCGTTGCAGCGCGCGTACCGAATCTGCCGGTGTACGCCAGCATGCAGAACGACGATGCACTGGACGGTGGCGAAAGCCTCTACCAATCGGAGTTGCGCCGCGCGCATGAATTGCTGGCGCTGGCCCAAGCGCCGCAGCGCGCGGTCTTCATCATCGATGAGATTTTCCGCGGCACCAACCATCTCGAATCGGTATCCGCGGCCGCCGCCGTGCTGGAGCAACTGGCCGGGCGCGGCACCGTGCTGGTGTCCTCGCACAATGTGGTGCTGGCGCAGTTGCTGGAGCAGTGCTGCGTGCCGCTGCTGGTGCAAAAACGCACCAACCGCCTGGTGCTGACGCCAGGCGTGCTGGCTGAAACCAATGGACTGACCCTGCTGGCGCAGTCCGGCTTCGACGCCGCCATCGAACAGCGTGCACGCGACGTCTACAAGCGCCTCACTGGCCGGCTGCTGCCGGCATAGGACGAACAGACCGTCGGCGCAGCCACAGCATGGTCAGGCCGTACATGATCGCGATGACCATCAGCCACGCGGCATAGACCACGCCCAGCGAAGGTTCGTAGCCTGGCGGCAGGATAAACCCGCCTGGCCCGCCTTGTGGCAATGCCCCGAAGCGCAGCAAGAAGTAAGGCCCGGACAGGAAGTGGATCATGGCGATGTGGATCACGTAGAAGAACATCGGCGTGCCGCCAAACAGCATCAGCAGCGGTATTGGCCGCAGACGCTCGAACCAGGCCAGCACGGGCAGGGCGATGCCGACCGTCACGCACAGGTAGAGCAGTGACGGCGGATACTTGTGGACCCGGATGAATGAGATGAAGTCCCATACGAAACCGCGGCCCTGCGGCGACCACGGGTCCGGATCGCCGTAGAAATTCCCGCTGCGCAGGACAACGAAGGCCAGCAGCAGCACGGCGCCGGCGATGACCAGGAAACGCTGGCGGCGCGCCGGCTCCCACTGGAATACGGGACCCAGCGCATAGCCGGCTGCAATCAGCCCAAGCCATGGCATCAAAGGATAGGCCAGGTACACGCCGTAATTGCCTGCCACCGGCCAGAAACCGCGCTGGTGCCAGGCCAGCCACAGCGGATGGCTGGCCTGGATCGTATCGAGCAGGTTATGCGGCACGATCAATAGCGCCGCAATAGCCGCGATGGCGGGCGTGGGCAGCCACGCCAGTCCCGCGAGGAAGATCATGCCCATGCCGAGCGCCCACAGCACCTGCAGGATGGTGACGTTGTACCCGAATTGCCAACTGAAACTGATCCAGGTCGCCTCAAGCACCAGCAGGAGCAAGCCGCGGGTCACGAGGTAGCGCGACAGAGAAGGGATGCCGCTTTTGGTCCCGCGCAAAAATGCCGAGGTGCCGGCCAGCAGCACGAAGGTGGACGCGCACAGGTGCGTGATCCAGCGCGTGGCGAACCACAGCGGCGTCGTTTTCGCCAGGTCTTCCGGATCGAATAGCGCCGCGCCGAAGAAATCGCGCGTGTGGTCCAACGCCATCAACACAATCACCAGGCCGCGCAGCATGTCGATGCTGGTCAGGCGTGCAGCTTTTTGCATTCCACCTCCCCTTATCTATTTGCCATGCATTGTGGGCGCGAATTGCCATCAAGGCAAATTTTTGATTTCTGTGTTGACAGAAATTAGTGTAAGGATAGAATGGCTGGCATGGAACTGAAACCGATAGCCGAACGTTTTGTACTGCACTGGGGCGAAATGGGCTCGCGCTGGGGCGTCAACCGCACCGTGGCGCAAATCCACGCGCTGTTGTATCTGGCCGCGCGTCCAATGGACGCAGAGGA
>DASWTB010000252.1:0-2139 GCA_036402315.1 Pseudoduganella sp. | reverse complement strand
ATTATCCTGGCGCTCCTGATTGTGCCGTCGTTTGTGCTGGTCGGTGTCAGCGGCGTCACGCTGTTCGGCGAAGACGCGAATACGATCGCCAAAGTGGCCGGCTATCCGCTGACCCAGCAGGAATGGGAAAACGCCCAGCGTAACCAGCTGGACCGCATGCGCCAGCAAATGGGCCAGCAGTTCGACCAGAAACTGTTCGACACCCCTGAATTCAAGCAAAACGTGCTGGACCAGTTGATCGCCCAGCGCGCCGTCAATGCGGAAATCCGCCGCGCCCACATGACCGTCAGCAATGAGAAGGTGCAGCAAACCGTGCTGGCCCAACTGCCAATGCTGATCAAGGCCGACGGCACTTTCGACGTCGAGCAGTACCGCCAGATCCTGGCGGCGCAGGGCATGAACGTCGACACCCACCAGAACCAGTTGCGCAACGACCTCGCGCTGGAGCAGGTGGCCAGCGGCATCGAACTGAGCGGCTTCGCGCCACGCACCGTCGCCAAATCGATTTCCGATTACGGTTCGCAGGAACGTGAAGTGCAGGAACTGGCCCTGCCGATCTCCCAGTTCCTGCCGAACGTGAAGGTCACCGACGAGATGGTGAAGTCCTTCTACGACAAGAACGCCAAGCTGTTCGAGATCCCTGAATCGGCCAAGATCGAATACGTGGTGCTGAATGCGGACGCCGTGGCATCGCAGGTCAACGTGTCTGACGAAGAAGTCGCGGCCTACTACAAAGCCAACGAAAAACGCTTTGCCACCGAAGAAGCGCGCCGTGCTTCCCACATCCTGATCAAGGCTGAAGGGGACAAGGCCGCGGCCAAGGCCAAGGCGGAAGCCGTGCTGGCCGAAGTGCGCAAGAACCCTGGCGACTTCGCCAAGATCGCCAAGGCCAAGTCGGATGACCCAGGCTCGGCCGAGCAGGGCGGCGACCTGGACGTGCTGGTGAAGGGTACCTTCGTCAAGCCGGTGGAAGATGCGATCCTGAAGCTCAAGCAGGGTGAGATCAGCGGCCTGGTCGAATCCGAATTCGGTTACCACATCATCACCGTGACCGAGCTGAAGCCAGCCCACGGCAAGCCGCTCGATGAAGTGAAGGGTGAAGTGGCGGCTGACCTGAAGAAGCAGAAAGCTGGCAAGCTGTACGCGGAGATGTCCGAGCAGTTCACGGACACCGTCTACTCGCAGTACGAGAGCCTGAAACCGGCTGCCGACAAGCTGAAGCTGAAGATCGAAACCATGGATGGTATCGGCCGTCAGCCGAACCCAGTGCTGGGCGCGGCGCCATTCAACAATACGAAGTTCCTGGAAAAGCTGTTCTCGGACGATACGCTTAAGAACAAACGCAATACGGAAGCGGTCGAAGTGGCGCCGCAAACCCTGGTTGCCGGCCGCATCGTGGAGTTCAAGCCTGCCTCCAAGAAGCCGCTGGCTGAAGTGGAAGCCGCGATCAAGCAGCGCGTGGCGATGGAAGAAGCGATGAAAGCCGCGAAGAAGGCCGGTGAAGACAAGCTGGCTGCCGCCAAAAAGACGGGCGACGCTGCGGGCTTCGGCGAAGCGAAGACGATTTCGCGCGCCAAGCCGGAAGGCATCAACCCGACCGCATTCGCCGCCGTGATGAAGGCTGACGCGGCCAAGCTGCCTGCGTACGTTGGCGTGGAAGTGCCTGGCGCCGGCTATGCTGTGTACCGCATCGGCAAGGTGGGCCAGCCGGCGGAGCAGGACAAGGCGCGCCGCGAGCAAGAGTCCGAGCGCATCGGCCAGGTCGTGGCGACGCAAGAGATGGCGGGCTACGTCGACGCGTTGAAGCAGAAAGCCAAAGTCAAGATCCTGCGCCCGGTCGCATCGATCAAGACGCAAGCCGAATAAGGGACTTTCATTCCCCAGGAAGCCGGGCGCCGCTCAAGCGGATCCCGGCTTTTTTTGTGGCCGGAACCGGCGCCGGGGCGGCGCGCTCCCCTTGCTATGCCCCGTGCAGCTGGCGTGCTGCGGCGACAAAGGATGCGGGGGAAATGTCCGGCAGCGCTAATGGAATAGCCTTATCGTACTGGACGAAATTTCGGTGGATGGATTTGAGGTAGGCCGGATCGTAGTGGTCCACCAGTAATTCATCGACCAGCGCCGGCATTTCGCCGGCGGTCG
>DASWTB010000251.1:0-50118 GCA_036402315.1 Pseudoduganella sp. | reverse complement strand
TCGGGGTCAGCTCCGGCAATCGGACAAAATGTCCGATTGCCGGAGCTGACCCCGACTTTCAAGCTGCGCTGCCGCTCCAGTCGAACTGGCCGCCGCTGCCAATGAAGAGGGGCTGCTGGGTGCCCAGTGGGGCGCGTACGCGCAGCTTGACTTCCTTTGGCGGCAGCAGGTAGGCTGGCCCGAGGTCGGGGTTGAACACCAGCTTGCGTACCACCATGTCGCCCGCCACCTGGCGCACCGTGCAGCGCGCGCCGCCCACCACCAGCAGCTTCTGCTTATAGACATGTTCGCCCAGCTCCTGCTCTTTCTGCTGCGCGGCCTGGGCTTCTTTCATCGCGACCTGCAGCCGCGCCACCATCTTCAGCGAAGGCCCGACTTTCAGCGCCATCTTCTGGAACAGGACCAGCTGGTCCTGGTTCAGCGTCACTTCCTGCTTGCGCACCTTGCTGGCCAGTTGCAGGTAGTTGCGCACTTCCTGGTCAGAGGTAATGGCGTCCATCTGTTCCTTGCAGCGCTGCGCCTGCTGCTCGTGTTTTTCAGCGCGGGCGGCGCATTCGGCCAGCTTGTCGTCATACTTGGTGGTATCTGGCACCATGACGTGCAGCTGCATTTCGGCCTGCTTGCGCGGGCCGGCGCTGTCGATCTCGATGCGGCGCGCGGCGATGGCGCAGCCGGCGGCCAGCTTGATCAGCACTTCATCGGCCATGATCTCGCAGTTGTATGCTTCGGTAATGATGACGCGGGAACCGGTAATCACACAGTTCTGCGCCTTGCCCAGCACGACCTCGCCTTTTTTCGACTGCAGCAAGGCGCCGGATGCGACGCCTGCCACGCGGATATTGCCATCGGCATTGGTGGCGCTGCCGCCCATCAGGTTCTTTTGCAGCGCGATGGTGCCGCCGCGTGAAACGATATTGCCGAACACGTCGCCGTGCACGGTGATATTGCCGCCTTCCACCGTGCGCTGTTCCTGCACTTCGCCGAATTCCTCGTAATCGCCGTCGAGCTTCAGGTTGCCCGTGGTGCGTGCGGACACGCCTTCGCGGCTGACGATCTTGGGTCCGATCGAAATGCGTTTGCTCTTGCCGTCGACATTGATGAAGCCTTCGCGCGAGGACACCAGGTAATCGACGCCCTCGTGGTGCTCCACCACCGTGCCTTCGCCGGCTACCGTGGTCAACTCAACGTCGCGCGCCGGCGGCGGTTCCAGCACGATGCCGGACAGCTCGTAGCCGCGCGTGCCCGGCTGCGGCGGTTCGCGGCGCAGCAGGCGCACCTGGGCTTTCACCTGCGGGAAGCGGTTCTGAAAACTGTGCAGGTCGAAGCGGCCGTTGGCCAGCAGGCGCGGCGCATTGGAGCGGTGGATGCTTTCCGATACTTCCACGATGGCGGCATCGCGCCCCGGCACTGGCGGCAGCTTGCGCGCCACGATCAGGCGCGCCGCCTTGCCTTTGGCAATGGCTTCGCGCACCACCGGCGCATCAATGCCGAAACGGATGCCCTTGGTCCACATATCGGCGACAAACTCGCCGAAGTCGAGATGGGCCGGCACCGGCGCCTCGCCTGCGACGTCGATGAACACGGGTTCGAAATAATATTCCGCTTCGCCGCCGACGATGCGCACCGATTTGTACAAATCGCGCCGCCCGCTGGGGAAAGGCACAATCTCGTCGGCAAAGCGCCACAGGGGCTGGCCCTCCATGCCTTCCGGCAGGTCGGGCCCGACGCCGTACAGGGCGCGGATGAAGACGCCGTAGTCAAGCCCGCGGAAGCAGGCGCCCGACAGGAATACCTGGTTGACCGCCGCCTGCAGCATAGCCGCGGGGGCCTCCGCCTTGAAATAGACGCCATCGGCGCGCTGGACCAGCGACGATGGCAGATCGCCAGCCGCCGCGGCGGCCGAGGCAGCGTCTGCAGGCACCATGTCTCCCGGTTTGTCTTGTTGCGCCATTGTACGGCTATCGGCCCACTACGCTACACTCGCCTCGGCCGGGGCGGCGCCATGCCAGTTAACGCTGCCCGTAGAACCTGCGAAGATGGCCAGGCTGTCCAGCCTTGGGCCGCGCAGCATGGCTTTGTAATCCTTGGGGGCCGCCATGAAGTTGGCCGCCACCGCCTCGCCCAGCGGCAAGGTGCGCACCAGCACCTCGCCGTCGACCAGGCTGACCCGCACCGAAGAACGGGCCGCCGCATCGCGCTTGAGCGCTTCGAGTTCATCGCGCCGTGTGCGGGCGCCGGCGATGGCGTCTTCCGCCACCTTGATTGATTGCAGCAGTTGGCCGATCTGCTTGATGTGCGGGGCGACCGCGCCGGCCACCTTCTTCAGCTGCGGCACCTGGGCCGGCGTCAGGTGGATCTCGCCCTTGCGCAGCTTTTCGGCCAGTGTCAGGTAGCTGCGCACTTCAGCCATGGCATTCAGGCGGTCATGCTCGGCGCGCCAGGCAGCGATTTCCGCTTCGTGCAGCGCGATCTGTTTCTGCAGGGTTCCCAGCTCGGCGTCGTGGCTGGCAACATCTTTCACCACCACGTAGACCAGCATTTCGCTGTTCTTGCGCGGGCCGGCGCTTTCCAGCAGCACGCTGCGTCCGGCCACTGCGCAGCCGATGGCCAGCTCCATGGTCACCTCGTCGGCAAAGATCTCGCAGTTGGACGCTTGCGCGATCACCACCCGGGGCGCACTGATCACGCAGCTTTCCGCGCGGCCGGTAATGGTGACCGTGCCGCTGGCGGTCTGGATGGTGGCGCCGGAGGCCACGCCTTCGATCCGGATATCGCCTTTGGCATTGATGGCGCGGCCGCCTACCAGGTTGCGGCCCAGTACGATGGTGCCGCCGCTGGAATTGATGTTGCCGAATACGTCGCCGTGCACGGTAATGTCGCTTCCGTTCACGTCGCGCAGCTCCTGCACGTCGCCAAACTCCTCGAAGGCGCCCATCAGCTCCAGGTTGCCGGTGGTACGGCCGGACACGCCTTCCCGGCTGATGATCTTGTCGCTCAGCGCAACCTGCCCGCTTTTCGGGTCGACATTCAGGAAGCCTTCGCGCGCCGCCACCAGGAATTCGCCATCGGCTTCGCGCGTAATGACCGTGCCCTCGCCTGCAAAGCGGCTGAAGTCCACATCGTTGGGCGCCAGCGCCACGATCGGCTGGCCGGCGATATTGCGGCCCGGTTCCCCCGGCACGCCGGGCAGTTTTTGCAGCAGGCGCACACCCTGCTTGATCTGGGGGAAACGGTTCTGGAAGCTGGTCAAATCGACGGTGCCGTCGGCGCGCTGGCGCGGCGCATCACTGCGGTGCAGTTCGGACGCCACCTCGACCACGCGTGCATCCTGCGCCGGGGTCGGCTCCAGGTCGCGCGCCGCCGCCACGCGTTCGCCCTTGGGCGCGGCCAGCGCAGCGCGCACGGCCGCCACTTGAATGCCGAAGCGCACGTTCTTCAGCCACATGTCGGCGACGAATTCGTCGAAATCGAGCTGGGCCGGGCGTTCCGGCAGCAGGGTGCCGTCCGGCAGTTCTTCGGCCGGCAGGTAGATCGGTTCAAAGAAGTATTCCGCCTCGCCGTCGCGGATCTTGACGTTGCGGTACAGCGGCCTGCGCTCGGCAGGGAATGGCTCGATGCGGTCGGCCACGCGCGCCAGCAGTTCGGGATGGGGCGCCAGTTCCGGCCCCACGCCGTACAGGACGCGCGCCAGCACCGGGTAGTCCAGGCCGCGCAGCACATGGCCGCTGCGGAACAGCACATCGACCGCCGCAGTCAGTTCAGGCGCGAGCAGGCGCAGGTCCAGGTAGACCCCGTCGGGCCGCTGAACGACGCCGGCCGGCAAGCTGCCGGCGCTCTCCTGTTGTGCAATTTGGGACAAAGCTCCTCCTCCAGTGCCCTGATCTTGGGCGCGCCGGGGCGCGTTGTCTTGCGGGCAATCAATATTACACGCAAAACATCAAATTCCGGAGGTTTTTGGGGCCGAAAGTTCTCTTAACGTTACGTAAACGTCACAAAAGTCACCGCCTGCGCGGCAGGGAATACACTTGCTGGCCCGCTTCATTGATCTGGCGGCGCAGGTCGCGGCGTTCGTCGGGGGTCATGCGGCCTCCCATGCGGCGCGAATCTGCGTTGTCCCGGTCGTCCATCATGCGCGGCGCATCGTCCATGCGCCCTTCATACTGGCGTGGATAGCGCGCTTCGCGGGCATCGTACATGCGATTGTCGCGGAAGTCGCGCGGCGCTTCGCGGCGATCCGGCTGGCGGCCGCGCTGGTCGGACTGCGCTTGCGCACTGGCCATCAGGGTGCAGCACAGGCCGGCGCACAGCGCCAAAGCCGCTTTGCCCAATCCTGTTTTCGCACCAAGTTTCATCGCAGTCCTCGTCGTACTTGCCGTATCCATGCCCGCAGTGTATGCGCTCCAACTTCCTATAGTAAGAGCGACCGGGTAAAGTTTGTAAGAATTTGTAATGAGTTTTCACCGGTATGGCACCGGGAATCAATATGACGTTACCATAGCGACATGCATCTGACAATTCAACAAGATCAATCCTTCCTATGAATACCACCACTACTCCTCCAGCCGCGACCGGCGGCCAGCAAGGCCACCAGGCCAAGATCATGGTGGTGGACGATGACGTCCGCCTGCGCGACCTGCTGCGCCGCTACCTGACCGAGCAAGGCTTCAACGTCGTCACGGCCGAAAACGCCACCGCCATGAACAAGCTGTGGCTGCGCGAGCGCTATGACCTGCTGGTGCTGGACCTGATGCTGCCCGGCGAAGACGGCCTGTCGATCTGCCGCCGCCTGCGCGGCGCCGGCGACCAGACCCCGATCATCATGCTGACTGCAAAAGGCGAAGACGTGGACCGCATCGTCGGCCTGGAAATGGGCGCCGACGATTACCTGCCCAAGCCATTCAACCCGCGCGAGCTGGTGGCCCGCATCGGCGCCGTGCTGCGCCGCAAGCAGCCGGACGAAATTCCGGGCGCCCCTTCCGAGCACCCGCAAACCTTCGAGTTCGGCCAGTTCGTGCTGGACCTGGGGACGCGCACGCTCAAGAAGAATGGCGAGACCGTGCCGCTGACCACCGGCGAGTTCTCGGTGCTGAAAGTGTTTGCGCGCCATGCGCGCCAGCCGCTGTCGCGCGAAAAGCTGATGGAACTGGCGCGTGGCCGCGAGTACGAAGTGTTCGACCGCAGCCTGGACGTGCAGATTTCCCGCCTGCGCAAGCTGATCGAGCCGGACCCGTCCAGCCCGCTGTACATCCAGACAGTGTGGGGCCTGGGCTACGTCTTCATCCCTGAGGGCCAGCCACGCTGATTCTGGGCTGTCGATGAAATTCCGCCTGCCGCGCCCGGCGTCGCTGACCAGCGGCTTGTTCTGGCGCACTTTTCTCTTGCTGAGCGTGCTGACCACGCTTTCCATGTCGGCCTGGTTCGGCATGGTCAATTACGTCCAGCGCGAACCGCTGGCGCAGCAGACTGCCGCCCAGGTGGTGTCGGTGGTGACCATTACGCGTGCCGCCCTCACCCACTCGGCCACCGACTTGCGGCGCGAACTGCTGTTCGAACTGGTGTCGAACGAAGGCATCCGCGTGTTTACCATGGAGGACGACGACGAGGTGGCGCCGCCGCCAAGCTCTGGGCTGATGGCCGACATCCAGTCCCTGGTACGCGCCAAGCTCGGCGCCGATACCCGTTTTTCCTCGGAAGTGAATGGCGTACCGGGCTACTGGGTCAGCTTCAAGATCGCCGATGACCGCTACTGGCTGATGCTGGAGCGCGAACGCCTGCAAGGCCCGGTTGAATGGCTGGGCTGGGCCGGTGTGGTATCGGTGGTGTCGCTGCTGGGTGCGGCGCTGATTTCCAGCCTGATCAACCTGCCGCTGAAGCGGCTGACCGCGGCGGCGCGCGAGATTGCCCAAGGGAAGCATCCCGAGCCGCTGCCGGAAGTTGGGCCGCAGGAGGTGCGCCAGGCGAATCGCAGCTTCAACCAGATGGTGGATGACTTGCAGCAGGTCGAATCGGACCGCGCGGTGATCCTGGCCGGCATTTCGCACGATTTGCGCACACCGCTGGCGCGCATGCAGCTCGAGGTAGAGATGGCCAACCTGTCACAGGAAGCGCGCGAAGGCATGCAGTCCGATATTGCGCAGATGGATGCAATCATTGCGCAGTTCCTCGACTACGCCAAGCCGACCGAGGCTTCCAGCTTTATCAATGTGGATATGGTGGCGCTGCTGGCTGAGTGTGCGCATGAGGCTGGGCGGCATACGGATCTCAAAGTTACTGCTGAGCTGCCGGAACATGCGCAGGTGCTGGGCAATGCGACTGACCTCAAGCGGGTGATTGCCAACCTGGTGGAGAATGCGCGGCGCTATGGCAAGACGCCGGGGTCGGATGTGACGGAGATTGATATCAAGTGCTCGGTGCGCGGGATGCATACCTCGAAGCGGGTGGTGGTTGAGGTGCAGGACCATGGCGTGGGCGTGCCGGAGGGGCAGATTGCGCAGTTGCTCAAGCCTTTTACGCGGCTCGATACGGCGCGTGGGCAGGCGAATGGGGCGGGATTGGGGCTGGCGATTGTGGACCGGGTGCTGTCGCGGCATGAGGCGGAGCTGGAGGTTTCCAATCGTGAGGGGGGTGGGCTGAAGTTCACCATTATTTTGCGGGCGCTGTAAAACCGGTAAACCAGGGTCTGACCCGCAGGGTCAGACCCCGTCTGTTCTGCGGTCAGGGGTTGGGTTGTGCGCCTTTGATCTTCGTCGAAAGTCAGAAACCCAGAACCCGCCCCTAACCCCGAAACCGTTGGGGGTCTGACCCTGCGGGTCAGCCCCCGCCTTACCGGGTTTTAGACTAAATTGAAGCCATGACCATCCGCCAAGGCTTCGCCGACACCATCGGCCACACGCCCCTGATCCGCCTCGCCCGCCTCTCGGCCGAGACCGGCTGTGAAATCTTGGCCAAAGCCGAGTTCATGAACCCCGGCGGCTCCGTCAAAGACCGTGCCGCCCTCGCCATCATCCTTGACGCCGAACGCTCCGGCCGCCTGCAACCCGGCGGCACCGTGGTCGAAGGCACCGCTGGCAACACCGGCATCGGCCTGGCCCACCTGTGCGCCGCACGCGGCTACCAATGCGTGATCGTCATCCCTGAAACGCAATCCGAAGAAAAATTCGCCATTCTGCGCACGCTGGGCGCCGAAGTGCGTCCCGTCAAAGCCGTCCCCTACGCCGCCGACAACAACTACCAGAAAGTCGCCGGCCGCCTGGCGCAAGAGTTGCCCAACGCGATCTGGGCCCAGCAATTCGACAACCTCGCCAACCGCAAGGCCCATTACGAACATACCGGCCCCGAAATCTGGCGCGATACGCAAGGCCGCATCGACGCCTTCACCTGCGCCACCGGCACCGGCGGCACCCTGGCCGGCGTCGCCCGCTACCTGAAAGAACAAAAGCCGGACATAAGAATCGTTCTGGCCGATCCCTACGGCAGCGCCCTTTTCAACTGGATCAGGCACGGTGAACTGAAGAGCGAAGGCAGCTCGATCTCCGAAGGCATCGGCAACAGCCGCGTCACCACCAACCTGCAAGGCACGCCGATCGACGACGCCGTTCGCATCGACGACAAGGCTTGCGTTGCGATGGTCTACCGCCTGCTGCGGGAAGAAGGCCTGTACGTCGGCGGCTCCAGCGGCATCAACGTCGCCGCAGCCGTGGACCTTGCAAAACAGATGGGCCCCGGCCACACCATCGTCACCCTGCTGTGCGACCGCGGCGCCACCTACGCGGCGCGTCTGTTCAACCCGGAATGGCTGGCGCAAAAAAATCTTTTGTAATCGTGTCGATCTGGCGCATCCCCGTTCGTCGTGGGAATATGGAGGCCGCAAAAAGTGTCCTCTTTCCTCAACAATGAATGGAGAATGACCATGACTGTCAAAGCGATTCCAGAAGGCATGAACACTGTGACCCCTCACCTGGTGTGCGAAGGCGCTGCCGCCGCGATCGACTATTACAAGAAGGCTTTCAACGCAGTGGAAAATTCCCGCATGCCTGGGCCGGGCGGCAAGATCATGCACGCCCAGATCCGCATCGGCGATTCGAACATCATGCTGGTGGACGACTTCCCTGAGGGGAACTGCTTCGGCCCGAAACACTACAAAGGCACGCCGGTCACCCTGCACATCTACGTGGAAGACGTCGACGCCGCCTACAAGCGCGCCATCGACGCCGGCGGCACCGCCAAGATGCCGCCGGAAGACATGTTCTGGGGCGACCGCTACGGCGTGCTGGTTGATCCGTTCGGCCATAGCTGGTCGATCGCCACCCACAAACGCGACCTGACTCCCGAACAAATGCAGGAAGGGATGAAGGAAATGATGAGCAAAATGCCTGAGTGCAAAGCCTAAGGAGACCGACAACATGCGATTCATGCTCATCGTTAAAGCCACCCCTGATTCCGAAGCGGGCAAGATGCCAAAGACCGAACTGCTCGAAGCCATGGGCAAGTTCAACGAAGAACTGGTGAATGCCGGCGTGCTGCTGGCCGGCGAAGGCTTGCACCCAAGTTCGCGCGGCGCCCGCGTGCATTTCTCGGGCAGCAAGCGCACCGTCATCGACGGCCCGTTCTCGGAAACCAAGGAGCTGATTGCGGGCTTCTGGCTGATTCAGGTAAAGTCGCTGGCTGAAGCCATCGAATGGGTCAAGCGCTGCCCCAATCCGATGGAAAGCGACTCAGATATCGAAATCCGCCAGGTCTTCGAGGCCGAGGATTTCGGCGCCGAATTCACGCCCGAACTGCGTGAACAGGAAGCGCGCATCGCCAGCAAGATCGCAGCGCCCGTTTAAAGGAGACTTTGATGCAGTACATGGTTATTCGGAAGGCCGACGCCACCTCGGAATCGGACAACTTCCCATCCGCTGAACTGGTGCAGGCCGTACCGGGTGCCAAGTGGCTGCGCTCCAGTGCCGACGGCGGCCTGCGCATGCGCCGCCGCGACGGCCAGTGGCTGTACGAAGAAGGCCCGTTCAAGGACGTGAGCGTGGCCGGCTTCACCTTCATCGAGGCTGATGACCGCCGCGCCGCCAGCGAACTGGCTGCGCGCTGGCCGTCGGCCGATGCTGAAGGCAGCGCCGTGGTCGAAGTACGCGAAGCCGGCTGCCCCGGCGGCTGCGTAGGCTTCGACACCGGCAAGGCGCCCCAGCATACCGCCTGGGCCATCCTGCTGCGCTCCGATGCCGTGGCGGAGCAGGATTTCGAGCCGCCAGCGGTGGTGATCGACATCATGAATCGTGCCAACAACGCCGGGATAGCGGCCGGTGTGGCGCTGTCCGGCGAAGGCTTGAAGTCCACCGCACGCGGCGCACGCGTCAAGTTCAGCGGCGGCAAGCCCTTCATCACCGATGGGCCGTTCGCCGAAGTGAAGGAACTGATCGCCGGTTATTGGGCGGTGGATGCGGCTTCGCGCGATGACGTCATCGCCTGGGTCAAGTCCTACCCCTACCCTAATCCGGGCGATATGGAGGTAGAACTGCGCAAGATCGCAATTTAAGACCGCGTCGTCGTGGAGGCGCGCAGCACGAGCTGCGCGTTGATGACCGTCAGCGGCTCGACTTCCTGGCCTTCGATGGAGGCCAGGAGTTTCTCCATCGCCGCCGCACCCATTTGCTCGCTATTCAAGTCCACGCTGGTGAGGGCTGGCGATGCAAAATTCCCGAACTGGATGTTGTCGAAGCCGACCACGGAAATATTCTCCGGCACGTGGAAGCCCAGCGTCTGCGCGGCCTTCATGAACCCCAGCGCCAGCAGGTCGTTGAAGCACACCAGGGCATCGAGCGGCTGCCGGCCCAGCATGATGGTCGAACACAGCTTTTCACCCGCAGCCGACGTTGGTGCTTCTGCTTCAAATACACTCAATTCCAGCCCCTGGGCGGCCAGCGCCTCGCGCACGCCGGCCATGCGCTCAGGATTGCGGCGCGAATTGGCAAAACCCATATAGCCGACCCGCTTGTGGCCTTGCGCCAGCAGGTGGCGCGAGACCATGAAGGCGCCAAGCTGGTCGTCGCTGGCGACGGAAGGCAGCTTGATGACGTCGGGCCGGCCGAAGAACACCGATGGGCGGTCCAACGCAAGCAGCCAGCCCAGTTCCTCCTCCGGGGTGCGGGAGTAGACGATCATGCCGTCCACGCGCCGGCTCAGGGCTTCCAGGAGTTGCCGCTCGCGCTCCGGGGTTTCTTCGGTATCGACCAGCAGCAAGGTGTAGCCGTGGGTCTGGGCGACGCGGTTGGCGCCCTTTACCACGCTGGCGTAATGCGGATTGGTGATGTCGAGCACCGACAAGCCGATGGCCTTGGTGCGACCGGTAATCATCGATTGCGCCATCGGGTTGGAGCGGTAGCCCAGTTCCTCGATGGCGCTGGCAAGGCGGGCTTCGACCGCGGGCGAGAAGCGCTGGGCGCCGTTGACGAACTTGGAAACCGTGGCGGTGGATACGCCCGCAGCGGCAGCCACATCACGGATTGTCGCTACGTTCTTCTTCATCGCCCGATTCAAAATTGGAAAAGTTGCCGAGTTTATCACGCTGCCACGGCCTTGATGGTAAAGTAGCTGCATGAACGACAACAGCATCCACCGCGCCATCGACGCTGTCTGGCGCATTGAAGAAGCGAAGATCATCGCTGTCCTGACACGCATGCTGCGCGACGTCGCGCTGGCGGAAGAAATGGCGCAGGACGCGCTGGTCAGCGCCCTGGAAACCTGGCCGGAGAACGGCACGCCCGACCGGCCCGCCGCATGGCTGATGCAGGCGGCGAAGAACAAAGCGCTTGACTACCTGCGCCACCAGAAGCTGGTGCACGAAAAAGAGCCGGAGCTGACTTACGAAATCGAAGGCTTGCTGCAGGATGCCGCGCCCGACCTGGAGCGCGAACTCGATGACAATATCGGCGACGACCTGCTGCGCCTGATCTTCATTTCCTGCCACCCGGTGCTGACCATGGAGGCGCGCGTGGCGCTGACCCTGCGCCTGCTGGGTGGCCTGACGACCGACGAAATTGCGCGTGCCTTCCTCGCTTCCGAGGCGACGGTGGCGCAGCGTATCGTGCGCGCCAAGCGCACGCTGGGCGATGCCAAGGTGCCGTTCGAGGTGCCGCGCGGCGCCGAGCTCGAAGAGCGCCTGGCCGCCGTGCTACAGGTGATTTACCTGGTCTACAACGAAGGCTATTCGGCCAGCGCAGGCGCCGACCTGATGCGCCCTGCCCTGTGCAATGAAGCGCTGCGCCTGGGGCGTATCCTGGCCGAGCTGGTACCGGGTGAACCGGAAGTGCATGGGCTGGTGGCGCTGATGGAGATCCAGTCGTCCCGCGCGCGCGCGCGTACTGACGCGCAAGGCAAACCGGTGCTGCTGCTCGATCAGGACCGCACGCGCTGGGACCAGATGCTGATCCGGCGCGGGCTCGCGGCCTTGCAGCGCGCGCAGGCGCTGGACCGCGTGCCTGGGCCATACGTGCTGCAGGCAGCCATCGCCTCTTGCCACGCCCGCGCGCGCAGGCCGGAGGATACGGACTGGCAGCAGATCGCCGACTTGTATCTGGCGCTGGCGACACGCGCGCCGTCGCCGGTGGTGGAACTGAATCGTGCCGTCGCGCTGGCCATGGCATATGGGCCGGCTGTCGGCCTGGAACTGGTGGACCAGTTGGTCGATGAGCCGGCGCTCAAGCAGTATCACCTGCTGCCAAGCGTGCGTGGCGACTTCCTGTTCAAGTTGAACCGCCTGCCCGAAGCCCGCTTAGAATTCGAACGCGCCGCAGCGCTGACGCAGAACGAACAGGAGCGACAGTTGCTGCTAACGCGAGCCGCCGCTTGCAGTTAAACCAGACTATCAACGGAGCACTAAGTGACTAATGTATTCACGGGACTCAGTATTCTTGTCGCAGCAATCGCGGTCAGCGCAGCTCTCGTCTATCACGCACAGTGTGGACGGTATCAGGTCCACCCTTCAACTCCACCTGGTGTGGTTTGGGTTATCGACTCATTTACAGGTGAGGTAGTCATGCAAGACAGCTTTAAAAAGACCTTCCCGCGTTAGGAGACGCATCCACAGCTGACAGCGAGCTCGAGTCAACGCTCCGCGTCGCATCTGAAGTGCGGGCGGAGATAGACAAATGGCGATCTGCCTAAGTCCTCTTTATGTTCCGGACAAACCAAAACAGAAGCTATGCGCTTTAAGTCACTACTCGCTATTGCAATGCTCGCACTCGTGGGGCCGGCTTTCGCCGAGTCCCCACCAACAGAGTTCGTCACACAGGTTCTTGAACCTACAGGCGGCAAGATTCTCCGTCCAAAGTCCTGGTTCTATTCTGAAGGCCATCGTGGCTCGACGTATATGTGGACTCTTTCGCAAGAAGACATTTCAGGTAAACGCCCATACACGACTGGCGTTCGTATCCAGACGTTCGTTGGCGTAAAGGACGCTATCGGCAAGAGCGCGAAGGAATTCATCCTCGATTTTGTCGCAGCAAAGAATAAGAGCGCAAAGGTCCTTAATAGTTGCGCCGAGCAGGACCAAGGCCTGTTCACCCGTATCTGTCTCGAAACCGAAGAAGGTCCACACCACATTCTCTATTCGCTCTTCTGGGGAAGTAGCGGCATGGACATCGCTGTCGTCTCGATCGCCGGCACGACGAAGGAGCAATGGGAAACATTCGCTCCGACTTTTCAAAAAATGGGCACGTTTGAGCTTATCGACATGCAGCGCTTCGAAAAATAAGCCGATAAACATAAAACATGAACGAAAACCTGTCAAACTGGATCGAAAATCTCACGAACAAGGCAGCAATAGCTAATACGTTTGGCGGAAGGTCACCTTCACTCGAACGCTTGCGCCTGACGCAGATCGTGATTGGCCAAATGGGTGATTTTCACATCAGTTTGAACTTCCCCGAGCTTCCCGAGCATAGCCCGGAGCGATGGACTGCGAATGGAAACGACAGTGTCCAGTTAAGGCTATCCTTTTTCGACTTGACCAAGTTGTCGATTTCCGGGGATGCACATGAAGGCAACCTCGATGTAGCGGCATACTTTGGTCCAGGCGCCTTCTTTACCATCTCAAGCACCCAGTTCAACGTTAAGCTTAGGTATGGTTATGTAAAGGCCGACCTGTACCCGTTCAATTCTGCGGTCTTTGAAGAACCCCGGGATTGGTATCGGCGATGAGATGGGATGCGCGCCAGCGCGCTGAGGGTTGGCCTCAATCTATGAAGCTCGGTAAGACGAAAGCCGTCATCCTTTGTGCGCTGCTCGCCGACTGCATGTTCGGGCGAATGGCTTTTCTCGCGAGTACGGGTGCATTTGAAAATCCAGACCCGTCAAGGTTTGAGCAATTCAAAACACTTTGGATGGTACTTTCCTGGCTCATTCCGGCCTTGCTAATCGCACTTTTCGTGGAGCATCGACTCATTGCCGTCGCTGCTACAGTTAAATTCGTGGCCTCATCGCTCCTGATGGCGCTGGCATATCCGAGCTTCGTTCCCATTGGCGACTACCTTCCTCATCCTCCTGGGCTAATCTTGGCGATGGCGGAAGAGCTCGTAACTGTCACTTTGTTGGCCGTCCTAGTTACGTGGCTAATACATTTTTCACACCACAAAATTGTGGCTAGATTTGGCCGGGGTTAGGCCGACCAAAGCGAACATCATGGGAACGTCAAGTCTAACCCGAGCATCCCGCTAAGGACGACTGTGGCAAGCCCGAGGCCCATGAGCGAAAGCACGAAGCCTGCGGCCACCTTGCCGCTCGCACGCAGCACCGCGCGCCGCTCCTTCGACTTCTCTGTTTCCTTCTTCCCTTGATCGTAATGCCACTTGATGGCGTAGAACATGCCCGTGGCGAGCACGAGAACTTTGAACGTCACTAAGACTACAGGAATCCATTCCATCATTTTTAGTATTCGAGGCTATTAAAACGCAGCGACCGCCGTGCAAGGGTGGAGTTGCAGCACATTCTGAGACATACTACTTGAAAGCAATATCCATACATTGAGACAAATTGTCCCAGTTGAAATCCATGCAAGATGAAAATTTGCCGCTCTGGTTGCCGAGATTGGCTCCTCATGGCGGGCCGCGCTTTTTGCAGATCGCGGATGCGTTGCAGGCGGCCGTGGCCGGCGGATCGCTGAAACCGGGTGACCGCTTGCCTCCGCAGCGCCATCTGGCAGCACAGTTAGAGGTCGACCTGACCACGATCACGCGCGCCTACGACGAAGCCCGGCGCCGCAACTTGTTGGAGGGCCGAGGCGCGCGAGGCACCTATGTCGCCGCGCCGAAAGTCGAACTGACCTCGATCCTCGACCTGAGCATGAATACCCCGCCAGCACCGGATGGCGTGGACTTCGACGATATGTTGAAGCAAGGTTTGTCCCAAGTATTGATGGGAACGGACAATCAACTGCTGATGACTTACCACCTGGGTGGGGGAAGCGACTCGGACCGCCAGGCTGGAGCAAGATGGCTCGAACCGATGTTGGGACGCCTGGATTCCCGGCAGCTTGTCGTCTGTCCGGGCGCGCAAGCGGCGATCGCTGCATTGATCCTGACGCAGACGGAACCTGGCGATGTCATCCTGGCAGAGCCAACGACTTATCCCGGCTTGCGTGCTGCAGCAAGCCAATTCGGCCGACGCCTCATCGCGGTGGAAGCGGACAAGCACGGGATGGTGCCTGAGGCGCTTGAGGAAGCGTGCCGCAAGCACAAGCCTGGACTGGTCTACCTCAATCCGACTTTACAGAACCCGACCGCCATCACCTTTCCGGAACGCCGGCGCAAGGAGCTCGCCAGCACCGCGCAGCGCTGCAATGTGCGCATCGTCGAGGACGATCCCTACTGGCTCCTTGCCGATGCCCCGCCTCCTCCGATTGCCGCATATGCCCCGGAACAGGTGTACTACATATCCACCCTGTCGAAATGCCTGACGCCGGGCTTGCGCGTCGCCTTCGTGTTGATACGCGATGCGCAGGAACGCGAGGGTTTCCTGCGCGCGCTAAGATCTTTTGCGCTGATGGCTACTCCCCTGACGGCCACACTGGCTACGCAGTGGATCTTCGACGGTTCGGCTGAAGGATTGCTGGAAGGTGTACGCAAGGAGGCGCGCCTGCGCCACCGGATGGCGCGGGATGTCCTGGCGGGGCGGTACAGCGGCGCTGGGGACGGGCTGCATGTATGGCTCGAGTTGCCGGCGTTTTGGAACTCCTTGCAGCTTGCACGTGCGGCCGAAAACGAAGGCATCGCCGTCACGCCGGCGGAGGCATTCGCAACGGACGGCGGCTCCG
This sequence comes from Pseudoduganella sp., assembly GCA_036402315.1. Classification (GTDB taxonomy): domain Bacteria; phylum Pseudomonadota; class Gammaproteobacteria; order Burkholderiales; family Burkholderiaceae_D; genus Rugamonas. Next base: position 34,814 of record DASWTB010000251.1, on the reverse strand, counting down.
TGAACGCAATTCGGATCTCATTGGGCAACATCAAGGACCGTGGGCGCTTGGAGGCGGGCCTTGAAAGGCTATCGCATCTGCTTGCACGGCGGCCCGAGTCGTTCAGCGCTGCTGTGGTTTAACCGCGGCGATTATCGCCAGGGTATTTGTGCATGCTATATTGCCGTTCCGCGACATGCGTCGTTAGCATAGGAGATACTCGGAGATGAAGCCCGAGGAAGGTGGTAGTTGGTTTTTCCTGGTGGTACATCGCCCGGATAAAAAATACCTCGTACTTGATCAGATGGAATTGTCGTCAATCCCCGCAAATGTTCTCGCGGCCATAACGGCAGAGATGAAAATAGTGGGCATCACTCCGGCGTTGAATGACAGCGGTGAATGGTGTGCATTCGGATTTGATGAAGCCTTCTTCCCTTACAACGTGCCGCCCTGTCTTCACAAGTTGGCGAAGTACATTCAAGTCGGCACGGTAATTACGCTTGATAATGGTTGTTGGCCTAGTGCCGAATGGCATTTCAATGGGGAATCGTTACAAGCAATCGACCCCTACGACAGCCTATAGACAAAACATAAGCCCAGCCTTTTCTAGCCAGTTGCCGAAACAGCAAAGCTAGGCACTTTCAAGGGCGCCGTCGCGGCGGGTGCGGCGGTAGCGCGGGAGGTCGTCGCAGATCGGCTCCCAGTGCAGGCGGTTCTCGGAAAAGGTGTGGTCTTGCGGCGGCAGCGCTTCGGGATCGTCCAGGCTGGAGGTGGTGATGTCGATTTCGCCGGGCGTGCTGTCGTCGGCGAAGGTGAGATGGGTGCCGCACACGCCGCAAAATTCGCGCGTGACGCCGGGACTGGAATGGTAGATGGCGGGTTTGCCGCGCAGGTAGCGGAACTGAGAGCGCGGCACGCTGAACCAGGCCACGCTGGGCGCGCCGGACAGGCGGCGGCACATCGAGCAATGGCACCAGGTGCAATTCAATACCGGCGCGTCTGCTTCATACTGCACTGCGCCGCAAAAACAGCCGCCCGTGTACATAGGGATCCTCCCCTACTCCAGCAATTTGGTCATGAGCAGTTCCGCCGAGCCGTAGCCAAACAGCGAATCGCTCTCCAACCCCTCCGTGTCATATGGCACGGACACTTCACGTTCCGGCTTGGCCGGGTCGTCGCCGTAAGTTGCTTGCCAGGCGCGCTTCAAGGCGTCGGCACGGCGAATGAACATTGGCACCGGCCAGTCGCTGCGCTGAAAACCGATGGTGTTGCCGATCACGGGCCAGCGGCCGTTGGCAAGCGCAATGTCGCCGGTGCGGATCACTTTCAGCGCGTCGCTGGCAGTCAACTGCTGCACCTCCGCCAAGGTCGGCAGGGTCCAGTGGGTTGGCCCGAACAGGTAGGCCAGCATGACCTTTCCTTGCGGCGACAGGCGCGCCACCAGTCCGGTGGCATATCCGCCATTTCTAAGCGGGATGGCAAACCAGCTGCCCTCCCGGTACGGCTGCAACTTCATCGACTTCCTTTCTGTTTGCAGCGCGATACCAGGACATTATTCGTAGTGGTACTGCGCGGCGATCGGTCCCGCCTTGAACAGCGCTTCCTTCATTTCCTTGTCCATTTTCGGGTCGCGCCGGCGCACCCATTCCAGCAGCATCGCGATCTGCTTGCGCGTGGAATCGCGGTGGCTGGCCATGACCAGCTTCAGCTCGGGGTCGGTGCACGTTTCGATGCGCTGGTTTTGCAAATCCAGCATCTCGATCTTCTCGCTCAACGACGTTAACGCCCGGTGCATGTCCAGCACCTGGGCATTCAAATAGTCGCGCGGCTCGACCACGTGTTCCTGTGTCATCTCACTCTCCTTAGGCATGCGGGTACACGCATTGTCAGCCTGCGGCGCGGATTTCTCAAGTGTAGCAAGGCGTCTGGCGGGGTGTCGCACGGATGGGCGGGATTTGCGCGATAATGCCGGGCACTATGCAAAACTTCGAATTCCACAATCCAACCCGCGTGATCTTCGGCGTGGGTCAAATTGCCTCCCTGGCAAAACATATTCCTTCCAATGCACGCGTGCTGATGCTGTACGGCGGCGGCAGCATCAAGTCCAACGGCACCTACGACGAAGTGCGCGCGGCGCTGGCTGGCCTGGCGCATCCCGTGCTGGAATTTGCCGGCATCGAGCCCAATCCGCGCTACGAGACGCTGATGGAAGCTGTCGAACTGGTGCGCCGCGAGAACATCGATTTCCTGCTGGCGGTGGGCGGCGGCTCTGTTGTCGACGGCACAAAATTTGTTGCCGCAGCGGCAGTGTACGAGGGCGACGCCTGGGACATCCTGAAGACCGGCGGCAAAGTGGTGAAGACTGCGCTGCCGTTCGGCGCCGTGCTGACGCTGCCGGCTACCGGTTCGGAAATGAACAGCGCCAGCGTGATCAGCCGCGCCGCGACGCGGGAAAAGCGCGCCTTCATGAGCCCGCATGTTTATCCGCGCTTCTCGGTGCTGGACCCGGCCAAGACGCTGACCCTGCCGCTGCGCCAGGTCGGCAACGGCGTGGTCGATGCCTTCGTCCACACCACCGAGCAATACCTGACCTACCCGGCCAACGCGCCGGTGCAGGACCGCTTTGCCGAAGGCTTACTGCAAACCCTGCTGGAACTGGGCCCGCAAGTGCTGGCGCGCCCCGATGACGTGGAAGTGCGCGCCAACATCATGTGGACCGCGACCATGGCGCTGAATGGCCTGATCGGCGTCGGCGTGCCGCAGGACTGGGCGACGCATGGCATCGGCCACGAACTGACCGCGCTGTTTGGCCTGGACCATGCGCAGACGCTGGCGATTGCCTTGCCGGGCGTGCTGCAGATCCGGCGCGAAGCCAAGCGCGGCAAGCTGCTGCAGTATGCCGAGCGCGTGTGGGGCCTGCATGCCGGCAAAGGCACCGAGGATGAACGTATCGATGCGGCCATCGGCAATACGCGCGCCTTCTTCGAGCAGATGGGCGTGCCGACCCGCTTGTCCGGCTACGGCCTGGGTGCGGAAGCGATCGACGCCACCGTCGCGGCCATGGAAAAGGCTGGCCTGACGGGCCTGGGCGAACGCCGCGATATCACGCCTGCCGACGTGCGCAAGGCGTTGCAACTGAGCCTGTAGTACAATACCGCCTCGCTAGGGGTCCTCGCGCATGAGCGCGGGGTGAGAAATACCCTCCGAACCTGATCTGGATAATGCCAGCGAAGGAAAGCGCAGATGGTTGAAGGCCGCAGTTCAGGCCCTGCTCTCACCACTCGTGCTCTCCCGCTGGCGCATAACGTACAGCAAGAGCACAATCATGAACAGCACTAGCCTCACCCTGGCCGCACTGGCCGTCGCTTCCGCCTTCGCCCCTGCCGCCTACGCGCAGGACCAGAAAATGACCGAAGTGGTCATCACCGCCAATCGCATTGCCGCCGAACGCGCGTCCGTGGCCGGTTTCAGCGAGCAGCCGTTGCTGCAGACCCCTGCTTCGGTCAGCGTGGTGACCCGCGAGCAGATGCAGGAACTGGGCATCTTCAGCACCACCGATGCCGTCAAGTTCGACGCCAGCATCGGCGACGCCTACAACGCGGTCGGCTATGCCGAGCAGTTCTCGATCCGCGGCTTCAAGCTGAATAACGCCAACTCCTACCGCAAGGATGGCCACCCGATTTCCGGCGACACCCAGATTCCGCTGGAAAACAAGGAAAGCATCGAAGTGCTGCGCGGCCTGGCAGGCCTGCAGGCTGGCGTTGCGGCGCCGGGCGGCGTCGTCAATTACGTGACCAAGCGGCCGACCGACAATAACCTGCGCTCCGCCGTGTTTGCCGTAGGCGAGCGCGGTTCCGTGCTGGGCACCGTGGACCTGGGCGGCCGCTTCGAGGACAAACGCTTCGGCTACCGTATTAATGCTGCGGGTGAACGCATGCGCTCCATCATCAAGGGCGCCGATGGCCACCGCAGCTTCGTGTCCGGTGCTTTCGACTTCCGCATCAGCCCACAGGCCTTGCTGCAGATCGACGCCGACTACCAGAAGAAATCGCAGAAGTCGGCGCCAGGCTTCCAGCTGATCGGCGGCACCAGCCTGCCAGTGGTCGACGCTGACACCTTCCTCAACGACCAGCCTTGGGCCAAGCCGGTGGAAACTGAGTCCAGCAATATCGGCGTGAATTTCCAGTACCAGCTGTCCCCAGAGTGGAAGGCAACCCTGAGCGCCAACCAGCACCACTTCAAGCGCGATGACTACACCGCCTTCCCTTACGGCTGCGGCAACGAATTGCTGTGGCCAGGCTTCTGCAGCAACGGCGATTACGATGTGTATGACTACCGCAGCCTGGGTGAGAAGAAGAAGCCCTTGTCCGCCAAGGCGCTGTTGAATGGGCGCTTTGCGATTGGTTCGATGCGCCATGAACTGGCTGCCGGCCTGTCCTTCTTCCGCAACCACGAAAGCTGGGGCGATTATGTGTATGAGTACGCTGGCGTCAGCAACATCTACCACCCGGTCGTGGTGCCGATGTCTACCAAGGAAGTCGGCCCGGTTTCCGAGCACCGCAATGATAGCGAGCGCTCCGCCTTCGTGCAGGACATCATCGGCCTGACCGACCAGCTGGCGCTGCATGCCGGCGTGCGCTTTGCGTCCCTGCACCGCAATGAGGTTGGCCTGAAGGAGCCGGTGCGCGAGAATTTCTGGCTGCCGAATGTGGCGCTGGTGTTCAGCCCGACCGCAAAGTTGTCCTACTACGCGAACTATGCGCAGGGCCTGCAGTATGGCGGCGTAGCACCGTTCCGGACCACGAACGAGAATTATGCGCTGGCGCCGGCCAAATCGAAGCAGGTGGAACTGGGAGCCAAGGCTGAAGTCAATGGCATCACGCTGTCGGCAGCGCTCTACCAGATCGATCAAGGCTTGGAGTTCATCGACGCTTCAGAGACCTTCGTGCGCCGCGGCCTGGAACGCCACCGCGGCCTGGAATTCAGCGCACAGGGCAAGGTGACCCGCGAACTGTTGCTGGGCGCTTCGATGGCAGCGATCCACGCCACCCAGGAAGATACTGGCCTGGCAAGCATGGATGGCAAGCGCGTGACCAATGTCCCTAACTTCAAGTCCACCGTGTGGGCTGATTACGCGGTGACCGGCGTGCCTGGCCTGAAGCTGAATGCCAACTGGCAGTTCGCCGGCAAGAAGGCCTTCGACCAGGAGAACAAGACCATGGTGCCGTCGTACCATGTGGTGAACCTGGGCGGCTCTTATACTACCCGTGTGGGCGGTTCGGCTGTCATCCTGCGTGCGCAGGTGAAGAATGCCTTCGACAAGTTCTACTGGCGCGACGTGACGCCGGAACTGGGCGGCTATCTGTTCCCGGGTTCGCCACGCACCTTCCATATGTCGGCGCAGGTGGACTTCTAAACCAGTAACCCAGGGTCAGGCCCAAGCCGGATGACCGGCCCGTCTGACCCTCGTGTTCATGCTTCAATCTCCCAGGAGGAGAGCCACTTGATTCAGGCGCTCTTCAAGATCGCCTGAGACGCGCGTATAAGGCACGCCGCGCCGGGCCAGCTCTTCGAGCAGGATCGCATCAATAATACCGCTGACGTCTTCTTCTTCGTGATGAAGGCCGTCAGGTATCCATGCAAATTCCGGCTTGCAGACCAGGGTGATGTCGTACTGGCGTGACGATGCAAGGCTTTCGAGCTGCTCGTCGATTCCGCCGAAGTAATGGATGCTGTAGACCGCCGTCATGAGCGGCGTGGTGTCGCAGAACAGGAAGCGGCCCCCTTGTGCGGCCAGCGCGTCTTCGCGTGCCACCTGGGTGGTGGCTATGTGGAGCTGGTCGGTCGAGACGGGCACGCTCTGGCGCGCGTCGCAGAACTCGCGCAGGTATTCGGGCACCCAGACGGCGCCATAGCGCTGCGCCAGCGCTTGCGCCAAGGTGGTTTTGCCGGAGGATGCGGCGCCGATGATGGCGACGCGGTAAGGCTGCTTCATTTCCAGACGACTGCTTCTTCCGGTTCGGCGCTGCTGCCCTGCCAGGCCAGCAGGCCGGCAATCGCCATCGCGACGAACATGCCGTACAGGACGGCCGTCAGCATCAGGCCTTTGTGGATATACAGCGCGACGTACAGCACGTCGACGATGATCCACACATGCCAGTTTTCGATCTTCTTGCGCGACAGGAGGGCCTGGCCTACCAGGCTGCCGGCAGTCAGGAAGGCATCGGCGTTCGGCACGTCGGTGTCGGTGAAGCGGCGCAGGAACCAGGCCAGGATGCCGAAGCCCACCAGCCACGCCACGCCGGACAGCAAGCGGCCGCGCGCGTTCAGCGTCGATACGCCCAGTTGTTGGCCGTGATTCCCGTGCAGCCATTGGTACCAGCCCCAGAACGAGACCGTCATGAACACGCCCTGCAGCGCCATGTCGCCATACAGCTTGGCGCCGAAGAACACCACGCCATAGGTGGCCGACGACAGGATCGCGAACAGCCAGGCCCAGTGGTTCTGGCGGATGTTCAGCCACACGGTCAGCACGGACAGCACGAACGACACCAGCTCCAGCGGAGTGGTAGTGGCAAGGCCGAACAGGGAGATGGTTTCGCTCATGGGGTTGCGTTTGGGTGACCCGGGATTATGCCACGACCCGCCGCCCCGGCCAAACCATGGCATTGCAACAATGATATTAGTCGTACGCCGGCAGTCGAAGGGTGATCTCGATTTTTGGAGAAACTCTTATTCACTCTTATTCGCTCTTAGGAACTCTTATTTGAACTTTTTTGCTCTTAAATCGATCCAAGTCAGCATGCCTTTTTGAAAGAGAGGAATGCCATGAAAAAAGTACTCCGCAACGCATGGTCAACGATATGGGTTCGTTTTCCGAATGAGGAAGAATGGAAACAGGCAATGACCCTGCGCACTAAAGCACCGCAACTTAAGAGTAAACAAGAGCGAACAAGAGAAAATAAGAGTGTTTAAGTGGGTTTAAGAAATTTGGCCCAAAACGAAAAGGGGCTCACCACGAGCCCCTTTTTATGATTACTTCTGCGGATACTTGATCGTCATTTCCTTCAGCAGGTTGTCCGCGTGGTCAACCTCCTTCATCACCCACAGCATGTAGCGCACATCCAGGTGGATGGCGCGCGTGATGTCGCGGTCGAAGTACCAGTCCTTGGTGATCGACTCGTAGGTGGAGTCGAAGTTCAGGCCAATCAGTTCGCCGCGCTTGTTCATGACGGCGGAACCGGAATTGCCGCCGGTGGTGTCAGCCGAGGACAGGAAGTCGACCGGCACGGTGCCCAGCACCGGATCCTTGAACTGGCCGTAGCGCTTGGCCTTGACCGCATCGATCAGCGCTTGCGGCGCATCGAACGGGTCCTTGCCGGTGTGCTTCTCGAGGATGCCTTCGACGGTAGTGAACGGGCCCTTGGTGATGCCGTCACGGCCCGGATAGGCCGACACGGTACCGTAGGTCACGCGCAGGGTGGAGTTGGCGTCCGGATAGACCGGCTTGCCCTGCGACTTCTTCCACGCGATCACAGCGGCCATGTACTGCGGGATGATCTTTTCCAGGTTGCCGTCAACTTCCTTGCGGCGCTCTTCCAGCGTCATCGCCACGCCATGCATGCGCACGGCCAGCTTGATGAACGGGTCGGTCGATTGCTCGAAATCGGCCGGCGCCTTGTCCATCCAGGCCAGGCGGGTCGTGGTGTCGGCCAGGCCGGTCTTCTGGTACATGCCCGGCACGTCGGCCAGGGCCGGCGTCAGGTTGTCCAGCCACTGCGGGTGGGCCTTGGTCGGCAGCTTGACATAGCGCTGCAGGCCGGCGACATAGCGGGCCTGGTCGACCGCAGGAACCAGGGACTGTTCCAGGCGGCTCAGGCGCGCCTTGATGTTGGCAATGTCGCGTTCCTGGAAGCCAGGTTCGCGGTCAGCATCGGCCTTCTGCTTTTCCAGCGCCAGGCGGTACAGGGTACGTGCAGACTTCAGCAGGTCGCTGTAGGTTGCCACGCCGTAGGCAAATTCATCGTCGCTCAGGTCCATGTCGGCAGCGATGGCAGCATCCAGCTCGGCCAGCATGGCTGGCGAAGAGTTGGCCTGCTTGCCGTACCAGGTGCGGAACTCCGCGTCCTGCTTGTCCTTGATGGCAGCGATGTCCTTGCGGGCAAAGCCGTCCAGCAGGCCCTGGGTTTTCTTCATGCGGTTGTTGATCGACTTGACGACGCTAGCGTAGCGCACCACGTCGTTTTCCTTGCCCTTGGTGGCAGCGGCAATCGCGTCCAGGTCGGCCTGGTAGTCGGCCACCATCATCGGATAGCTCAGGTCGCGCGCGTAGCGGATCTCGACCGGCAGCTTGTAGCGGCTGGTGCGGCCTGGGTAGCCGGCCAGCAGGATCGGATCGCCGTTCTTCAGGCCTTCGGCGGAAATCACCAGGAAGTCCTTCGACTTGTACGGCACGTTGTCCGGCGACGGGTCGGCCGGCTTGCCGTCCTTGCCGACATAGGCGCGCAGGAAGGAGTAATCGCCGGTGTGGCGCGGCCACTCGTAGTTGTCGATGTCGCCGCCGTAGTTGCCGATCGACTCAGACGGCGCGTACACCAGGCGCACGTCCTTGATCATCATCTGGCGAATGCGGTAATACTCGGCGCCGCGATGGAAGGCCGGCACGGAGCAGCGGTAGTTCTTGTCCGATTCGCACTCGGCGATCAGAGCCTTGATGCGTTTTTTCACCTCGGCGTGGCGATGCTTGCCGGCCAGCTTGTCCAGGCCGCCGTTCACGCGTTCGGTCACGTTTTCCACCTTGTCGGTCACGTAGACACGGGTGGTCGGGCCGCCCGGCAGTTCTTCGGCACGGGTCTTGGCCAGGAAGCCATTGGCGATATAGTTCTTTTCAGCGGTCGAATTGCGCTGGATGGCGCCGTAGGCGCAGTGATGGTTGGTGACCACCAGGCCGTCAGGGGACACGAACGACGCCGAGCAGCCATCGAGCGACACGATGGCGCTCATCGGATGCCTGGACAGCTCCGCCAGGCGTTCGGCCGGGATGGTGATGCCAATGCGTTTGAGTTCTGCCTTCAGTTGCGGCAGTTGGTGCGGCTGCCACTGGCCTTCGTCGGCCTGGGCAGGCGCAAAGGCGGCCAAGGCAGACACGATGGCTGCCGAAAGTGCGAGTTTTCTAGTCAAAACGGTCCCCTGAACATATAAAAGCACCGGCAGTATATGCGTTCCGGGGCTCCAGGGCCATTGATTTTTTTACAACGGCAGCCGCACCGTCACGCAGCAGCCGGCGCCCGGTTCATACTCGTTCAGGGTGAAACTGCCATGCAGGGCATCGACCCGCTCCTGCATGCCGATCAGGCCAAAGGAGCCGGAGCGTTCGCGGCAGGCCGGCGCGATGCCGATGCCGTTGTCCTCCACTTCCAGCAAGGCCACGTCCTCCTCCACCAACAGCCGCACCGCCACCTGCGTGGCGCGCGAGTGGCGCAGCACATTGACCAGCGCTTCCTGCACGATGCGGAACAATACCAGGCTGGTTTCGCTGTCGATGGCCGCCAGCAGCGCCTCGCCGGGCAAGGCCAGCTCGTAATGCAGGCTGCTGCGGTGGCGGAAATCGTTCACCAGCCACTCCAGCGCCGCCGCCAGGCCCAGGTCCAGCACCGAGGGGCGCAGCTCGTTCATGATGCCGCGCACGCTGCGCAGCGTGGCGTCGATATTGTCCAGCGCCGCCGCCACGCGCCGCGCAAAGCGGGTCTGGCGGCCGGCCATGCGTTCATTGAGCTGGGCGATGTCCAGCTTCAGGGCCAGCAGGTTCTGCCCCAGTTCGTCGTGGATTTCGCGCGCGATGCGCTTGCGTTCTTCTTCCTTGACCGCCGCCATATGGGCCGACAACTGGCGCAACTGGCCGTTGGCGTGCAGCAGCTCGGCGGTGCGCTGCACCACGCGCGTCTCAAGGTTGCGGTGCAGGTCCTGCAGGGCCGATTCGGCGTGCTTGCGGCGGCTGATATCGGACAGCACTGCCACCACCCCCGCCACGCAGCCGTCCGGCCCGGCCAGGGCGCGCAGCGACAGGCTGGCCTGGTAGCCGCCACCATCGGGGCGCTTGCCGGAAAGTTCGCCCTGCCAGTTGCCCCCTTCCAGCGCCGTCATCGCGGCGTCCTGCCCGCTCAGCATGGCCAGGTCGCTGCCGATGGCCTGCGCTTCCTGGTAGCCGCTGATGGCGCAAAAGGCCGGATTGACAGCCACGATGGCGCCGTTGGCGTCGGCCACCGCCACGCCCTCGCCCAGGTTGTCCAGTACGGCGAAGGCGCGGCGCAGGGCCACATCGTTCTGTTCCGGCGAGCGGATCTCGCTTACCACCATGCGGATTGCCTCGCCGGCGCGATCGAGGTTCGCTTCGATGCGCACCCGCCCGCCGCCGATGCGTTCGAACAGTTGCGCCTCCATGGCGGCGCTGGCGCCGTCCGCGTGCAAGCCGGCCAGCAGCTGGCGCAAACCCGCCTGGCAGGCCGGCGCCAGGAAGCGCTCCACCGGCTGGCCCGGCAGCTCCTGCAAGGGCAGCGAAAACAGCGCTGCTGCGGCGCGGTTGGCGCCGGCGATCATGCCGTCGCGCGCCAGCGCCAGGTAGCACACCGGCGCCTGGTCGAACAGGCCGGCATAGCGCAGCAGGCCCAGCTCCACCTCCCGTTTCTGACGCTCGAGCTCCGCCAGTGCGGCACTCTGGACTTCGAGTTCCAGCTGGCTGACTTGCAGCTCATGCCATTGGCGCAGGGCGTCGGAACGGTTCATTTAGCGGGGCCTCCTTCGGGCGTCAGACGCGCTTCCAGCAGTTTCAGTTCGGTGACGTTGACAAAGGTTAGCACGAGGCCGTCAATCACGTTGTTGACCGTGCGGTAAGGCATGATGCGCACCATGAACCAGCGGCCGTCGCGGGCCGGGATCTGGCGCTCGCAGAACACCAGGGAACGCAGCACTTCGGCCGCATCCTGTTCCATGTCCGGGTAGACCAGGTCGTTGGCGATGTCGCTCAGCGGACGATTCAGGTCGGTGGGGATCAGCTTGTACAGCTGGGTGGCCTGGTTGGTGTAGCGCCGGATGTTCATCTGGCTGTCGAGGAAGATCACCGCGATGTCGGTGCTGTTCAACAGGTTCTTCATATCGCTGTTGACCAGCGACAGGTCGTCCACCTTGGACTGCAGCTCGGCGTTGACGGTGTACAGCTCTTCGTTCAGCGACTGCATTTCTTCCTTCGAGGTGGTCAGCTCCTCGTTGGTCGACTGCAGTTCCTCGTTGGTCGATTGCAGTTCTTCGTTGGCCGCCTTCAGCTCTTCGCGCGAGGTTTGCATCTCTTCGCGCACCGCCTGCAGTTCCAGGCGCGCCATGGTCAGCTGCTGCTCCAGCTCCTGCGGGCGCGGATCGGCGCCGCGGCTGCCGCGCTTGCGGGCCGGCATCGGCGAGGCATTGAACGTCACCAGCAGGTTGTGGCCGGACTGGCCGTCTTCGCGCACCACTTCGGCCGTCATGTCCACCAGCAGCGAGGCAGCGCCGTCCTTGAACAGCAGCTCGCGCACCGACTCGGTGGCTTCGCTGCGGGTGGCGCGCTCGATCAGGTCGGCCAGCTCGTAGCGCAGGCCATCGCGCGCCATGGCATGGATGTTCCAGTTGGCGCGGCCGGCCGCCGGCTCCAGGAAGGTGCCGGTGCGGCCGTGGATATAGAGGATGTCGCCGTCGCTGTTGATCATGACTGCCGCCGGCGTATGGGCTTTGAGCAGCAGGTGTTCTACTTGAGTCTGGATATTGCCATTCATGGTCATGGTCGTCACTTCGATGGAACTTGGTTGCGCGGCTTTCGCGATCTTGGTCGGGAAATAGTTCGCCACGCGCTGCGTGCTGGCGTCCAGGCGGCGGTAAATGCGCCCGCACCCCGGAACCGGCGTAAACAACTCGTTGTAACTGCCTGGCGTATCCGCGCTGCCCAACACCAGCAAGCCTTCAGGTTTCAAGGCGTAGTGGAACAGTGGTATCAACTGCTCTTGCAATTTTGGGTTGAAGTAGATTAGCAGATTGCGGCAGCTAAGAATATCGAGTTTGGTGAACGGCGGGTCGGAAATGATGTTCTGCTGCGCGAAGATGATCATGTTGCGCAGCTCCTTGCGGATCCGGTAGCCCGCGCCGTCCGCCACGAAGTAGCGTGCCAGCCTTTCAAGCGATACCGTGTCTTCCACGCCCCGCCCGAACAGGCCCTGGCGCGCCTTGTCGATGGCGTCGCCATGCAGGTCGGTGGCAAAGATCTGCAGCGAGTATTTGCCGCTCTCGCGGGCGTTGGCGCGCGTCACCGCCTCGTCGAACACCATGGCCAGGGTATAGGCCTCCTCGCCGGTCGAGCAGGCCGGCACCCAGGCCTTGAAGGCGGCGCCGTCGGGATGGGCCGCCAGCAGCGCCGGGATGGTCTCGCTGGCCAGGTGCTCCCACACCGCCGGGTCGCGGAAAAAGCTGGTCACGCCGATCAGCATTTCGCGGAACAACAGCTGCACCTCGCCCGCATTGTCGCGCAGGTAGGCGACATAGTCTTCCATCGATTCGAGCTGGTGCAGCTTCATGCGGCGCTCGATGCGGCGCAGCACGGTGCTCATCTTGTATTCAGTGAAGTTGTTGCCGGTATGGCGCTGCAGCAACGACATCAGCTCGCGCAAGGCCTGGCGCCGCGCGCGCGCCGCGCCGTGGGCGCCGCCATGCGGCACCGAACGCACCTGGCACAGCCACATCGGCATGGCGCCGGGCGGCGCCACGAAATCGGCCACGCCGGCCGCAATCGCACTGCGCGGCATGGAATCGAACTTGGCGGAATTGGGTTCCTGCGCCAGCGTCACGCCGCCCGCTTCCTGGATGGCGCGCAGGCCGGCCGTGCCGTCGGTGCCCATGCCGGAAAACACCACGCCGGCGGCAGCCTGGCCTTTTTCGGCGGCCAGGGTGCGGAAAAACGAGTCGATCGGATAGCGGCCGTGGGTGTCCGAGGTCTCCACCGCCATCAGCTTTTCGCTGGAAAAAGCCAGGTCGAAGTTGGGCGGCGCGACATACACGTGATCCGGCCTGACCTCGATCGATTCGGCGATTTCGCACACTTCCATGGTGGTAATACGGCGCAGCAGCTCCGGCAGCAGGCCGCGGCGCGACGGATCCTGGTGCTGCAGGACGATGAACGCCATCCCGGTACGGGACGGCATGGAAGCGAGGAACTCGGAAATCGCATCCAGCCCGCCGGCTGACGCACCCATGCCGACAATCTGCACCGCCTGGCGCTGCCGCAGTGTCTCGCTGGCTTCCGAATCGGATGAAACTAAGGGGTTAGTCATCCCAGCATCATGCCAGTGACGCCAGGAAATGGCAAACCGCCTGTCGGTTAACTGCCTTGCCAGCCGCGCCCCCAAAGACAAGCCGCCAGACTGGCTGGCGGCTTGGTTCGTGCATTGAATGCTTACAGCGCTGCTGCCAGCTAGTCGGGCGAGCTGCAGAGGCAATGGGTCAGCGCCATGAACGGCTTGCGCTGGGCAGTCATGTCGTTCAGCCAGCCCAGGTCCTGCAGCACTTCCGAAGCCACGCCGGCCGGCACCCCGGCAGGCAGCAGCGATGCGCGCGCCTGGTCGCCGAACGCCTTGGCGGCAGCCGCCTTCGCACTCGAAGCGCCGAAGAATTCCAGCACCTTGTCAAAGCGCGACATCTCGCGCTCGATATACACCACGCGCGGCTCGCCGGTCAGCTTGGCGCGGCGCGCCGCAGCCTTCAAGGCATCCTGATAGCCGCCCAGGGTATCGACCAGGCCGCGTTCCTGCGCCTGCGCACCGGTCCACACACGGCCCTGGCCTACGGCGTCGATCTTCTCAACCGTGGTGTTGCGCGCCTTGGCCGCCTTGGCGGTGAACTCGTCGTAGGTGTGGCCGATCACGCCCTGGATCAACTGGCCGAAGCGTGGGTCCATCGGGCGCAGCGGGTTGCCTGCATCGCCCAGCCAGGTGGTGGTCTGGCCAGCAGTATGGATGCCCAGCTTGTCGATCACCTTGTCCACGGTCGGGAACAGCGCAAACACGCCGATGGAACCGGTGATGGTGGCCGGGTCGGCAATCACCTCGTCCGACGCCATCGAAATCCAGTAACCGCCGGAAGCGGCCACATTGCCCATCGAGACCACCACCGGCTTGCCGGCCGCGCGGGTCAATTCCAGCTCGCGGCGAATCAGCTCCGAACCGAAGGCGCTGCCGCCAGGCGAATCAACGCGCAGCACCACCGCCTTGATCGAGCTGTCTTCGCGCGCCATGCGCACCAGTCGTGCCGTCGAAGCGCCGCCGATCTGGCCGGCCGGCGCATCGCCGTCGCTGATTTCGCCCACCGCCATCACCACGCCGATTGCGTCGCCGGTCAGTTTCGGGAACACGCGCGCCAGGTAATCTTGATAGCTGACCTGGCGGAAGGACTTGGCTGCCGGGTCGTCGGCGCCGCGCTTGGTCATCATCACGCGCAGTTCATCCTTGGTCTTCAGGCCGTCGACCAGCTTGGCGTTCAGCGCCACCTGCGCCAGGTTGCCCTTGGTCTCTGCCACCAGGGCCGGCAGGTTGTCGATCGCCTTCATCAGCGAGCCTTCCGGCATCTTGCGCAACTGCTCCACCTGGCCGGTGTAGCGCGCCCACAGGTCGTTGTACAGGAAGGCGTCCGCTTCCGCCGCCGCCGGCGACGGGCCGTTGGCGATGAACGGCTCGGCAAAGCTCTTGTAGGTGCCGACCTTCATCAGGTTGACGGTCACGCCCACCTTGTCCAGCGCATCGCGGTAGTAGTTGCGGTACTTGCCGAAACCATCGAGGAACACCGCGCCCATCGGATGCAGGTAGACCTCGTCGGCATGGATCGCGATCTGGTACTGGCGCTGGTTATAGCTGGAACCCCAGGCCACCACTTTCTTGCCGCTGGCCTTGAAGCGGTCCACGGCCGCGCCGATTTCGCGCAGCATGGCCTGGCCGCCGCCCTGCATTTCGTCCAGCACCAGCACGGCGCCGCCGATCTGCGGGTCCTTGGCGGCCGCATCGAGCACCTTCAACACATCGCGCAGTTGCACCGACTTGTGCACTTCGCCGCCGGCCAGGCCGGCCATCAGCGCGTCGCGGCTGCCGCCGGACGATTGCTCCACCAGCGCGCCTTCCAGGTTCAGGACCAGCATGGTCTTGTCGCCCAGGGGCTTGACGCCGCCGCCGAAGATGGCGGCAATCAGCAGCACCACGACCAGCAGGAACAGGAAGTTCATGGTGGCGCGGCGGCTTTTATCCACGGCGCCCCAGAACCAGGCAAAACCAGCGCGGACATACGAGAAAACAGAGCGGGACATCGTTACTCCTAATGCAAAAAATGTAACTACCTCACACTATAAGCGACATTCGCTTGGGATGGTGAAGAAATCAGGTAAAGCCCAGCCATAACCAGCAGGCCGTTAATGACCAGCAGCTCCAGTCCGATGCGGTAGCTGCCGAACAGGGTTGCCTGGTTGAAGTCGACCAGGGCGCACAGCAGCGGCCCCGCCAGCGCCACCCACGGCACCAGCTTGTCGTTTACCGCGCGCTTGCTGAGCAGGCCGAAGGCAAACAGGCCAAGCAGTGGCCCGTAGGTATAGCCGGCCAGTTTCAGGACCATGCCGATCATGCTGGCACTGTCGACCCACTTGAACACCATCACCAGCAGCAGGAACAGCGTGCAGAACGCCAGGTGCACCCGGTGGCGGATGCGCACTTGCGCGCCCTCGCCCAAGTCGTCGCGCCGTTTCAAACCAAGAATGTCGATGCAGAAGGACGATGTCAGCGCCGTGATCGCGCCATCCGCACTCGGGAACAAGGCGCTGATCAGGGCAATGATGAACACCAGTTGCAGCAGCGCCGGCAGGTGGCCCATCACCACGGCCGGGAAGATCTTGTCGCCGCTGGCCGCCAAGCCAAGCTGCGGCGCATACAGGTACAGCAAGCCGCCAAGGAACAGGAACAAGGTCAGCACGCCGGCCAGGATGGCGTTCAGCGCCAGCATGTTTTTCTGCGAATCGCCCAGCGTCCTGACCGAAATATTCTTCTGCATCATTTCCTGGTCCATGCCGGTCATCGTGATGACGATGAAAAAGCCCGCCACGATCTGCTTCCAGAAGTGGCCAGGACTATCGATATCGGTGGTGAACACACGCGCCAGGCCGGCCGAGCGCATGTTCTCAAGGCTTTCCAGCACGCCCAGGCCCATCTCATTCAGCAGGAACACCGTGCAGGCCACCAGGCCAAACAGCATGCCTGTGGTTTGCAGCGTGTCGGTCCAGACGATGGTTTTCACCCCGCCCTCATAGGTATACAGCAGGATCATCGCCAGGATGACCAGGTTGGTCAGCCAGAACGGCACGCCAAGACTGTCCAGGATCACGGCTTGCAGGATATTCACCACCAGATACAGGCGCGCCGTGGCGCCAAGGGTGCGCGACAGGATGAAGAAGGCCGCCCCGCTCTGGTAGGAGCGCCGCCCCAGCCGCACATCCAGGTAATGGTAAATCGATGTCAGCTTCAGGCGGTAATACAGCGGCAGCAGCACATAGGCCACGGCGACATAGCCCAGCACATAGCCGATCATGATTTGCATGTAGCCAAAGCCGTCGCGCCCGACCGCGCCCGGCACGCTGATGAACGTCACGCCGCTCAGCGTGGTGCCCACCATGCCGAAGGCCACCAGCATCCAGTTCGAACTCTTGTTCCCGATGAAGAAGCTGTCGTTGTTGGCGTTGCGGGAGGTGGCCCAGGCCACGGCGAACAGCAGGCCGAAATAGGCCAGCACCACGAGGAACAGCGAAACAGGTGACATTTTTCTATCCAGCCATGAAACAATTTGGGCTGCAATATACACTGGAATGCCGAAGCGCCTTAGAATCGCCTGCAAAACTGAGGATAACAATGTACGACCAACAGACAATCGAATTCGCCCGCGCCCAGGAAGCGCTGGTACTGCCGCTCGAATACCGGGTGCACGCCCAGGCCGACGGCCGCGGCGAAGGCCGCGAGGAATGCATGCGCGATTATGCGCGCGTGCTGTATTCATCGTCCTTCCGCCGCCTGCAGGGCAAGATGCAACTGCTTGGCGTCGACGCCAACCGCTTCAACCGCAACCGCCTGACGCACAGCCTGGAAGTGGCGCAGATCGCGCGTTCCATCGCGGCCGACCTGGGGCTCGAGCGCAGCGTGGTGTCGGAAACCTGCTCGCTGGCGCACGACATCGGCAACCCGCCCTTCGGCCATTACGGCGAAAAGATCCTGGACGAGCTGCTGGCCGATGCCGGCGGCTTCGAGGGCAATGCGCAGGCCTTTCGCACCCTGCGCACGCTGGAGAAGAAGCATCACGCTTACGCCGGCCTGAACCTGACCGTGCGCTCCCTGCTTGGCATTACCAAATATTTCCAGCGCCGCACCGACAACCCGAAGAAATTCCTGTACGACGAGGATTACGAATTCCTGACCGGCCAGCTGGCCGCCCGCGGCGTATCGCTGCGCAAGAGCATCGACGCCCAGATCATGGACCTGGCCGACGAAATCGCCTACGCCGCGCACGACGTGGAAGATGCGCTGAGCTTCGGCATCATCACCTGGGGCGAGATCGTCCACGAGTTCAAGATCAGCAAGGACTTCTCGGCCGCCCATGAGCAGTTTGCCAGCATCGCCAACCACGCCCACGAAGAAGCGCTGAAATGCGATATGCAGGAAAGCTCGGAGGAATACTCCATCGTGCTGCGCAAGGAACTGACCTCGCAGATCGTGCATGAACTGTGCCGCGACATCGCGGTAGTCGAAGGCAAGCACGGTCCCGAACTGGGCTACCGCACCAAGGGCCTGCTGGCGCGCGGCCTGAAAAGCCTGCTGTGGCGCGCCATCCTGCGCAAGAAGGACGTGCAGCTCTACGAAAAGCGCGGCGAGAAAATCATTCGCGGCCTGTTCGAAGTCCTGACCGACAAGACCTACAACAAGGGCGGCATCCTGCTGCCGCCGGCCATCCGCAGCCTGAAGGATTCGCGCGAACGGCTGGTGGTTGACTACATTTCCGGCATGATGGATTCCTACGCCGCCAAGGAGTATGAAAAATACTTCGGTCCCGGCAGCCTTGACCGCATCTATCCACTGGCATGAACGATCCGCGCAGCGAATACGAGCGCCGCATGAACCGGGTGCTCGACCATATCGACCGCAACCTGGACGCGCAGCTCGACCTGCCCGCCCTGGCCGACATCGCCAACTTCTCGCGCTACCACTTTCACCGCATCTTCGCTGCGTGGATGGGCGAGACGCTGGGCGACTATGTACGCCGGCGCCGGCTGGAAGTGGCAGCGGCCAGGCTGGCAGCCGGCGGCACCGTGCTGGAAGTCGCACTGTCGACCGGTTTCGGCTCAGGCGAAGCGTTTGCCCGCGCCTTCAAGACCCGCTTCGGCAGTACCCCGACCGAGTGGCGGGCAAACACGCCCGCGCGCACTGCCGCCTTCCTGGCCAAGGTCAACGCGCAAAATAGCAATCCGGATCAGGCGAACAGCAAGCACGGTCAGGCCGGCGACGGCTCATACGGCGAACATGAGGGCTCCAACCACCACAATGGAGCACGAAAAATGGAAGTCAACGTTATCGACCTGCCGCCAGCCCGCATCGCCTACCGCCGCCACATCGGCCCTTACGGCCCGGCCGTCGGCCAGTTCTGGGCCCAGGCTGTCATGCCCTGGATGCTCGGCCACGGCCTGGCCGGCGCCACCTGCTACGGCATCGGCCACGACGACCCAAGCGTCACGCCCGCCGACAAATGCCGCTACGACGCCTGCGTCGAAATCCCGGAAGGCTTCGAGCCTGGCGGACAATTCAGCGTTGCCCAGCTTCCCGGCGGGCGTTACGCTGTCACCCGCTACACCGGTTCGCCGCGCGATATCGGTCCGGTGTGGAACCGCATGATGAAGGAATGGCTGCCGTCCAGCGGCTTGCAATGCGACGAACGCCCTTGCTTTGAGCGCTACGAAAACCTTGCGACGCAGACCGACGGCAGCTTTACCTGCGAAATCTGCATACCCGTGAAAGCACTGTAAATAGAATGAACCCGGAATACCTGGCAATGCTGGTGGCACGCGATATGCCCTATGGTAAGTACAAGGGCCGCAAGCTGGCCGACTTGCCAGGCCATTACCTGGGCTGGATGGCGCGCGAAGGCTTCCCGAAAGGGGAGCTTGGCGCGCTGCTGGCATTGATGTACGAGATCGACCACAACAACCTGCGCGCCCTGCTCGAACCGCTGCGCGCACGCAGGAATTGACCAGCTTCAGCAGCCGCTGGTATTCGCCTTGACCACCGGGGCGCCGCTGCCGTTATAGGTATATTGGACGGAGCACTGCATCGGCGTCGGTGCACCTTCGATCCGCCAGCCGGCATCGCCGCCCGGAATCTGGCTGTTGCCGTAGCCGTAGAAGGTATAGTCGCCGGAAGGGACCGCGCTTGGGGAAAGGTAGCAACCGCCGCTTGGAATTTTCGCGCCTTGCAGCGCGATGCCGATGCCATCGCACCAGCGGTCCGGGTAGCCGCTCCAGACGCGCATCGAAGTCGTGCCATCGATGTTGACGAAGGTGATGTTGGCGATATTGCTGGCCGTACCCTCGCCGCGCACCGCAGTCAGCGAACGCACCAGGCCAATGGAAGTCTTGACCGAGCCTGCCAGCGCCTCGATGGACGCAATGCGGGCCGAGGAACCGAAGTTGATCATTTTCGGGAGCGCCACCGCGGCTAGAATCCCGAGAATAACCATCACGACAATTAATTCGATGATCGTAAAGCCTTTGGGCGGGGCTTTGGGCGCTTGGGGCTGGCGAAGCATGAAGACATTCATCCTTGAACGAGGGTCGTTGAAGTATACCGGCGTTTTTGCGCCAGTGCATGGTTTAATATCTATTTGCCAACACCGGCCAGCCAATCCGCAACGGAGACATAGTGAAACGCCTTTACATTGCAATAATTAGTGGACTGCTCTTCAACGCACCGGCCTTCGCGCAGGACGCCGCCTTGCAGCACGCCCGCGCCCTGCTCGACAAGGTTCCGCTGATCGACGGCCACAACGACCTGCCCTGGACCATCCGCGAAGACGCCACCCACCCGATGGACGTCGAACACTACGACCTGCGCCAGCGCACTCCGCACGAAACCGACCTGGCGCGCCTGAAGCAAGGCAAGCTATCCGCCCAGTTCTGGAGCGTCTACGTGCCGGTCGAGCTGAAAAGCGGCTGGGCCGTCGCGCAGCTGGAGCAGATCGACCTGGCGCGGCGCATGATCGCGAAGTATCCGGAAAGCCTGGTGCTGGCCACCCGCAGCAGCGACATCGCCAAGGCCAAGCGCGAAGGCAAGATCGCCAGCTTCATCGGCATGGAAGGCGGCCACGTGATCGAGAACAGCCTGGGCGCCCTGCGCGCCTACTACGAGCTCGGCGCCCGCTACATGACACTGACCCACAACTCCACGCTGGACTGGGTCGACGCCGCCATGGGTGAGCGCAAGCATGGCGGCCTGACACCCTTCGGCAAGGAAGTGGTGCGTGAAATGAACCGCCTTGGCATGCTGGTGGACCTGAGCCACGTCAGCACCGAAGTGATGCAGCAGGCGCTCGACACCAGCGAGGCGCCGGTGATCTTCTCGCACTCCAGCGCGCGCGCCCTGGACGACCATCCACGCAACGTGCCGGACGAAGTATTGCAGCGCCTGCCGGCCAACGGGGGCGTGGTGATGGTGACCTTTGTGCCGGCGTTCATCTCCCCGCAAGTCGCGGCCTGGCATAAAGGCATGAACGAAGCCGTCGCCGCCGCCGGCGTCAAGCCGGGCACGCCGGAATTCACAGCCGTCAAGGATGCCTATGCCGCCAAAGCCGGCCCGCTGCCGAAAGCCACGCTTTCGATGGTGGCCGACCACATCGAACACGTGGCGCGGGTGGCCGGCAAGGACCACGTCGGCATCGCCGGCGACTACTACGGCGCCGTCAATCCGGAAGGCCTGGAAGATGTGTCGACCTACCCTGCCCTGTTCGCCGAACTGATACGCCGCGGCTGGAGCGACCAGGACCTGGCCAAGCTGGCCGGCGGCAACCTGGTGCGCGCCTTCGCCGGCGCCGAAAAGGTCGCGGCCCGCCTGCAGAAAGAACGCAAGCCTAGTCTGGCACGGGCCGGATCGCCAGCTCCACAAAGCCCGTAAGCGGGTCGTGCTCGCGCGAGAACTGGTGCGCGGGCAGCAGCACCAGCAGCAGTTCGGCCGTGGTGCGCACGATGCAGCCGCGGCCCACATGCCGGCCGAATACGCGGCCGCGCGCATCGGACAGCGCGTCCATCAACCCTGCAGACGTGGTGCGACCAGCGACGTGAATTCGCCCTTTTCGATCAGCCGCTCCAGGTCATTGAAGCCGCCGATCAGCACACCGTCGATGAAGATCATCGGGAAGGTTGGCCAGCCGGTCCACATCTTCAGCGCCGTGCGGCGGCGCCATTGGCTGAAGTAGCTGCCATACTCGAGGTACGCGTACTTGGTGCCCAGTGCGTCGAGCAGGCGGCAAGCTTTTTTCGGGAACGGATTCTGGCGCATGCCAACGACGACCACGCGGTTGGCCGCAATGGCCGCCTGCACTTCCGCCACGATATCGGCATGGTTTTTCGCCACGCGTTCGCGGATGGCCGGGTGCAGGTGGGCGTCGTCGAGGATGATACGGGTCATTGTTTTTCCTTGTGCAGTAAGTCCAGCGTGGCCTGGTCGGGCACGCCGCCAAAATATTTGTCGAGGCAATCGCGGAACAGCGCTTCATCCGGCGCGGCCTGCGCGAACAGTGTCATCGACGAATGGAATTTCATATTGTCCGGCGCCCCGAAGATACCATGGACTGTCGCTCCCCGGACAGCCAGCACCAGCGCGCTGCATTCGCGCAGCCTGGGGCCGAGCACGGGATGCGCCAGGTAGGCGCGCGCTTCAGCCAGCCCGCCGACCGCATATTGCTGCGCCATCGCGCTGAAACCGAGCCCTGCCAGTTGGGGAAAGATGAACCACATCCAGTGGCTGCGCTTGCGTCCAGCCGACAGTTCGTTGACCACCTGCGGGTAGATGTTTTCCTGCGCAGCGACAAAGCGCTCCAGTTGGTACATGGCCTGCCTCGAAAACATTACTTTTCAATGAGCCATTGTCCTACAAACTCTGGTAGCGTGTTCTGATTAATTGAGGCCCCTGCCGCGCCTACCATGACGACTCCTTGAACCGAAATGGGAGATGATCATGGCATCCAGTAATCAAGACAATCGCGGCGGGAACAAACAGTCGGGCGACACCAGCAATCGCGGTTTCGCATCGATGGACCCGCAAAAACAACGCGAGATCGCCAGCGAAGGCGGTAAGGCAGCTCACGCTTCCGGCAATGCACACGAATTCACTTCGGAAGAAGCACGCAAGGCCGGTAGCATGAGCCACAAAAATGACGGCAACCGCCAGTCCGGTTCGTCCGAATCGGGCAGCCGCCAAAGCAGCGGTGGCGGCACCCGCGGCGGCACCCCTGAGCAGCACGCCGAAGCTGGCCGTCAAAGCCACAAAAACGATGACAAGCGTTAATTAAGCACGCTTGCCCACGAACGGAACCGTCCAGCGCGACGGTTCAACAAGCCCGGTGGTCAGCGCGCAACCCGCGAGGATCACTAGGCAGCTCACCCCCATCTGCAACGAGAACGTCTCCCCCAGGAACAGGCAGCCCCACAGCACGCCGAACGCCGGGATCAGGAACAACGCACTCATCGCCTTGCTTGCGCCCAGCCGCGCAATCAAGCCAAAGAACAGTACATACGCGAAGGTCGTGCACAACGCGGCCAGCGCCAGCACTGCCCACCAGGCTTTGGCAGAAGGAGGCTCGGCAGGCCAAAGCGCCAACGCCGGACCAATCAGGAGCACGGCAGCCACCATCTGGCTGCCCGTCGCCACCGCCAGCGGCGGCGCATCAGCCAGGTAGCGCTTGCTGAAATTGCCCGAGATCCCATACAGCAGCGTCGCCGCCAGGCAAGCCAGCGAGGCCAGCACCGTGCGCAGCATGTCTTGCTGGGGCAGGAAGTGCAGCTTGCCCGCCACCAGCAGCACCACTCCGCCAAAGCCCAGCGACAGTCCGGCCATGCGCGTCAAGGTCAACCGCTCTCCCAGCCAGATGGCGCCGATCAGGGCCGCGAACAAGGGCGTGGTCGCGCTCAGGATGGAAGAGAGCCCTGCCGGAATCGTCAGCGCCGCGAAATTAAACAGCAGGAAAGGCAACGCGGCATTCGTCACGCCGACAAAACCGATGCCGCGCCAATGCTTGCGCAGCGCGGCAAGCTGGCCGCGCCAGAGCAGCAAGGGCAGCAACAGCACCGCCGCCGCAACCGCGCGCACCCCGCCCATCGCCGCTGCCCCGAATTCCGGCGCCCCGACGCGGATGAACAGATAGGACGCGCCCCAGATTGCTGCCACCGACAGCATGCTGCCCGCATCCGCGCGCCTCATGGCAGTACTCCCGCCAGTGCAGAAATCTCCACTTCCGTTCCTGCCCCCAAGGTGGACATTTCACGGCCATAAGCCCGCTGAGTGGCCGGCCGCTGGCTGATGGCATGGAACCAGCGCGCGAGGCTGGGATAGGCGGCAAGCTGCGCACCGCGTGCGCTGACCCACGGGAAACAGGCAATATCGGCCACCGAATACTGCTCGCCGCACAGGTATGCTTGCCCTGCCAGCCGCTTGTCGAGCGTCTCGAACAACTCAGCCGTCTCTTTGCCGCGGCATTCAAAGGCCTTCTGCCAGAACAGCCACTGCCGCGCTTCGCCCCGCGCACGCATGCCGGTTGGCAAGCCGAAGCCCGCCTTCTCCGCCAGGTAGAGCAGCATGGCGCCGGATTCCTGCAATGGCAACGGTTCGCCCGCATCGACCGGCCAATGGTCGACCATTGCCAGCGATCTTGCCTTTGGAATCCGGCGGAACGGCAGCCCGGTCTCTTCCAGGAACATCAGCATTTGCTGCCCTTGGGGTGTCGCGACGTAGTAGAAGTCCAGCATGGCAATCCCTTTCGAATGTGTCAGGGATAGTTTGCGCCGCAACATGGCTCCAACAAAGATCCAGGAATGGTGAATTTTATAGAGCCAGGATCGCCTGCTGCCCGTCCAAGACCGGGCGCCCGGCCTTGCCCGCCATTACCCTGTCGCGACACTCGGCAGATAGGAACAGAGCCGTTCGAACAAGCCCGGTTCCGCCATGCGCTGCCGCCACCATCGCAAGGCCGCGCCGGACTCGCCGCTGCGCCAGGCCAGATAGAAGGTTTCGTCAGGTTTCGGCTCTTCCACTTCCTTTTCCACCAGCAGGCCGGCAGCAATCGCTTCGCGTGCGCAACGCTCGGGCAGGAAGCCGAAGCCCAGCCCGGCCACCTGGTAATCGAACTTGGCTTGCATGGTCGGTACAGTCAGGGTGTCCTGGCCCAGCACCAGGCCGACCGTGCGCGGCGCCAGCAGCCGCGCCGAGTCGGCCGTGGCAATCGCACGATGCAGTTGCAAATCGTTGCGGCCCAGCCGCCCCGGCACCTGCGCCAATGGGTGCTGCGGCGCAACCGCGAACACCCATTTCAACTGGCCGATCGCCTGCGACACATAGCCGCCGCCGGCCGGGCCATCGCCCGGCGCGCCAACCACCAGGTCGACCCGCCGGTCCAGCAAAGCTTCCCAGCTGCCGCCCAGCGTTTCCTGGACCAGGCGCAGGCGGGTTTGCTGGGTGACCTCGTAAAAGGCGCGCACGTCCGGCGCCAGCACGGCAGCGCCGAACATGGAGTCGAGGCCGACCGCCAGTTCCGTTTCCCAGCCCGACGCCACGCGCCGCACGCGCTGTTCCAGGTCGCCCGCTGCCTTGAGCAGGTAGCGTCCTTCTTTCAGCAGTTCGTGCCCGGCGGCCGTCAGCTCGACGCGCGGGCCGAACCTTTCGAACACCTGGACGCCAAGCTCCTCCTCCAGCTTGCCAACCGTGTAGGAAATGGTCGACGGCACGCGGTACAGCTCCCGCGCGGCGGCGGCAAAGGAACCGCCGCGATCGATGGCGTCGACGATTTGCAGGGCTTCAAGGCTTAATCTGAGCATTCGAAATTTTCGATCATAGACAGGCAAATTATTCGCTTTTTAACACGATTAGCCGCCCATATACTGTGAAACATCTGATCGAAATTATCGCACAAGGAGCTAATTATGTTGCAAGTACGTAAATCTGAAGACCGCGGTGTTGCCAATTTTGGCTGGCTGGATTCCCGCCACAGCTTTTCCTTTGGCCACTATTACGACCCGAAACACGTAGGTTTCGGCCCGCTGCTGGTGATTAACGAAGACAAAGTGTCGCCGGGCCAGGGCTTCGGCACCCACGGCCACCGCGACATGGAAATCATCTCCTATGTGCTGAGCGGCGCGCTGGAGCAAAAGGACAGCATGGGCAACGGCTCGGTCCTGCACTACGGCGACGTGCAGCGCATGACGGCTGGTACCGGCGTGCGCCACTCGGAGTACAACCATTCGGTCAAGGAAGGCGTGCATTTCCTGCAGATCTGGATCCAGCCTTCCCAAGTGGGCATCGAGCCAGGCTACGAGGAAAAGCACTTTACGCCGGAGAGCAAAACCGGCGCGCTGCGGCTGATTGCTTCGCCGGATGGGCGGGATGGGTCGGTGCTGGTGCACCAGGATGCCTTTATCTACGCTTCCCTCCTGAATGGCGGCGCAGGTGCGGTGCATAAGCTGGGCGCTGGGCGGCAGGCTTATGTCCACGTTATCCGCGGCGCGCTGACCGTCAATGGCACGGCGCTGAAAGGCGGCGATGCGGCCAAGATTACTGGCGAAGAGTCGGTGACCTTGTCGGGCGCCGATAATGTTGAAGTGCTGTTGTTCGACTTGCCTTAAACCCGGTAAACCGGGGTCTGACCCGCAGGGTCAGACCCCGTCTGCGGTGCGGCCAACGGTGTTGGTTCTAGGCCTTTGACCTTTTGGAAAGATCAAGGACTTTAAACTCAAAACCGGTGGCCGTAATACCGTTGGGGGTCTGACCCTATGGGTCAGACCCCGATTTACCGGGTTTTTGTTATGATTGCAGGGTTACACAATACAAAGATTGAAAGAGCATCATGCAGCCCGTAGCAGAACAACCGGTAAAAGAAGACCTGGACTACGTCACCTCGTGCGCCCTGCCGACGCCGTGGGCCCAGTTCACGCTGCATGCCTTCGTCGAACACGCGACCGGCAAGGAACACCTGGCCATGGTGCTGGGCGATATCGGCAATGGCGAGCCGGTGCTGGCGCGCGTCCATTCCGAATGCCTGACCGGCGACGTCCTGTTCTCCCAGCGCTGCGACTGCGGCGCCCAGCTTGAAGGCGCGCTGAAACGCATCGCCGAGGAAGGCCGCGGCGTGCTGCTTTACCTGCGCCAGGAAGGCCGCGGCATCGGTCTGATCAACAAGATGCGCGCCTACCGCCTGCAAGAGCAAGGCGCCGACACCGTGCAAGCCAACGAACAACTCGGCTTCAAGCCGGACCAGCGCAACTACGCCCTGGTCGAACCGATGCTCAAGCAGTTCGGGGTGAAGAGCCTGAAGCTGATGACCAACAACCCGCGCAAGATTGCGGCGATGGGCGCCCTCGGCGTCGAAGTGGCCGAACGGGTGCCGCTGCTGGTCAACCGCAACGCCTTCAACCAGCACTACCTGAACACCAAGGCGCTCAAGCTGGGACACATGATGACCCCAGTCACCCCGCCAGCCGCCGAAGACGGCGAACTGTAATCCCCGCCTCACTGCCCCCGGTCGAAGGATTAGATGAAATTCACTAAACTTGCTTTACTACTGACTTTGACCTGGGGCTGCGCGGCAGTCAACGCACAGCAGGCGCCAGCCCCCGCCCCCGATGCAGTCGCACTGCCGACGCCATCAAGCACCGCGCAAAAACTCTATTCCGCCGCCAAGGCCGACCTGCTGCAGGTTCGCTCGCTGCTGAAAACCGGCCGCACCCAATCGTCGGTCGGTTCCGGCTTCCTGGTCGGCACCTCCAACCTGGTCCTGACCAACTACCACGTCGTCTCGCAATTCGCGCTTGATCCAGACACTTACACCGGTGAATGGGTCGACACCGCCGGCCAGCGCGGCAACATCGAATTGCTGGCGGTCGATGTGCTGCACGACCTGGCCGTGGTGCGCGTGAACCGTTACGGCACCGGCTACTTCAAGCTGGGCGACAAGCCGGTCACGCTGACGCAGGGCCAATACCTTTACTCGCTGGGCAATCCGCTCGACCTGGGCTTCGCCATCTCCGAAGGCGCATTCAATGGCGTGATCGCACGCAGCTTCTATGAACAACTGATGTTCACCGGCCCGATCAACGCCGGCATGAGCGGTGGCCCAAGCGTGACGGTGGATGGCGCGGTGGCCGGCGTCAACGTCTCCAAGCGCCTCGATGGCGAACTGGTGTCCTTCCTGGTTCCGGCACGCTATGCGCAGGAACTGCTGAAGAAAGTCGATCCGGAAGCCAAGCCGCCGAAGGATTTCACCGCCATCGTCGCCCAGCAGCTGCTGGTGCACCAGAAAGCCATGGTCGACCAGTTGCTGGCCAAGCCGCTGACCGCCAAGGCCATGGGTCCCTACTCCGTGCCGGTGCGCGAATCGGAACAGATGCGCTGCTGGGGACGATCCAGTGACCGCGACTCGTTCTCGGTGGAAGTCACCAACTGCCAGATGGAGTCTTCCCTGTTTGTGTCCGGCTCGCTGCAGACCGGCCAGGTGCAGATCCAGCACCAGTACATGAAGAGCACCGGCCTGGATGAAGTGCGCTTCGCCGTCTTGTCCAGCAACTCGTTCAAGAACGAGAGCTTCGGCAGCCACAAGGACAAGCGCCTGACCGGCCCGATGTGCACCGAACAATTCGTCAAGAACAGCACCCTGCCGATGCGCGCCGTGATGTGCGTGCGCGCCTACCGCAAGTTCGACGGCCTGTACGACTTCGCCCTGCTGACCTCCAGCACCGACGAAGGCAAAATGAACCTGCAAAGCCGCCTCGATGCCCGCGGCGTCTCGTATGAAAACGGCCTGCGTGCCTCGCGTGCCTTCCTCGAATCGCTGGCACGCGGGGGCAAGAAATGAACGGCCCCTTCTTCATCGAAACGCTGGCGCGCAATGGCGACGTGCTGCATCGCCACCGCATCGACAAGCTGCCGATCACCATTGGCCGCGGCTACAACAACGATTTCATCCTGGACGATGCGCATACCGCGCCGACCCACGCGGTAGTGGAACTGGCGGAAGACGGCGCGCTCGTGATGCGCGACCTGGGCAGCCAGAACGGCATCGTGGTGCACGGCAAGCGCCAGGCTTCGGCACCGATCAACGGCACGACCGTGGTTCGCCTCGGCCACACCCGCCTGCGCGTGCGCAACGCGGCATTCCCGGTGGAAGCGGAAGTCACCGACACCACCATGCACGCCTGGGAAGGCGGCGTGCCGGCGCTGGCCGGCATGGCGCTGATTGCGTTGTTCGTCGGTGTGACCGAAGCGCTGTCCGATACCGGCGCCTTCCAGGCCATCCGCTACCTGCTGGTGATTGCCACCGGCATCGGCGCCGGCATGGTGTGGAGCGGCGTATGGGCGCTGGCCAATCGCATCTTCGGCGGCCACGCGCGCCTGGGGCGCCACCTGTTCATCCTCGGCAGCGGGCTGGTGGCGATCGGCGCGTGGAAGGCTTTGAGCAGCGTGCTGGCCTATGCCTGGTCGGCGGAAGTATTCACACGCTACGGCAACCACGTGGTGATGCTGATCCTGGTTGCCATGATCTACAACCACCTGCGCACCGTCAAACCGCACAAGCCGCGTGCCTTCATTTCTTCCTGCGCCGTATTCCTGGCCCTGGGTTCGGGCCTGATCCTGATGCGCAACTACGAGGGCGCCGGCCGCCTGCGCGACGAACTGTACATGTCGGTCATTCTGCCGCCGGAAGTCCGCCAGAGCAAAGACCACAGCGTCGATGAATTCATGGGCGATGCGGCCAAGCTGAAAGCAGCTGCCGACGAAGCACGCAAGTCCTCGAAGCTCAAGAAAGACGACGAGGACGAGGACGACTGATCAGCTCGCGTAAGGCGCGCCGCGCAGTTCGACAGTGTTGCCTTCGGGGTCGTTGACGTAGATCGACGGCCCCTCGCCTTCCGCGCCATAGCGCGATTCCGATGGGCCGTTGGCGACGTCGTGCGCGCTCAGGTGGGCGCGGATCGCTGCCTCGTCAAACGGATCGACGCGGAAGCAGAAATGGTCGACATTGCGGCCTTCCTTGCCTGGCGCAGCGCCGCCCATTTTCCCCAGTTTCTTATCGACCGGCACCAGGTCCACCAGCGAGCTGCCGGCGCGAAGCTGGATCAGGCCGATCTCGTCCTGGCGGCGCTCGATGGTGCAGCCCAGCACCTCTGTATAGAAGCGGATCATGCGATCGGCGTCGACAACGCGCAGCACGATATGGTCAATCTCTCGGATCTTGATCAATGTAGGTCTCCTTTGTTTATGCGTCTGGAATGGGATTGCTGCCGGAGACGGGCACGTAACGCCCGCCACGGAATTCGAATTTCATTGCCTGGTCGATGCGCTGCGCAGGCGCATTGCCGTCCTTGCCAGCCTTGCTCATCGCGCCATTGAAGCGCAGAATCAGCGCTGCCGGTACGCTGCTCTTTGCGGCGGCAGCATCCGCGTTCTGGATGTCCCAGCGGCCTTCAATGGCGTAGCACCGGCCCGGCGCAACCTTATCGCCGGGGTCCGGATCGGCGGGCCGCAAGCCCTGCACGATGCCCGCCAGGCGATCGACGCAGTCGGGACGCGAATAGACATTGTCGCCCTTGACCTTCTGCAGCACCAGCGGCTGCGGCTTCACACCATCAGCGCCGATCGCATACAACGCGAACAGGTCGACACAATGGCCCTGCCAGCAACTGCCCCAGGTCACATGCAGGGCTTGGGTGGTGGGCGACAGCGGCAGCACGCCCATTTGCGCGCGGCCTTCGAAGCCCTGCAGGTCGAACGGTTCCTGGCGCTTCGCCAGCTTCCAGCCATCCTTGCCGGGCTTGAAGGTGTAGGCCGCAAGGCCGACCGGCGTGCCATGGGCAATCTGCGGCGCGCCGCCATCGCCTGCCGGCGTCAATGTGGCCAGCAGCACCAGTCGGTCCGGGGCAATGCGCACCACCTGGCGCGGCACGACGATGACGTTGCGCTTCCTGCCCTGCTTCGGATCCCAGCGGCGCGTCACGGCGCTGGTCGCGATGGACTGCGCGCGGCCGCCCTCTTCATCACTCCATTTCGGGAAAACGATTTGCAGCAACTCGTCAGGCTGCGGCTCGGCCACCTGCGCCATTGTCAGCGCAGGCACCGCCAGCAATGCGGCAATAGCAAGCTTCATCGACGTTCTCCTAGATCCGCAAGCGGCGGCGGTCGTTAAGGAAGGTCTCCAACTGCTCCGGCGACAGCACCTTCACAGGATCGCCGTGGAAAACATACAAGTAAGGCTCACCGCCCAGGCGGTCCGTCATCTTCGCCAGCACGAGGAAGCAAGTACCAAGCGGATAAACGTCCGTGTCGCGCAATTGCCGCGAACACTCCACCCGCATCTCCGGGCTGAACGCCTGCCCACTCACCGGCCGCACCACCACCCGGCCGTATTCCTCGACCGACTCCACCGCCACGTCACGGTAATCAAAAGTATCTCTGGTCATCCCACGATCTTACCTGATCCACCTCAACACCGCCCAGCGCTCCCGGCAGGAAAATCAAACGTCCCGCCCAGCCTGCTTGACCTCACTTTTGATAGGCATAAACTGGATATGAAGCTCACTTGGAACGAGCGGAAACGATTTGATAACATACGCGACCATAGTCTTGATTTTGCTGACGTTCAGTTTATCTTCAACGGTCTCGAGAGTAGCTGCGAAGATCAACGGTTCCAATAACCCGAACGGAGATATCGCACAACAGGCTTGCTAGATGGAAAACCTGTCACAGTTATCCATACTTACGAAGAGGACCACATTCATGTCATCTCCTTTAGAAAAGCAACCCGGAATGAATCCAGAGAATACTTCTCGACCTTCCCGAAGCTTGACTGACTGGGAGCGATTTGAGGCAATGGACGACGATGACATCTTATTTGATAGGGATAATCCCGAAATTCTTCCTGGTGAGCTTCTGCAAAAACCAGTTCGACTAAGTGGCATCACACCTACGCCCGAGCTAATCGATGAGGCTAAGCAGCAGGTGCTCGCATATATCAATCGGCCACGAAGAAATCCCACTCCCAAATCATAACGTCAAATCACCAATGGCTTCCAGCCATGCAAAGCATATGGCAGGCCGCGTGCCCAGCGGTTGGCGGAAAGTGAGAACGTCAGCGCGCGAACCTGGTGGTACCAGCCAGCTGGAACGTACAGCATGTCGCCCGGTTGGACGATCACCTCGATCATCGTGGCCTGGCGCGCCAGTGGGTAGCGTTCGTAATCGGGAGCTTCGGGGTCGAAGGGGCTGCCGAACAAAACCGGGTTGGCTTCGCGCGTGTAAAGGAATTCGTCGTGATGCGGCGGCGCGAGGAAAATGCGCTTGGTACCCCACACTTGCGCAAAGATGTTGTCGTCGAAGTCACTGTGCAGCGGCGTGACGGTTCCTGCGGGGCCGATCCAGAAGCGCGGTGGCCCCATCTTTTCGAAGTAAGTTGGCCAGTGGCACAGGCTGTTCAGCTCGCGCAGCTCAAGGTTGCCGAGGTATGGCGGCAGGCCTTCGGTCGCCTCGGCAAGGTCGAGGTACTCGCGCATGGTGGTGTCCAGCATGGCGCGGTCGGGAGCAAAGGCAGTACCGATATAGTCGCCAACACGCGCCCGAACATGCACTTCGCCGAAACGCTCGCGCAGCACTTCGGGGCCAAGCGAGCAAATCGGCCAGCGCGCAACAGCACCGGGAATCAGGAATGGCAGTCCCTCTCGTGCACGGGATCGAAACGCCGTCGCGCTCATAGGTTTAACACGTGGCACCGCATCAATCGCCGGCAAGGCGCGAGCTGCAGCACGAATTGCATCGCGCATTTCCTGCATCGACGAGACGCCGCGCACGGCAGCATCGCGACGCTCGCGTGCTTGGGCTTTGGCAGCTTGCTCAGCCTCGCCAGCCGGCACGGCGCGCGAGGCTTCGAGTGGCGGCAGACGCGTCGCGGCAAGCGGCGCGCCGGGCGACGGATCGCGCGGCGGCTGGTGTTTCGTCATGGCCTTACGTTCCCTGGCGCAGCACCAGCAGCGCTACAGCTTCTGCGTTGATGCCTTCTTCACGGCCCAGATAGCCAAGCTTCTCGTTGGTCTTGGCTTTCACGTTGACGTGACCAACTGGCACGCCGAGGTCGGCGGCAATATTGGCCGCCATGCTGGCGATGTGCGGTGCCATCTTCGGACGCTGGGCAATGATGGTGCAGTCCACGTTGCCGATATCGTAGCCGGTAGCACGCACGCGCTTGGCCGCTTCGCGCAGCAGCACGCGCGAATCGGCGCCGCGGAATTCTTCGGCCGTATCCGGGAAGTGCTTGCCGATATCGCCCAGTGCCGCCGCACCGAGGATAGCGTCGGTAATTGCGTGCAGCAGCGCATCAGCATCCGAGTGGCCGAGCAGGCCGCGATCGTGCGGAATATCTACCCCGCCGAGTATCAGCTTGCGGCCTTCAACCAGCCGGTGCGAGTCGTAGCCCTGGCCAATACGGAATGGGAGTTGCGTCATTTTGAATCCTGTCCTAAATACATTTCTGCGATCGCGATGTCCGTCGGCAGCGTCACCTTCATATTGCGCGGGTGCCCTTCCACCAGCTTCGGCGAGAAGCCAAGCATTTCGACTGCGCTGGCGTCGTCGGTGATCGCGTTCGGATCCGGCGCCAGCGCCAATGCGCGCAGCAGCAGCGCGTACGAAAACATCTGCGGCGTCTGTGCCAGCCACAGGCCATCGCGCGGCGTCGTCTGCACGCTGCCGGAGCGCGTGGACTTTACAGTGTCCACCACCGGCAGCGCAAGCAGCCCGCCGCCTTCATGGTCGCCCACTGCGGCGATCAGCTTCGCGATAAGGGCCGGCGTCAGGCCGGGACGCGCGGCATCGTGCACCAGCACCATGTCGTCATCGCCCACATTGGCGCGGATCGCGCGCAAGCCGTTCAGGATCGACTCCATGCGCGTGGCGCCGCCACAGCGCAGGATCGTCACGCCGCGCTCAGGCGTGATCGAATCGATATAGCCGTCGCCGGCGCTTACCACCACATAGGTGTGGGCAATCAGCTCGCTATGATGGAAGGCATCGAGCGTGTGCTGCAGCATCGGCACGCCGTTAATCGGCAAATACTGTTTGGGGCTGGCGGCGGCCATACGCGCGCCGACACCGGCGGCTGGAATCAGTGCGAAGTATCGCTTCATTTTTTGCTACGTGACTTCCTCAAAATTGTTTGTATCTCGCCATTGCATGCTTTGCTCAAGCGGGCGTATTCGGCCGGCGAATCGATCAGCGCCTGCTGCACTTCCACCTTGGCCATTTCAGCCTTGATATAGGGCAGCCAGCCGCTGTCGATCTCATGTGCCAGCGCCGAGCGTGCGGTGCCGGCCGGGGCATACAGCGGCTTGGCCTCGAACCGCCGCGCCAGTGCGCTGCGCACAATTTCCTCCACCTTGACCAGGTGGTCCATGTACGCATTCATATGCCGCAGTTCGTGCGTCAGGATCTCGGCATAGCCGCAGGTCCCCGGCGGGAACTCGTTGCCGACATAAATCCGCACTGGCGCATATGTCAGCTGCACCTTGATCCGCGGCGCCACGCATTCATAACCACTGACCGGATCGGTGAGCATCGGCCCGTCAAGGCCGATCTGCACACGCGACTCGGTGCGCGTCAGGCCCAACACATATCCTGTGGCCGGCATCTTTTCGGTGCGCATCGCGGAAAGCTGCTTGTACGAGAGCTGGGTGTTGACGGTGTAGCCGTTCTGGCGAGCCGACAGCACCGAGACTGTCTTGCTGATCGTGTCCTCGCAGCGGATCTGGAACGGCGTGCGCTGCACCTGCGCTGCCTGCGCCTGGTTTGCCGCGAGGGCTCCAACCAGCAACAGGCTGCGCGAGGTGTTCATGGCTTCAGTCCAGCTTCCAGGCGCCGGAGCGCAGCTTGTCGAGCCAGAAGGCGCCGATCACGGTCTTGACGTCGGTGATCTTGCCGCTGCGGACCCAGTCCAGCATTTCATCCACGCTGGCGGTGATGGTTTCAATGAATTCGCCGTCGTCCAGCTTCACTTCGCCGGCAGTCAGGCCGCGCGCCAGGTAGATGTCCAGGTGCTCGTCGGAGTAGGCGATGGCGTTGTGGATGGTACTGACGAATTGCCAGTCGGTGGCAGTGTAGCCGGTCTCTTCTTCCAGTTCGCGCATGGCGCAGGCCAGCGGATCCTCGCCCGGGTCGATCTTGCCGGCGGGGAGTTCGATGAAGACGCGGTCGTTCGGGTAGCGGTATTGGCGTTCCAGCAGGACTTTGCCGTTGTCCAGCACGGGGATGATCACCACGGCGCCAGGATGGCGGATGTATTCGCGCTTGGTGTGCTTGCCGTCGGGCAGGCTGACCGTGTCGCGGTGGACTTTCAGGAAGCCGCCGTCGTAGGCGATGGCGCTGTCTATTTTGGTTTCTTTTAGGTGCTTGTCCATGGTTGGCTTTTTTTAAACCGGTAAACCAGGGTCTGACCCACAGGGTCAGACCCCCAACGGT
>DASWTB010000250.1:0-2327 GCA_036402315.1 Pseudoduganella sp. | reverse complement strand
TGCAGCGTGGTGCGGATGTCGTTGAAGTCGATTTCCTGCGCGTGCAGCGAGCGGCCGGAAGTCTGGATGTGGTACTTCAGCTTCTGCGAGCGGTCGTTGGCGCCGTACTTCTCTTTCATGGTCACGGCCCAGATACGGCGCGCCACGCGGCCCAGCACCGTGTATTCCGGGTCCATGCCGTTGGAGAAGAAGAACGACAGGTTCGGCGCGAAGTCGTCGATGTGCATGCCGCGCGCCAGGTAGGCTTCCACGAAGGTGAAGCCGTTGGACAGCGTGAAGGCCAGCTGCGAGATCGGGTTCGCGCCCGCCTCGGCGATGTGGTAGCCGGAAATCGACACCGAGTAGAAGTTGCGCACCTGGTGGTGCACAAAGTATTCCTGGATGTCGCCCATCACCTTCAGAGAGAACTCGGTCGAGAAGATGCAGGTGTTTTGGCCCTGGTCTTCCTTCAGGATGTCGGCCTGCACGGTGCCGCGCACGTTCATCAGCACCCAGTCCTTGATCTTCTGGTATTCGTCTTCGGATGGCTGGCGTTTATTCTCTTTCACGAACTTGTCGACCTGCTGGTCGATGGCGGTGTTCATGAACATCGCCAGGATGGCAGGGGCAGGGCCATTGATGGTCATCGAGACCGAGGTGCTTGGGTTGCACAGGTCGAAGCCGTCGTACAGCACCTTCATGTCGTCCAGTGTGGCGATGGACACGCCGGAGTTGCCGATCTTGCCGTAGATGTCAGGGCGGATCGCCGGGTCGGCGCCGTACAGGGTGACGGAGTCGAAGGCAGTCGACAGGCGCTTTGCGTCCATGCCGGTGGAAACCAGTTTGAAGCGGCGGTTGGTACGGAAAGCGTCGCCTTCGCCCGCGAACATGCGGGTTGGGTCTTCACCTTCACGCTTGAAGGCGAACACGCCGGCGGTGAACGGATAGGAACCCGGGACGTTTTCCAGCATCAGCCAGCGCAGCAGCTCGCCGTGGTCCTCGTACTTCGGTAGCGAGACCTTGCGGATTTTGGTGCCGGACAGGGTGTGCTGTACCAGGCCGGTGCGGATTTCCTTGTCGCGGATTTTCACCACGTATTCGTCGCCTGCATAGGCTTGCTGCATGTCGGGCCATTGGGCCAGCAGCTTCTTGGCGCCGCCGTCCATGGCGTGGTCGCGTTCGATGATCAGGTCGTCGAAGTCGGCAACGGATTTGCCGGCCACCGCCATCATGCGCTTGGATTCCTGCAGCTGCTGGCGTTCGCGCGCCAGCTTGGCTTGTGCGTAGGTCTTCTTGTGGTAGCTGCGCACGGTGTCGGAGATCTCGGCCAGGTAGCGCGCGCGTGCCGGCGGCACGATGACGTTTTTGCCGGAGCTGAAGCGCACGTCGGTGGCTGGCAGCACGCCCGGCTTGGTGGTCAGGCCTTTGGATGCCAGCACCGGCAGCAATCCCTGGTACAGGGCAGTCACTCCATCGTCGTTGAAGCGCGAAGCCTGGGTGCCAAACACCGGCATTTCTTCCGGACGCTTGCTCCACATTTCGCGGTTGCGCTGGTACTGCTTGGCCACGTCGCGCAATGCATCCTGCGCGCCTTTGCGGTCGAACTTGTTGATCGCGATGAAGTCGGCGAAGTCCAGCATGTCGATCTTTTCCAGCTGCGATGCGGCGCCGAATTCCGGCGTCATCACGTACATCGAGACATCAACGTGCGGCACGATCGCGGCGTCGCCCTGGCCGATGCCGGAGGTTTCCACGATCACCAGGTCGAAGCCCGCCACTTTGCAGGCGGCGATTACGTCAGGCAGGGCCTGGGAAATTTCGGAACCGGCTTCGCGGGTCGCCAGGGAACGCATGAAGACGCGGGTCTTGCCATTCCATGGGTTGATGGCGTTCATGCGGATCCGGTCGCCCAGCAGCGCGCCGCCGGATTTGCGGCGCGACGGGTCGATCGAGATCACGGCGATGTTCAGCGCGTCGCCCTGGTCCAGGCGGATGCGGCGGATCAGTTCATCGGTCAGCGAGGACTTGCCGGCGCCGCCGGTGCCGGTGATGCCCAGGGTTGGCGCGGTGGCGGTTTTGGCGGCTGCGGTCAATTCGGCGCGCAGCTTGTCGGAGGCCTTGCCGTTTTCCAGCGCGGTGATCAGCTGGGCCAGCGGGCGGTGGCGCTGTTCGATGTCGCCTTCGCGGATGGCATCCAGCTGGGTCGGGGAGTAGGTGGACAGGTCGACGTCGCACTGCTGCACCATCCACTGGATCATGCCGACCAGGCCCATGCGCTGGCCGTCTTCAGGGGAGAAGATGCGGGTCACGCCGTAGTCGTGCAGGTCCTTGATTTCGCTCGGAACGAT
>DASWTB010000249.1:0-8289 GCA_036402315.1 Pseudoduganella sp. | reverse complement strand
AGATGAAGGCGGCCGTCACACCCCGTTCTTCAACAACTACCGTCCACAGTTCTACTTCCGTACCACCGACGTGACCGGCTCCATCGAGCTGCCAGCGGACAAAGAAATGGTTATGCCAGGCGACAACGTCTCCATCACCGTGAAGCTGATCTCCCCGATCGCTATGGAAGAAGGCCTGCGTTTCGCAATCCGTGAAGGCGGCCGTACCGTCGGCGCGGGCGTTGTAGCCAAGATCATCGACTAATTAGTTTCTTAGTCTGATTCAAGCGGGCCGGCATGTGCTATCATGTCGGCCCGTCGTAGTATTTACATACATTGCCGGAAACATATTGTTGCCGGTTCGTTCTTTTAAGGAATAAGCATGTCCGCTCCAAACCAAAAGATCCGCATCCGCCTGAAGGCTTTCGACTACAAGCTGATCGACCAGTCCGCACTGGAAATCGTTGACACCGCCAAGCGCACCGGCGCTGTGGTAAAAGGCCCAGTTCCTCTGCCAACCCGTATCCAGCGTTACGACGTGCTGCGTTCCCCGCACGTGAACAAGACCTCCCGCGACCAGTTCGAAATCCGCACCCACCAGCGCCTGATGGACATCGTGGACCCAACCGACAAGACTGTTGACGCACTGATGAAGCTGGACCTGCCAGCTGGCGTGGACGTCGAAATCAAACTGCAGTAATCCCGGTTTCGTCGCAAGACACCTGAAAAGCCCGCTCATGAGCGGGCTTTTCTTTTTCGGGAGTAGCAATTGACGCGCTATACTGCCGCGCATGAGCGAAAAGACAATCCTGATCGTCGAAGACGAACAAGCCATTGCAGACAGTATCGCCTTCGCCCTCGGCAAGGAAGGCTTCACCCCGCACCATGTCATGCTGGGCGAGCAGGCGCTGGCCGCCGCGCGCGAGCTGGCGCCGGCGCTGGTGATCCTCGATGTCGGCCTGCCCGATATCAGCGGCCTCGATGTGTGCCGCCGCTTGCGCCAGTTCTCCGAAGTGCCGGTAATCTTCCTCACCGCGCGCAGCGATGAAATCGACCGCATCGTCGGCCTGGAAATCGGCGCCGACGATTATGTCACCAAGCCGTTCTCGCCGCGCGAACTGGTGGCGCGCGTGCGCGTGATCCTGCGCCGTGCGGGCAACGGCAATAGCGCAGCGCCTGCAGCACAAGCCACGTCGCCTGCAGCGCAGTCCGCGCCGGCCGCCTCGCGTACGCCCGGCTTCGAATTGCGCGCCGCCGAAGCGCGCATCCTGTTCCGCGGCCAGCCGCTCGACCTTACCCGCTACGAGTACCTGCTGCTGAAAACCCTGGTCGAACACCCGGGCCACGTGCTGTCGCGCGCCCAGCTGATGGACCGCGTCTGGTGCGACGCCCCGGACACACTGGACCGCACAGTGGACGCCCACGTGAAATCCCTGCGCGCCAAGCTGCGCGCCATCGACGACAACGCCGACCCGATCCAGACCCATCGCGGCATGGGCTACAGCCTGCAGCCAGGCGCATGAAGATCGGCCTGCGCATCCTGCTCGGCTACTTCCTGATCGTCGGCCTGGCAGCCTGGTTCCTGCTCAACGTCTTCGTGCAGGAAGTCAAGCCCGGCGCCCGCTCCACGCTGGAAGCCGCGATGAATGACACCGCGCAGTTGCTGGCCCAGGTCGTTGCGGACGACTTGAAAGAGGGCGCTACCAATCCAGGCCTGCTGGCCAAGATAGCTGCCGCCAGCCGCAATACCGACTACCGCATCACCATCACGGATGCCCAAGGCATCGTGCGCTTCGATTCCGCCGGCAAGGCTGTCGGCAAGGACTACTCCCGCTGGAACGACGTCTATCTCACACTGCGCGGGCAATACGGCGCGCGCATGACAAGCGAAGTGCCGCGCGAGTACGGCAGCTTGAGCATGTACGTCGCCGCGCCAGTGCGCGATGGTGACCGCATCATTGGCGTGCTGACCGTCTCCAAGCCCATCTCCAGCGTGCAAGGCGTGATCGAACGCAGCCAGCGCAAGATCCTCAAATGGGGCGTAGTGCTGCTTGGCCTGTCGCTGCTGATCGGCATCGCCATCACATGGCGCATGGCCAGTACCGTCAACAAGCTGATGGTGTTCGTAGAAGATGTGCAGGCCGGCCGCAAGGCCGTCATGCCCAAACTGGGCAGCAGCGAGATCAGTACCCTTGGCCACGCGCTGGAAGCCATGCGCGCCAAGCTGGAAGGCAAGGACTACGTCGAAACGCTGATGCACACCCTGACGCACGAGCTGAAAAGCCCGATCGCCGCCATCCAGGCCACGGCCGAACTGCTGGAAGAAGACATGCCGCCCGAGCAGCGGCGCCAGTTCCTGTCAACGATACAGGCGCAGAACGCCCGCCAGCGCGACCTGATCGACAAGCTGCTGGCATTGGTGCGGGTCGAGAAGCAGCAGCGCATCGACGCCGCCGCCCCGCTCGACGTGGCAGGCCTGCTGCAGGACGTCGCAGGCGACTTCCAGGCCCGCCTCGCCGCGCACTCGCTACGGCTCAATGTGGACGTGCAGTCGCCACTGCAGCTCCTTGGTGACCGCCTGCTGCTGCGTCAGGCGCTTGGCAATCTGCTCGACAATGCAATCAGCTTTGCGCCGCGCGGCAGCAGCATTACCATGGCCGCGCGCGGCGATGGCGACATGCTGGAGATCGTGGTCGCCGATAACGGCCCCGGCATTCCGGACTACGCGCTGGAACGCGTGTTCGAACGCTTCTACTCGCTGCCGCGTCCGGATGCGCCGAAAAGCACTGGCCTCGGGCTGCCGTTTGTGCGTGAAGTAATAACGCTACATGGCGGCACAGTGCAGGTAGTCAATGTTCCCGGCAGCGGTTGCCGCGCCATCGTGCGCCTGCCACAGCGATCTTAAAATGACTGAGCAATTTTGCTT
This sequence comes from Pseudoduganella sp., assembly GCA_036402315.1. Classification (GTDB taxonomy): domain Bacteria; phylum Pseudomonadota; class Gammaproteobacteria; order Burkholderiales; family Burkholderiaceae_D; genus Rugamonas. The sequence goes on along the minus strand of DASWTB010000249.1, from coordinate 5,384 downwards.
TGCTGAAGGCGATTGATGAAGCGATCGGGAATTGGGCTATTGGTGGCCTCAGTGCTAGTGCCGGGTTGTGCATCGTTTTATCAGCAGCCGGGCGCGGGCGAAAAGTCGGCGCAGCTTGCAGCGCGCATGCCGGCAGAGATGGCGGGTTTTTTTAGGGAGAAGTCGAGCCTAGTGGAAATTTCCGGTTTCGCCGATGCGCAATGCACTCCAGGCGCAGGCAAAGGACGGGTGCTGGCTTTTAGCAGCTTGAAGGGCGTGAGCGAGAACGCCAGGGTCGCTGCCGGTCGCCGTCTATACCTGCAAATATATCGCATCGAAACCGGCTATAAGACTTTGAATGCTGCTCAGAATGCTTTACATGCTCTGCATAAAGTCCCGGGAAAACCAACATTCGAAATGGAGGTGACTACCAAGCGATGTGCCAGGGTGTTCAGCTTTGAACCCGAGGCGGGTAAGTCGTATGAAATGCTGGTTGGCGGCGATCCGCGCTTCTGCGAGGCATCGCTGGCGGACGCCAGCACCGGTACGGCGCCGCCAGACCTGCAAGTGCATCCGGTCGAAGGAGCTTGCATACCAAAGCGTTGAGTGCTCTTCACGCAGAATGCATCGTCAACGCATAAACTCTTTCTACACTGGCGCAACCATAACAACAGGAAGCGCCACCATGCAAAAGAAACTTCTATTCAAGGCCCTTGTCGTCGGGCTGCTGATGCTGCTGCTCGGCGTGCCGCTGGCCATGATCCAGGCCACCATCACGGACCGCATGACCTATCGCGACGAAGCGGCGCGCAGCATCGCCGCCGATTCGGTCGGCGAACAGCAGGTCTACGGGCCGGTGCTGGTGATGCCTTACAGCGAGGTGTACTCCGTCGAAGAGAAGGACAAGGACGGCAAGCCGGAGATGAAGCGCTACCGCAAGCAATCGCAGCACCTGGTATTCCCCAACCAGCTCGAAGTGCTGTCCAATCTCGGCACCGAACGCCGCCACCGGGGCATCCACCAGGTGCTGATGTTCAACGGCGTGCACAAGATCAGCGGCGATTTTGTCGTGCCTGCCGTATCCGAGCTGCCGCACACGGAGACCGGCTCGCAGGTTACGCCGGAGCGGCCTTATATTGCGCTGGCCGTAGCCGACGTACGCGGCGTGCGCGACATTCCGCGCCTGGTGTGGGGCACGCGCAGTTTCGAATTCGAGCAGGGCTCCGGTTTGCAGTCCTCGCGCCAGGGCCTGCATGCGACGCTGTCGATGGAAGATGCGGCGCCGGGACTGGCCAAGTTCAGCTTCAGCCTGAACCTGGCGGGGATGGATAGCCAGGGCTTCGTACCGCTGGCGCGCAATAACCGCTTTGTGATGTCTTCGCCATGGCCGCATCCGCAGTTCAGTGGCCGTTTCCTGCCGGAGCAATACAGCGTTGACGATAAAGGCTTCCAGGCAGTGTGGCGCATCTCCTCGCTGGCCAGCGAAGCCCAGGCGCAGTTGCGCCAGCGCGAACAGTCGGCCGGGCAAAATGAGAATGCCTTGCCGCAGCTCGACACCATTCAGGCTGCGTTTATTGAGCCGGTCAATGTGTACTCGATGGCCGATCGCGCCACCAAGTATGGCCTGCTGTTCGTGGCGCTGACGTTCGCCGCCTTCTTCCTGTTCGAAGTGATGAAGCGGCTGCCGATCCACCCGGTGCAATACCTGCTGGTCGGCTTGGCCCTGGCACTGTTCTTCCTGCTGCTGGTCAGTCTGTCCGAGCACTACAACTTCATCGCTTCCTATATTGCCGCCAGCGCCGCCTGTATCGTGCTGATCGGCTATTACCTGATGCACGTGCTGCATGACTGGAAGCGCGGCCTCGGCTTTGGCATCGCACTGTGCGCCTTGTACGGCATCCTGTTTGGCCTGCTCAATTCTGAGAACAATGCCCTGATGCTGGGCGCGATCCTGCTGTTCGCCGTGCTGGCCGCCATCATGGTCGCCACCCGCAAAGTGGACTGGTACAACCTGAATAATCCGGCGCCGATGCCGGTGGAGCAAGCGTGATGTTGCCGGGTGGCTTGCTGGCGCCGAACCTTGCCGAGGGCGCGCAACTGGTGGTGCTGTCCGGCTATACGGCCGGGCAGCCGGCCGGCCCGGTACGGGTAGTGCTCGATCAGCGCGGGGCGCGTGTGGTGCTGGTCCTGGCCAGCTATGAAACGGTGGCGTGGCAGCTCGATGTGCGGCCCGGCACGGAGCTGGCCGCAGTGGTCGTCAGTGCCTACCGGGAAGTGGCGGTGGCCGGCCATGGCGCAGCTTCGGTCTACCGCCAGGCGCTGCCGTGTGCACCTGCGCCTGGCAGCGCAGCTTTCGCGGACCTGATGCAGATCCTGCAGGCGAGGCTGGGACGCAGCCAGCCGGATACCTTCCGGGGCTATGTCCGTTTGCCGGAGCAGGTGGCGATCGCTTCCTGCGGATCAGTGGCGAGCGCCGCGGCGTCGCCACAACCACGCGTACAGCACAAGGTTCACTGCCAATACGATGCCCGCCAGCACGTACTGCACGGCAGGCGTCAGGCCGGCAGGGTAGATCAGGGGCAGCAGGTAATGTTCGACGAAGCCTCCCGAATAACCCTGTTGGCCGGCGCGCACGCGTAAGTCGTTTTCCAGGTAGGTGAGCGGGCAGATTGCGCCTGTTAGCTCGATGCCTGCGGCCCACAATGCGGCCGGCAGATGCAGCCGCACTATGCGCGGCCAGCGCAGCGCCAGGATGGCGCCGCACAGTGCAAACAGAATGAAGGCCAGGTGCAGCAGCAAGACCGCATCGGCAGCGAGGCGCAGTAGCATCCTGGCATTCTACTCGCGCGAGATGGTTGAGCCCGTGTCCCATTTCGGGTGTGACCCCAAGGTGGGACACGGGCTCGGCCGTTTTATGGGCGGGTGAAGCTCCATTGCTGGTTGCTGCCGTTGTTTACCGGCCATTGGATGATCTGGGCGTTTTCGGCGGTGCTCTTGTTCTGCACGTCGACCACGTAGCCGCTCAGCAGGTTCTTGACCGTGTACCAGCCGCTGGCGGGGCTGGCGAAGCTCCAGTGTTGGCCGTTGCCGGCCCAGTACGACCATTGCGCGATATCGGTGCCGGCGGTGGTGGAGTTTTCCCAATTGTCCAGGCTGCGCAAGCTGCCGGCGTTGATGATGCTGTATTGGCCGTCGCCATGGCCCACCACATACCATTGCTGGTGCCGGCCGCCGTTGTAGGTCTGCTGCTGCACCATGGCGCCGTTGGCGGTCGAGGCGCCGGCGATGCCGAGCGCCTTGCCGCTCAGGCGCGACTTGATCACGTAGGGGCCGTCACTCATGCCGCCGCAGCCGGCGAAATTGCTGAAGTTGCGCGTCAGCACAGGCCAGCCGCCGCTGTAGCTCATGCGCAGGATGTCGAGCTTGGCGTTGCCGCCGTCGTTCAGGTCGTAGTAGTGGATGGAGGTGAAGTTGCAGCCATCCTGCTTCAGCACGCCGATGTGGCCGGGGCCTTTGTACTTGCCGTCGACATTGGGCAGCACGGTGCGGGTGCCGGTGTAGGGGCCGGTGATGCTGGTGGCGCGTTGCACTTCGACGTAGTAAGTGCTGTTCGAGCCTTTGCAGCAGGCGCCGCGGTTGACGAACAGGTAATAGTAGCCGCCGTCGCGCGTGATGTAGGGCGCTTCAATGTCCTGGCCGTTGCCGCCCCAGATCCTGGTGACATTGCCGGCCAGCTTGCCGGTCGTCTGGTTGATCTCCGCCACGCCAATGCCGCCGAAGAAGGAGCCGTAGCTCATGTATACCTTGCCGTCGTGGTCGCGGTACAGGGCGGGGTCGATGGCGTTGATTTCGCTGCCGCCGCCGAACGATTCGACCACGATGCCGAGGTCGGTCCAGGCCGGGTTCTTCAGCGAGGCTGAGCGCGCGACGCCGATCGCCGAGCTGGAGGTGCCGAAGGTCGAAACCGAGTAGTAGATATAGTAGTAGCCGTTCATGTGAATCACGTCCGGCGCCCAGAACGAGCCGCTGAAGTTGGGGATCTTGTTGGCGATCCAACTCGGATAGGTGCTGAATACCGGTCCTGGGCCGCCCTGCCAGGTGACCAGGTCGGTCGAGGTGGAGTACCAGATCCCGGTGCCGGTGGTGAAGTTGAAATACGTGTCGCCGTCCTTGCTGATGGTGCCCGGGTCGTGGGCATTTTGCAGTCCGGCGAGGTTGATGGCCTGCGCCGCCAGGGCGGGCAGGCACAGGCAGAGTACTGCCAGCAATTTCTTCATGAAGTCTCCTGTATGGTTATAGGGCGCTCTGGCCCATCACCACATTAGGAGTACTTGCTGCCGGCTACCAATGAGTTTTTCAGGCGCTGCGATACCGTTTCCGGCATGCTCCCAACAGGCCGAGTCCGCCGAACAGCATGCCCCAGCCGGCCGGTTCCGGTACCGGCGATGGCGGGATGGCGCTAACCGACAGTTGTGTGTGCCACAGCAGTTGCTGGTTGGTGTCGGTGCTGTTGGTCCAGCTCACCGAAAAGCGGTCGGTATAGCCATCGGGATCGTCGGCCAGGTGGGTGGTGCGCCCATAATCGTTGCGGCATTCGCCTGGCGTCAGGTCGAGGCAAATGCCGACTGCCCCGGTGCTGAAGGCCTGGCCGCTGGTGCTGTTCTCGAATTCCAGCGCCACCTGGCCGCTGACGGTGAAGCTGGCGCCCGGCGCCAGGTAAATAAAGGTGCTGGTCCACAGGTCGGTATTGCCCCAGCGCCAGGGCGCGTCAGTGTCGACCATGGAGACAGACAGGCTGCCGCCGCCGCCCAGGGCGTCCCAGCTGCCGCGGGTCAGCGAACCGCCGTGGCTGGACGAGGTGGCCAACGGTTCCCAGCTCCCGGTGTGGGCGTCGTTTTCGGAAATGGAGTGATCATTGCTGACATTGATAATGCGCGACTCCATTTCCCAGTTACCGGGCTGGAACGCGACATTGCCGCTGGTCTGGATCTGCAGCTGCTCCAGGCTCAGGGTGGCGCCGACAGTGCCGGCGCGGGCAGGGGACAAGGCCACCAGGGCGGCCAGGACAGCAGGAATTGCCAGTTTAACCATGCTTACCTCCTTGCGCGAAGTGGGCAATCTTAACTGCGAGTCAACTCACGGCGGCGCTCGCTTGCCACATGGCTAAAACATTTGACATACCTCGTACAAAGCTGTTGCGTCAAGGGGGAAATATCGGTACACTAGCCGGCTTCGGTATGGGTTCGTCTTTTTTGCCCGTATCATTTTTTGTAGTTAAACAAAGCCCCGCCCAATCGTAGGTGGGAATGGAGAAAAAATGAGCCTTGGCCTCCTCGGTCGCAAGGTTGGTATGATGCGCATCTTCACCGATGACGGGGATTCGATCCCAGTCACCGTGTTGGACG
>DASWTB010000248.1:0-29857 GCA_036402315.1 Pseudoduganella sp. | reverse complement strand
GGACGCGGCGACATCATGCTCGACCGCACGCTGGCGATCCACAATGGCGGCGAGCAGCGTCCTCTGAAGGGCGTCGAGACGCGCGAACCTACCTATGGCCTGCTGGCGGTATGGATTGAAGACAGCGAACGCGAAGTTGCTCGTGCCGCACGCTATACGCTGGTGGACGCCAGCACCGTGTTCATTACCCACCTGTCGGAAGTGCTGAAGCAGCAATCGGCCATGCTGTTGACGCGCACCGAAACCGACAAGCTGCTGCAGCGTATCCGCGTGCGCAGCCAGGCTTGGTGGAAGAACTGGTGCCGACCGTGATGTCGATCAGCGACGTGCAGAAAGTCTTGCAGAACCTGCTGCGTGAAAAAGTATCGGTGCGCCACCTGGAAGCTATGCTGGAAACTCTGGCAGACGTTGGCCGCCAGCAAGGATCATGGCTACCTGACCGAGATGGTGCGTCAGAAGCTGGGAACTGCGATTTTCCAGGACTTACTGGGCGGGCAGGGCGCCTTGCACGTGCTGACGCTTGACCCAGCGGTCGAGCAGGTGCTGATGCAAAGCCTGCGCCAGGCCGAAGGCGGCAGTATCGTAGTCGAACCACGCTATGCAGACCAACTGCTGCCACGCATGGCCTCCCAGTCCGAACGCATGATGAAAGCCAATATGATGCCGGTGCTGTTATGCGCACCGGACTTGCGGCGCCATGTACGCGCGCTGTGTGAGCGCGTGCTGCCGCATTTGCGCGTGCTGTCCATGGCGGAAGTGCCAAACAGCGTGAACTTGAAAGCGTATGCCGCGATCAGCGTGTAGTTGCCGCTAGCGGAGCCGCTGCGTTAGCCAGCGTCGCAAGCGTCGCCATGCCGATGGCCGCGAGCACCAGCCATGGCAAGGCGGGCGTGTGCACGGCGCGGCTCCAGTCCAGCAGCCAGCCGCCGGCCGTATAGCCGAACAAGCCGCCGACCGCGAGACCGATCCTGCTCAGGCCCATGTAGCTGGCGCGGGCGGTGGGCAGTGCGTAGCGCGATACCAGCGACTCGCGCGCCGGTTCGGCCACCAGGGTGCCGGTATAGAACACGGCGATGCAGATGAACACGGGCGCCAGCGAGCGCGCTGCCGACATGGCCAGCACGGCGCAGCACATGATGCCGATGCCGGCCAGCAGGCGCGCTTCCAGCGTCAGGTAACGCTCGCCGAGGCGCGCCATCGGATACAGCAGCGTCAGCGCGAGGAGCGCATCCACCGCATACATCCAGGCCACGGTGCGCGGCGTGCCGGAAAGCCCGGTCAGCGTGACCGGCACCAGCATCATCAGCTGCACGGTCATGATGTAGTAGCCGCTCAGGGTCAGCACCAGCATCATGAACGGCTTGTCGCGCAAGGGAATGCGCATGGCCTTGGTGGCCGACGTGCCGGGCGTGGCGACACGGTAAGCCGGCAGCAGCCAGGCATTGGCCAGGGCGGCGAGCACAAAAGCGGCGCAGCCGCCCAGGCCCACCCACAGGAAATTCACGCCCAGCAGCATGGTGCCGAGCAGGGCGCCGGCTACGGCGGCCACGCTTTCCTGCATCATCAGGACCGAATAGAAGCGCGGCCGCTCGGCCGGACGGGTCAGCTTGACCACCAGGGCGCCGCGCGCCGGGTCGAACAGGGCGCCGCCCAGGCCGGATAGCACGCAGGACAGCACCAGCATGGCGGGATTGACGGCGCAAGCCATTGCTGCGAAGCCCAGCGCCCGCAGCAGCATGCCGCCGACGATCATCGGCTTGGCGCCGAAACGGTCGGACAGCGAACCGCCGAACAGCGCCATGCCTTGCTGCGCCACTTGGCGCACGCCGAGCGCCAGGCCGACCGAGGCGGCGGCCCAGCCCAGCTGGCCGACGAAGTGCAGCGCCACCACGGGGAATACCAGGTAGAAGCCGGACACCACCAGCATGTGGTCTGCCATCAGGAATCGTTTGCCCAGCTTTCGTGCCCGTGCCGCTGCCGCCATGCTTGCCCCTTTCGATAATGCTGACAGTTTAGGCAGCACTAAGACATAATAGAAGACGTTATCTCATGATATTTCCTATTTGGATTCGTTATGGCACTCAGCATCGATGACCTGGCCCTGCTGGTGGAAATCGTGGAGTCGGGCAGCTTCTCACAAGCTGCCGCACGGCGCCGCTGGTCGCAACCGCAGGTGAGCCAGCGCGTGGCGGCACTGGAGCAGCAACTGGGCGTGCAGCTGTTTGCCCGCCACCGCCGCGGCGCCTCGCCCACGCCGGCTTGCCTGACCTTCCTGCCGTCGGCGCAGCAGGCACTCGATGCCATCGCTGCGGGCAAGCTGGCCGTGCAGGGCGCGCCGGCACTGCCGCAAGTCACGCTGGCTTGCGTGCCGTCGCTGACTTCACTGCTGTTCGGGCCCTTGTTGCTCAAACTGGCCGAGGCGCCGCTGGAGATCCGCTGCAGCACCGATCATTCGCCGGTCATCATGGAAAAGCTGCTGACCGGCCGCGCGCAACTGGGCTTCGTGCTGAAATGCCCGGCCATCGCGGGCATCCAGCTGGAGCGGCTATACAGCTCGCCGATTGTCGCGGTGGTGCGGCGCGGCCATCCGCTGGCGCGCCGCAGCGGGCTGCAGCTGGCCGACGTGGCGAATGCGCGGCTGGCGCCGCAATTCTGGGGCGAGGCTTGCGCTGAACTGATACGCATGCTGCGCGTGCACCGCCGCAGCGATAGTGCGATTCACGCCATCCAGCCGGCCAGCGCGGCGATCGAGCTGGCGCTGGAGCATGGCTTTCGGACCTTCATGCCGGAGATGGCAGCTGCGCGCCAGCTCGAGCTGGGCAACCTGGTGAAACTGGAGATAGGGGATTTGCCGCGTTGGGAATGGGAAGCGATGGTGGCCTGGCGCAGTGGCAAGCGGCCCGATGCCGCCAAGCTGCGCGTGCTGCAGGCCGTGCGCGAGCTGGTGAACTGAGCTAGTGCACTGCAGCGGCGCAGTTTCGGCGCTGCTCGGGATAAGCCAGCACGCGCAGGATCACGCTGCGCGGCACGTGCATGCTTTGCATGTAGATCCAGGCATTGGCCGCGCCCATCTGGGCATGCAGCTCGATGCCCTTCTCCACCTGGACTGCCATCTGCTGGTCATAGCGTGTGTCGCTCATGGTGCGCGCCCTTCCGGGGTGATTATCGGGTCATTATCAGGCAACGGCGTCAGGCGAGCAAGCGCTGGTTTTCGAGGAAGCCAAGCAGGACCTGGTTAACCTCGGCGGCATGGGTGATCGGCGCCATATGGCCGCCCGCGGTGAGCGTGAATTGCGCCTGGGGCAGCGCTGCGGCCAGGGTTTCCGCCACGCGGCGGGTGGATGCCGGGCCTTTGGCGCCCGCCATCACCAGCGCCGGCAGGTCCAGATGCGCCATGTCCGGCACGCGCGCCGGTTCGCCGAGCAGGGCGACGAAGTCCAGCTTGACCTTGGCGATGCCGTTGGTGAAGCGGTGGCGCTGCACTTCCGGCAGGCTGTCGAAGGCGCCGGCACGGTTCCAGTAGTCGATGAAGGTGCGGGTGGCGTCTTCCGCCGTCGTGGCGGCGTTGATGTTGGCCACCACCGCTTCGATTTCCTGGCGGCCGGCGTCGCTGGCCGGCAGCAGGTGGAAGGCGACCGGTTCGAACAGGGATAGCGACAGCACGCGCTCGCGCATCTGGCGCGCCAGGCGCAGCGCGGTGGCGCCACCATAGGAGTGGCCAACCAGGTGGAATTGCTCACCGGCATCAAGATGCGAGGCCAGGGCGGCTGCCACGGCATCGGCTTCATGGGCCAGGGTGTAACCGGCCGCAGCCGCTTCGGTCGGGAAGGCGGACTTGCCGTAGCCCAACAGATCAATGGCGAGGAAACGGTAATGGGCTTCCTGCTCGGCCATCAGGGTGGTCCACTGGCTGCGCGAGCTGAGCGAACTGTGCAGCAGTACAACGGCGGGGCGGGGGGCTGGCGTAGTGTGCATCTTCTTCTCTGAAACCGATATCCAAAAGACAAGCCCGCTATTATACCGCGCTGCAGCAAAGTTCCTGCCAGCATGAAACGGTCGCTGTCGAAATTCCTTACAGAAATCTACAAATTCCGCAACGCACCGGCAGGTTCCCCTTGACACATAAGCGTGGCATGGAAACTGCTTTGTTACTTTCAGTGACGATGGAGGCCAACGTGATCATGGAACGCTCTGCCTTGCCCGCGCTGTTGCTGACGCTATTGCTCGGGTTGCTGATGCAAGGGATGCTTGCGGGGCTGCACTTTGCCACCGCGCGTCACGAATGGGTGTACCGCGCCCTTTACCTGCTGGCGTTGATATTGAATTTGCTGGCGGTGCGCCGCCTGAATCCTGCCAGCGTGCAGGCGGCGGTGTTGCCGTTGGCGCCAATCGGGATGGCGGTGGCCGTCACTTACTTTTCCGTCAGCGATCCGGAAGCGCCGGCCCAGATTACCTTATTGCTGCTGCCGATCGTGCATGGCGCAGCGGCAGCCTGCATGCTGCTGTTGCCGCTGGACGATGAGGACGGCCCGGGCTAGCGTGCGCTGGCGACCTTGTCGCGCAGTTCGAGCGCTTGCCGCGCCATGCGCAAAGTCTGCACATCGACTTTCGGCGATACATGAACCGGCGGTTTGGTGACCCACTGGCTGCGTGTCTGTTCGGATCGCGGCAGCACGAAGTGCTCTTTTTCCATCACTGGCCGCGCTGCGTTGGGCAGGTTTTCACAAGGGCGGTCGGTCAGCATGACCACGCCCTGGCTGTCGATGCAACGGAAGAAATTGTCTTCGGCGGTTGCCGGCAGCGCCATCGCGCACAAGGTGCAAGAGATAAATAAGTGCCGCATGGCCCACCTCCTTTCGCTTGGTGGAACCAGTGTGCGGCGGGCCCTGCTTATGGTCTGTGCGGCGCCTCACCGTGGGCGCGCAGAACCGCGCCCCATGCCGGTACAGCTGCGCGCCAGAAGGCGTCGATACTGTCGGCCCTGACCGCGAGCCCGAGAAACTGCGCGGCAGGCAGCAGCGCGCTGCCGAGCAGGCTGGCAGCAGGCGCGCCGGTGTCGAAGGCTTGCGCGCCGGTTTGCTTGGACAGTTTCTCGCCCTCGGCATTAACCACAAGTGGCAAGTGCAAGTAGCGCGGTTGCGGCAGGCCAAGAAGCTGTTGCAGGAAGATCTGGCGCGGCGTGGAGTCCAGCAGGTCGGCCCCGCGCACAATATCGGTGATCCCTTGTGCACCATCATCGACCACGACGGCGAGCTGGTAGGCCCAGAAACCGTCGGCGCGGCGCACCACGAAGTCGCCCACTTCGGCCGTGATGTCCTGGCTGATGTCGCCGGCGAAGCGGTCGTGGAAGCGGATCACGCAATGCGGCTCCTGCGGCGTGCGCAGGCGCAGGGCGCGCGCCGTGCGGCCCGGCGCCAGGCCGTTGCGGCAGGTGCCGGGATAGACCAGGTGCGGGTTGCCGGCCTGGCCCAGGCGCAGCTGCGAATCGGCGATTTCCTTGCGCGAGCAGCCGCAGGGATAGATGTTGTCGCCAAGCTGGCGCAGCGCCGCCTTGTACAAGTCTTCACGCTGCGTCTGCCAGGTCACTTCGCCGTCCCACTGCATGCCGCAGCGCTGCAGCGAGGCGAGGATGTGCTGGTCGGCGCCTTCCACGTTGCGGTCGCGGTCAACGTCTTCCACGCGCACCAGCCATTGGCCGCCGTGCACCTTGGCGTCGAGATAGCTGGCCATGGCTGCCACCAGGGAACCAAGGTGCAGCGGTCCGGTCGGGGAGGGCGCAAAGCGGCCGATGTAAGGCGTGTGTTTCATACGGGGCGTAGCATACCATCCCGTATGCTGCGCTGCAGCTTGGCGCGCGCGGCAAATCCGATAGAATGCCCGCGCGGCCATCAGCCGCCCCCAATGGACAATCCACAAGACAAAGACATGACTAAATCCATCACCTTCGTAACGTCCACCCTGGCCGCCAGCATTGCGCTGGCGCTGGCGCCGGCCCAGGCTGCCGGCGTCAAAGGCGGCAAGGCAATGCAGCCGATCGTGCAGGAAGCGCCGCTGCGCGCCCACCTGGCATTTCTGTCCAGCGACCTGCTGGAAGGCCGCGGCACCGGCCAGCGTGGCGGCGACCTGACCGTCTCCTACCTGGAAAACCAGGCCATGGCAGTGGGCCTGAAGCCGGTCGATGGCTTCACCTATCGCCAATTGGTGAAGATCGCCGGCGTCAAGACCGATGCGGCGGCCTCCAGCCTGCGCCTGGAAGTGAACGGCGTGGCCCTGCCAGCCAGCTTCGGCAAGGACTGGGTGTATGCGCCCGGCGATGCAAGGGCGGCGCACAGCTTCAATGCCGACCTGGTATTCGTCGGCTACGGCATCACCGCGTCGGAAGAAGGCTGGGACGACTACAAGGGCCAGGATGTGAAGGGCAAGGTCATCGTGATGATGGTCAATGACCCGATGCCGACCGCTGAAGCGCCGAACCGCTTCGGCGGCAAGGCCCTGACTTACTATGGCCGCTGGACTTACAAGTTCGAAGAGGCCAAGCGCAAGGGCGCGATCGGTGCGCTGCTGATTCACACCGATGCCTCGGCTTCGTATGGCTACAGCGTGGTGAAAAACAGCTGGGATGGCGTGGAGCGCTTCCAGCTTGCACAAGGCACGCCGGGCACCGAGCTGCAAGGCTGGCTGACCAACGATACCGCCGTGGCGTTGTTCAAGGCCGCAGGCCTGGACCTGGACCAGTTGCGTGCGGCCGCCGAACGCAAGGACTTCCAGCCGGTAGCGCTGAAGGCCAGGCTGGTGGGCGATATGAAGGCCGAAGTGCGCAATGTCGAGCAGTTCAATGTGGCTGGCGTGGTGCCGGGCACCGATCCGAAGCTGAAGGATGAAGTGGTGATCTATTCGGCGCACTGGGATCACCTGGGCAAGCAGGGTAGCGGCGGCGACACCATTTATAACGGTGCGGTCGACAATGCCTCCGGCAGTGCGGCCTTGCTGGCCATGGCGCAGGAAGCGGTGAAGTCGCCGGCCAAGCGCAGCCAGATGTTCCTGTGGGTGGCGGCGGAAGAGCAGGGCCTGCTCGGTAGCGCGGCCTATGCGGAAGCGCCACTGTGGCCGCTGGCGAAAACTGCCGCCAACCTGAACCTCGATTCGCTGAACTGGATCGGCACCACGCGCGATATCGGTACTGCCGGCAGCGAGCGCACTGACTTGGGCAAGATGGCGGAAGCGGCGGCCAAGGGCATGAAGATGGTGATCGCGAAAGAGAAGCCGGACCTGGCGGGCGGTTACTTCCGTTCCGACCACTTTAGCTTTGCCAAGGCGGGCGTGCCAGCGTTCTCGATCACTTCGGGCAGCGACTTCCTGGGCGATAAGGAGAAAGCGGAGCAGATGCGGGCGGCTTACCGCAAGAGCTATCACCAGGTCAGCGACGAATACGATCCTAACTGGTCGATGGCGGGCATGACGCAGATGGCGCAGTTCACCCTGAACCTGGGGCGTATTGTGGCCGATGCGCCGAAGATGCCGGAGTGGAAAGCTGGCGACGCCTTCGGCAAGGTTCGCGCCAAGTAAGCACTTGATGCCAGATGAGTGAAAGTTCGTGTGGTCGATTTCGGCCACACGCGGACAGTGACCGGGATGTTAATTACTTTGGAGCGCGACAGTTGATCAAGAAAATTGGATACTTAATTTTTCCGGTACTCATGGCGATCGGTCACTCCGTTTATGCTAACCCTGTTCAAACCAGCTGCGAACAGGGTGAAGTGGCATTAGAAAGATCGCAGTTCGCAGATGTAGTGAGCTCGCTCTCGAATTGTTTGGCAAATCGAAGTCTAGACAGCGCCTCAAGAAGGCGTGCTCTCCAAGTGCGAGCTTGGGCATATTACAGTCTGCACCAAGACAATGCTGCGGTCCACGACCAGGAAGCATCTTTTAGGGAGGGGGGGCCGACGGAATATCGCGAATTCATCAACTACTCTTCCTATTTACGTCGGGTTTCCCGCTTTGAAGATAGTTTAGGCGCGCTTCGAGAAGCAGAGCGCATTGATCTGCGGTCTGGCAAGGTGAGCATGATGACCCAATACAATCTGGGTTGGACGTTGACTGAGTTGCGGCGATATGACGAGGCCGTTAAGGTTCTTACGGACGCCATACCGCTTCAACCAGAGTTCCCCTTTGTTTACTGGAGGCGCGCGTTGGTGTTCGAGGCATTAGGACGTACAAGTGAGGCAAGACGGGACATAGAGTCGGCAGCTAAAATCATGATGACTGGGCCAATGAAATTTCCCGAAGACGAGTTCAAAATCGCTTTGCGCAAGAAAATTCGACAGTACAACTTACAGAAAACGTATCCGATTTAATTTCCTTTCATGGCTGGCTGACCGTCCGCAACGGGACGGCGAAGTACGCCGGTCACCGCCCTTAACGGCTGCTGCGCTCGCCATTACTGCTAGACCACTTTAGTCCAACTTAGTCAAGCAACAAATCCTCTTGTCGGCGGTGGCCTTTGCGGCGATCAGGTGAGTTGAGCTCCGCACTGTCTGCAGCCTCACTCGTGTCAAAGTGGGGCTGAAGGCGCGCTTGGGTAGGAATTGGCGGAACTCGAGGAAGACGTTGAGCGGGAGGTGGCAGTACGCTCGAAAATTTTGGAGGGAATTGTTCGGGAGTCGGTGGGGTGGGCATCGGCACTTGAGCGGCTTGACGCACTGTGGCCCGGGCCAACTCGCAGCGATAGGCATCGGCTCGCTTCCACTGATTTTCGCCGGGGAACAGCAAGGAGACTTCCGCCCAGGCGCTACGGGATATGCCTTTGCAGCGACAGATGAATTCGTGCGGCGATACCGCATCTCCCAGATAAACGATGCGGTCGCCGATGACTTCGGCATAGGCGAAGCCGGAACGGTTCCAGGCACGTAGTTGAGTGCCTTCCGGAAGGAATACCCCTTTCCATTGGTAACCACGCAGGCGAGTGCGGGGTGCGTCGCCGCCTTCGGTTCGGACAAGCCACTCCTCAATCGCTATTGCCGCGAGCTCACCGGCACTCGGTTCAGCTTGGTGTTCATCGGCATACTGCAGTAAGCGGCATAAGGTGGTGGCGGGTATCGCCAGGGTCGCTATGTCTTTCATGCTGTTTTCCTCCGCTGTTTTGCGCTGAAACGCGCTGTTTTCCGCTGTTTTTTCTTTGATCACAGCACGCGCGAGTGGTTCCCGTAAAAACAGCGGAAAACAGCGGAAAACAGCAGAAAACAGCGGGTCATTTCAGCGGAAACGCCATACGCAAATGCGCGGCAGCCTGGCCGCCGGTGGCCCCGCACGTTCTGCCAAGCGAACTCTGACGTACTGCAAATGAGCGGCCTTATGCGTTAGCTGGCAGGCGTCGCGTGGCGGCATTGCGGCGCTCTTCATTCTTGAGGGTTTCGCGCATGGTCTGCTTGACGAAGTCCAGGTGCTGGTGGGCGGCGCGTCCCGCCACATCCATCCTTCGCTCGCGCACGGCATCCCAGATCGCCCGATGCTGCACCTGGAGCTGGGCCCACAGCTCGGGACGCGCGGTCAGGTATTCCAGGTTGCTTTGCACATGGCCCTCCATCACCTTGTGCAGGCTGGAGCTCAAATGGCCGATCAGCACATTGTGCGAAGCTTCCGCGATCGCCTGGTGGAATTCCACGTCGGTCTTGATGCACTGCTCCAGGTCGTGCGCCGCAAACGCATGCTCCAGCGCTTCGTGGCAAGCGCGGATGCGTTCGAAATCCTCTTCCGTCCCGCGCTCTGCCGCCAGTTGCGCGGCCTGGCCTTCCAGCATATGGCGGAATTCCAGCATGTCGCCATGAATGTCCGGATGGTCCTTCAGCATTTGCTGCCACGGGTCGGTGAATGCCGCCTGCATCGAGTCGGTCACGAAGGTGCCGCCGCCGTGGCGTGTGATCAGTAATCCTTTTGCCACCAGCGATTGCAGGGCGCCGCGCAGGGAAGGGCGCGACACGCCCAGTTCCACTGCCAGCTCGCGCTCGGCCGGCAAGCGGTCGCCGGGTTTCAGCGATCCTTCAAGGATGCGGGTTTCCAGTTCAGTGGCGACGACATCGGAGAGGCGTTGGGCGGATGGCATGGCGGCTCTTGGATTATTGCTAAGACGGGCGGATGCTACCACAATTGACCTTTTATCGCGCCGTAGTCTATATTGCAACGCATGATTGGGAACCTGATGATCCTCGCCGCAGCGGCAGCACTGCCGGATGGTCTCGGCTACCCTTCCGCCCCGGCAGCGCTGGAGGCGTTGAAAGCGCGCGGCGACGTGACGATCTCCGACGATGGCAGCTGGACTACAGCGGATGACAAGGCAAACCGCACCCTGTGGTCATTCACGCTGCCGGGCCACCCGGCCCATCCTGCCGCTGTACGGCGCACGGTGGTCATGGAGCATGGCCAGGCGTCGATCAGGATGGCTGCACTATGCCAGGCGAAGAAGGAGGCTTGCGACAGCATGCTGGAGGAGTTCCGCCGCATGAACACGGCGCTGCAGCAGTCGCTGGCGCCGCCCAAGAGCGCCGGCTCGGCGCCATCCTGGCAGCCTGGCAGCTCGCAGAAAGCCCGCGTGGAGGAGTTGAGCAAGGCTTACTTCGCCGAGAAGGATGCGGCGCGCTATGCCGAGGCATGGAAGCGCCTTGGCGCAGGCTTGCGGCAGCAGTGGACTTTCGAAGAATGGCGCGATGCGATGGCGGCCAGCGCTGCGCGGGCCGGCGCCATGCAGCAGCGCGAATTGAAAAAGGTCACGATTTACCGCAGCTCGCAAAGCGGCACGCCGGGAACTTATGCCGCGGTGGATTTTACTGGGCGTTTCGCCAATGCCGATACTTACTGCGGCTACCTGGTATGGAGCGAACAGGCTGACGGCAGCTTCCTGCTGATGCGGGAAGAGGAAAACTATATCTTCAACGCGACCGCTGCGCGGCTGACGGCCGAACAGCGCGCGAAAATGCGGGGCGTGTTCCGCTGCGTCGATTGACGCGCTTATTTGGCCGCCTGCGCGCGCAGGGCTTCCAGCGTGCGGGGGAGACTGCGCTTGCTCATCATGTCGACGATCCAGCCGAAGCCGTAGGGCACCGGCCCGGGGTCGGCGTAGACGTGGTATTCGATTAGCGTTTTTCCGTTTTCGCCGGGAATTGGCGTGAAGAGCCAGTAGCCGGTGGTGTCGGCGATGGTGTCTGATGGGGCCAGGCCGGTTGGCACCAGGCGCCATGCGAGCTTGCATTGATTGGCGTCGGGCTGGGGTTGCTGTTCCAGGCGCAGGCGGTATTTCTTTTGCTGGCCTAGAGGGAGGTCGAGTGTCATCTCGACCAGGACGTATCCGTCTCCTTCGCCAACTGGCAGTGCGCTTTTGGTGTTCGGCATATAGGATGAGTAGGAGGCGTAGTCCTGCACCATGGCGCACAGGCGAGGCACTGAGGCCGGGACCAGGGTCCAGGCGGTGAAGGCTTTGCCAGGGAGGCCTGTGCTCGGCGCTTCAGCTACGTGGACGGTGCCGCCGGACAGCGAGGCCAGGTCGGGAAGTTGGGGCGGGTTCGCGGCGCCAGCGGCCAGGGTGGCGCCGGATTGTGGGGCTGGCGTTGCGCCGGTCGCCGCTGTGGCAGCGCCGAGCGCCAGCACCAGCAGGAGCGTGCGGATGGCGGGCTTCATCGTTTGAGCGCCAGGGTGATGACGGTGCCGGTCAGGTCGATGCCCCGGATGGAGATGCTGCCGAACGTCGGGCCGCCGGCCGCGGCACCCCGCACGCGGATGTTGTTGAAATTGATCTCCCCAATCGTGGTGGGCAGGTTCAGCGACAGCGAACCGTCGGGATTGACGGTGGTCGCGGCGCGGTTGGGCGCGTAGACCACGTTGTGCACGCTGACGTCCGATTCCACCAGTCCCAGCACCGGATTGACCAGCTTCGCCAGGTCGCCGTTCACTTCCACGCCGTTGCGTTTCAGCTGATCGCGCACCTGCCGTAGCAGGTCGTCATCAAGGCCTTGCGCGGTGACCGCATCCAGTTCTTGCTCTGCCAGTGGGGCCAGCGAACCTTCGCGCGGCAGGATCGCCGCCGGCGCGCTGATGGCTGCCGGGGCAGCGGCCAGCGCCTCGGCCGCGTAGGCCTCCAGCGGCGCAAAGATCGCGCCGATCAGCGCCGCCGCCATGCGCACGCGGCGCTGCTTGAGCAGGATGTCCTGCACATGCTGTTGCGTCACCAGCTCCCACTCGGCGAAGATTTCACCGAGGCGCTGGCCGGTCTGCCGCTGGTGTTCGATTGCGCGTTGCAGCTGTTCTTCGGTGACCAGCTTGTGCTTGACCAGCAATTGGCCGAACAGCTGCGCGGGATGCTCCGGTTTATACCATGCCATGTTTTTCCCCATGATTAGCCAGGTCGGAAGGCGTCATGCCGAACCAGCGTTTGCAGGCGCGGTAGAACGCGCTCGGCTCGGAAAAGCCCAACTGGAAGCTGAGCATCTTCAGCGACAGTTCGCCAGCTTCCAGCGATTGCCGCGCCAGCGCGCGCCGGGTGTCGTCCACCACGGCGGAAAAGCTGGTGCCCTCCTCGGCCAGGCGCCGCTGCAAGGTGCGCTCGCTCATGGCAAGCAGGCCAGCGACGGCGTCGCGGTGCGGCGGCCCTTTCGGCAGCAGCGAAGCGAGGATCTCCTGCACGCGTGCCGTGAACGCAGGCGGCTGCGCTTCGGCCAGTTGCGCCAGGATGGGCTTGGGCCCGTTCGGCAGCGGCATGCCGCCGTTGGGCAGCGCCGCCACCATGTCGGCGTCGGAAAACTCCATCACATTGTGCGGCCGGTTGAAGTGCACCGGACAGCCAAAGGTGTGCTCGAAGAACGCCGAGTTGGCGGGTTCCGGGAAGGCGTATTCCACCTTGACCGGTACCGCGTCGTCGCGGCCGGACGCACAGCGCAGGGTGCGCAGCAGAACGCACCAGACAAAGTCGTAACGCTGGCGCGGCACCACGCGCTGCATGCCGGGCAGCAGGATGCCCACGCGCGTGTGGCCGTGACAGCGCTCGATCGTGCTTTGCACGGTCGGCGACAGCAGCATGATATGCCCCATCACGCCCAGCCAGCCCAGGCGGTGCGGGGTGGACACTTTCAGGCCGATCAGCGGATCGCCGGAATGTTCAACCACCAGCTCCCACAGGTGGCTGAGCTTGTCCGACAGCGTCAGCGCATCGCAGGCCAGGCCGTCGCCCTCGTTCAGGCCGGCCTGTTCGAACAACGCTTCCGCTTCAACGCCGGAATGGGACAGGCGCGATTTGACACCGCGCACCAGGTGAAGAGCCGAAGAGTAGCTCATGGCCTGTGCTCCCGCTCAGGGCGACACCGCACTACGCAGGCGCATGCCGATGCGCTGCTGCAGTTCCTGCAGCTTGGGGTCCATCACGGCACGCGTATCGGCGGCAACGCCTTCGCCCAGCTTCTTCTGCAGCTCGGGCACCATGGCTTCGAACTTCTTCTTCACCGGCGACTCGAGGATCGTGATGATCTGGCGCAGCTCGTCTTCGCTGAAGCGTTCGGCCAGCATTGGCGCGACCGTGGTGCCGACCAGCTTTTGCGCACTGGCCTGTGCCAGCGGCTTGTTTTCCTCCATGAACTGGCGCGCATCGGCCACGATCTCCTTCAGCGCGGCATCGCGCTTTTCGGGCGATACGCGCCCCTGCAGCACGGCGCGCGCCTGCTGCACCGCATCGCCGACCGGCGCCTGCAGCATCGACTCGCCGATGGTCTCAGGGTGCCAAAGCTGCAGCACGCGGTTGACCAGTTCCTGTTTGGCGGCCGCTACCGGCGCCGCCTGCACTGTGCCCCCAATGGCCAGGGCGGCGATCATTGTCGCGAGTTTTTTCATCTCAAACGCTCCTAGAAATGTTCAACAAGACTGAATCCGGCGTACCGGACCTTGATATCGCCAGCCACGTCCTGGCCGGCATATGGGTTGTAAATGATGTTGAGGAATTTGCTGCTGTTCATGTTGTCCGACGATTCGGCCGGCGCATTGAACTTGCCCTTCATGTAGGAAGCGGCCAGGTTCAGCTCATACTTCTTGCTGAGGCGCCAGTTCAGCCCCACGCTGTAAAGCTTGGTGTCCGGCAGCGGCGCGATCAGGTCGATCTTGTTGGCCGGGACCGACGTCTTGCGCGGCTCGTAGCCCAGGCGCAGCGCCATGCCTTCAAACGGGGACAACTGCAGGCCGTAGCCCATGTTCAGCACGCTCTTGTAGCCGCGCGGGATTTTCAGCTTGGTGGAGTCGGGCACGCCGTACAGGCGCGCCACTTCCAGCAGCTTGATGCTCTGGTCGAACTCGAACACCAGCTGGTTCCAGTCGCTCCAGCGCGCGTAGCTGGCATCCACGTTCAACTGCACGTAGCGCAGCGGCTTGAACTTCACGCCGACCTGCAGGTGCGAAGGAAAGGGGATGCTGGCCGACATATTGCCGTGCTGGACTTCCGGGATCGACTGCGGCAGGCCGAGGATGGCGCCGGCCACGGGGCCGAACAGGCTTGAATTCAGGCCCTTCACGAAATTGCGCAGCATCGGCTCGGTTTCGAAGGTGTAATGCCCGGTGTAGCGCGTCTTCGAGCCGCCCTGGTAGACCACGCCCAGCGCGAACCAGTCGCGCGGTTCCCACAGCACCCCCAGGTTCAGGGTCGGGTCGACCGGCGCGGTCATTTCCAGCCGCATCGCAGCGGCCTTCTTGAACGGGCTGACCATGCCGGCCTTGCCGCCGCCGCACAGGCCAAAGCCGAAGGTGTCGATGATGTTGCTGCCTTCTTCCGGGCACCAGCCTTCCTGCAGCTTGCCGAAGATGCCCAGCAACTGGTTGGGAAAGCGCATGTGCGTGTCGACCACGAAGGCCGAGTGCGCGATCGGCACGGCGGCGCCGAAGCGCAGCGTATCGGAATACTTGTAGCCGACGGCGGGCGAGGCCCACACCAGCCGTTGCAGCTGGATCTGGCGGCCGTCGAAGCGGCCCGGGTCGTCCGGATCCTTGGTGCGGTCAAGGCTGATCGCCTGCGCCATATAGGAATTGGTGGCAAAGGTCCAGGGCGAGCCGGGATTGTTCCAGGCGAAGCCGAAGGTCGGCACGATCACGCCGGGCAGGCGCCAGCCCGGCATGCCGTAAGCCGGGATGTACATGGTCTGCCGCATCGGCCCGGTGTGCGTGCCGCTCAGCGGATCGTCCTTCCAGCCGCCGATATCGAAGCCGGCCGGCGCGGAAAAACCGGCGCGCGCGCGGATCGACGCGCCGAACGCCGTGTGCTGCATGCTGTCGCCCTGCAGGCGTGCCAGCCCGGCGGGGTTGAAGTGCACCGAGTCGATGCCGGGCGGGTCGGCCGTGACGGCATTCCCGAGCGACATGGCCACCACGCTGGTGGTCAGGTTTTCCACCAGCGCGGCGTGCGCCGGCAGAACGTGGGCAAGCGCGGCGGCACATGCCGCCAGGCGGAGCGGGGCTCGCATTGCTGCCTCGTCAGAACGCCAGCGGCAGGTTCAGGCCCACCGAGAAATTCGGCGAGTCGCTGGTCAGGCCGATGCCGACCGACATATTGACGGTGTTCTTCGGCGACATGCGGTAACCCATGCCGAAGTTGAGGATCGCCGAGGTCTGCGTGTTGGTGCGCACGTTCAGACCGTCGGCAAAACGCAACTTCGCGCCCTGGGCGATGGCGCCCTGGAAGGACATCGTGGTGGAAATGCCATACGACAGGGCATACGCGAAGCCCATGCCGAAGCCGAACTGTGTGCCCGGCGCCACACGCGTCAGCACGCGCGTGCCATTGGTCTGGTGCAGGCCGGTGGCCTGGCTGCTGGCGGTCAGCGACAGGGAGCCGAACAGCGCCACCGGGTCGACGATGCGGTTGACGTTCATGCCCAGCGACAGCGAAGCGACGCCGCTGCCGGTTGCCTCGCCGCTGCCGGCGATGATCTTGAACGGGCTGCGGCCGGTGGGCAGGCGCAGGTTGCTGGTGGCGGTAAAGTTGGCGCGGTCGCGGCGCGCTTCCCACGGCTGGTAGCGGGCGCCGATGGCGATGTCGCCCAGCGAGAACGAGGTGTTGTTGCCGTTGCGCGACTCGGCGAACTTGCCGATCACCGGCACGGTGACGTTGGCGGTCAGGTTGTCCCATACGCCATAGTCGACCGACAGGGTGTTGGTGACGATGTGGGCCGAGACGTTTTCGATCTCGAACAGGGTCAGGCCGTCGGCCGCGATATCGGTGACGATCTTTTCCTGGCCGATGTAGGTGTAGTTCAGGTCATAGGTGTACTGCGATTTGCCTTTGCGGATCAGGGAATACTGCTTGTCGACTGCAGTCAGGGTTTCTTTCAGCAGGGCGCTCTGGTCGCCTTCGCCTTCCTTCTTCGCCAGCGCATCGCGTGCGGCGGCGGTACTGTTGGCTGCCGTGCTTTCCTGCGCGCCGGCGGTCGAATGCACCAGCAGGGCGGTGGCAAGCATGAATGGCAGGTACTGATATTTCATTCGCGTTTCCTTATTGACGGTGCATCCAGGTGCGGGCCGGGCCGGAGTTGACGGCACGTTCCAGCAGTTGCGTGGTGTTGTTGAAGGGATCGAGCTGGCCATGGTTGCTCACGCGGTCCATGTCGACCACGCCCAGCTCCTGGTCATTCAGCGCCAGTTGTGCCGGCGCTTTTTGTCCGGCCGGCGCGGACAGGATGAATAGGGTGTTCTTGTCCCACAGCGTGGCGAATTCCTGCACCGAAAAGGCCAGGTTGCCGGCGGAGGGGTCGGCGATGAAGACCACGCCGTTGCGGACGCCGCGCAGCACCACGAAGTGCTTGGAGCCGGCATAGTCGATCGGCACGATGGCCGGTTCTTCCAGCGTCAGCAAGTCCTTCACTTCGGCCTTGTAGCCGGCGGCGGGCACGTTGAGGGAGGCGGCGTAGCGCTTCATGTCCAGCAGCGAAAAGCCGCGGCGCTCGATGATCTTTTCCTTCTCGCCCTTTTCCAGCATGCCTTCCATGGCCTGCTGCTCGGTGACGTCGATGCCGAGGTGGTACTTGAGGATGGTGACCAGCGCCGCCGAACCGCAGCTGTAGTCGTAAGCCTGGCGCACGATGCGGCGGTATTTCAGTTCGGAGAATGGTTCCATGTTCACGGCCTGCGAGTAGCTGCCGCCGCCCAGCATGGTTTGCGGCATCTCGTACTGGCCTTTGGGACGCTCCTGCACGTCGTGGCGGGAGAGGGCGGCGGAGCCGCCAATCAGGGCGGCCAGCACCCCCATCAACAGCATCAGCATGGCAGCTCCCGATCGTTGGGGTAAGCGCTGCCCTTGCGCGTCGCGCGCGCGTCGAATCCTGCTCCCATGTCGTCTCCAATGTAATGTGGACGAACGTTCGTCCTTGCTCTTTTGTTATTTATTTACGCACGTTTCAGGCGGCGCACGATGTATAAAAATTAGATGCACACCTCTACTTTGCACCCGAAAACTTATGCTAATGCAGGCAACATGCGCGCAACAGCGCTCTTCCTCTGGATGGCTCCCCAGGACAAGTGTTTGGCCTGTGCGGTCAGTGTGAAACGCTAGACCCTGTGCGGCGGCGCCACCTATCATAAATTTAATTAATATTGCGACAATATTAAGACGGTGCCTCGCCGCACCGGGCCCACCAGGCCTGCGACCGGCAAGGAGGCGCACAGGAGCAGCACCACACGACAATTCTTATTCGAACGGAGATCAACGATATGAAACGCATTACCACCGCTGTAGCAATCGCCCTGTCCACCCTGGCCCTGT
Source organism: Pseudoduganella sp. (assembly GCA_036402315.1). Taxonomy (GTDB): domain Bacteria; phylum Pseudomonadota; class Gammaproteobacteria; order Burkholderiales; family Burkholderiaceae_D; genus Rugamonas. The sequence continues at coordinate 12,084 of DASWTB010000248.1, read as the reverse complement.
CGGCATCGGCCATGACCCCGATCAAAGACGCCGAGCTGAGCGCCGTTACCGGCCAGGACGGCGTGTCGATCGGCGCCAACCTGAACGTCAAAGTCGAATCCTTCGTCTACACCGACACCGACGCTCTGGACGCGAACGGCCTGGGCGGCGGTTCGGTGAGCTTCAACGGCATCAAGGTCAACGGCCTGATCGCTGCCACCATCGACATCCTGTCGCGCAACTCCTTCCTGCAGGCTGCCGGCGCTGCCGGCGTGACCAACCCAGGCACCTTCTACAACCCGGCAACCGGCGGCGACGTGGTGCAGATCGCGATCCCGGCCGACGTGCAGGTGGCAGCAGGCAAACTGCTGAACATCTCCGTTGACGCGATCAAGATGGGCGGCAGCAATGCTTCCTACGGTTCGATGGCCATGAACCAGCTTGACCTGCGTGGCACCCAAGTGTGGATCTGGGCACACTAAATCGCAGTAGCGGCCGTGGGAGCGGCCGCTCTGTGAATTCCCGGATGATGGAATCCCGTCTCTTTGCGGCCGCCCTGGCGGCCGCCTTTTTCTCTGCACCGGCTGCTGCGCAGCTGCGGCCCATGAGCGACGACGATTTGTCGCGCGCCCGCGGGCAGGGCTTGCTGGCAGTGAGCAACAGCACGCTGGGCGGCCTTGATTTCACGCGCATCGCGCTCGATGCGGACGTGGAACTGAATGCGAGCCTGCGTAACATCCGCCTGGGCGATTACCGCTTTCCTGCGCGTGAAGGAACGGGCGCCGATATCGACATGCCGTCGCTGCAGTTCGGCCAGAACGGCAGCAAGGTCTCGATCACCAATCCGTATTTCGAAGTCGTGTACCGCAATACCGGCGACACCGCTGCGCCGCGCGAAGTGGTGGGCATGCGCATGGGCTTCGACAGCATCAAGGGCGAGGTGGGCCTGAAGGTGAACAGCCTTTCCGGCTCGCTGCTGGTCAGCGGCGTGGACGCGAACGGCCAGCCGGCCACGATTGATTCGCATACCGATGCGGGCGGCGGCAAGCGCTGGGATGGCGCCAGCTCCCTGGTCGGCGTGCGTGCGGGCGATGCCTCCGGGCCAAGCCGCGATTTCTGGATTTCCGTCCTGAAGTCGGGCGTGCAGTTCCAGGCGCCGAGCGGCACGACGCAGATGCCCGATGCGGCGCAGTCGGGCGTCTGGCTCAATTGGCGCGACAAGCTGGTGTCGCTCACCAACCTGCCGGCGGCGCAGGTCCCGGCGCCAGTAGCGCCTGCGCTCACGCTGGCCGCGCCAACCGTGACGGCGGGGCGCTGATGGCCGCAGTGCGCCGCAGCCTGCTGGCTGCCTGTTTCGCGCTGGCACCGGCGCTGGCACCCTCGCTGGCGCGGGCCGACGGCTTGCGCCCGCTGAACGACAGCGCGCTGTCCGATGTGCGCGGACGCGATGGCGTCAGCTTCGACCTCAACGGCTTCTCGATGAACGGCGACCTAAGGGTGACGTACACGCGCCCCGACGGCGCCAGCATCTGGGCCGGCAATCCCAGCGCATCGCGCAGCGACAGCGCGGCGCCGTTTTCCGATCCCTACCGCTTCGACATCGTGCGCAGCAATAACGGCCTGGCCGACGTTGCGCAATTCAACCTGCCGCAAAACGCCAACGGCGAGCAGAAATGGCAGCTCGCCTACGACTTCGGCGTGAATGCCGATGGCATCGACCGCGATGGCGGTGCCATTGTCGTGAGCGACATGGCCTTGTACGGCGGCGGCTGGCAATTTTCCACGCCGCGCACGCAGGACGGCCTGGCGCTGGGCGTGGCGATGCGCACGGATATCGGCCAGTGGGCGCTGCGCCCGAATGGCCGCGCCAACACGGTCGGCCAGATGGCGCTCGATAACATCCGCATCGGCGCCACCGACGACAACGGCAACTTCACCGGCCAGCCGTGGGTGATTGCCGACGTAGCGCGCCAGCCTGCGCTGGTCAATGCACTGGCCGACGAAAACGGCCCCCGGCTGCACATCGGCATCGGCGCGCCGGATGCGCAGTACGGTACCGGGCAGGCGGCCAGCGGCGGCATCGAGATCGGCAAGATCAGCTTCACGGCGCCGAGCGGCAATGTGGACCTGGGCTCTTCCCGCATCGGCAATATCCAGATCAACTACCTCGATATCAAATTCCGCCAATGACGAGACTTGCCGCACTGTTGTTGCTGGTTCCGGCCTTGCTGCAGGCCGCACCGCCCCGGCCGCTCGATGACAGCGAGCTGTCCTGCGTCAGCGCGCGCGACGGCATCAGCTTCGCCGCCCACGTCGTGGTGAACGACCCGACCCTGGTCGGCGCCGTGACCGACAGCCGCCTCTCGCTGGGTTTCCACGACGGCGGCCAGCCGCGCTACATCGTGCTGCGCAATGTACGCGGCACGGTCGACATGTTTGCCATCGGCCTGAATGTGCAGGCGCGCCCGGACGGCGGCGGCGACTACATTGCCATCACGCTGCCGTCGCAAATGCGCTATACAAACTTCGGTTTCGAATCAATGAGCGTGCAGAACGACCCCAATGCCGCCATCACCGGCAACCTTGGCAGCGTCAATATCAACGGCAGCCTGCAGATGCAAGGCGAGTTCCGCATGTGGGCACATTAATCGCGGCGTTCGGTAGCAAACAGCACCAGTGCCAGCAGCGGGAACAGCAGGCCCGCCACCAGCACGCCATTCCAGCCATAGCGCGCCCAGGTCCAGCCGCCCAGCCATGATCCGAAGGCGCCGCCGGCGAAGAAAATCGAGATATACAGCCCGTTCAGGCGGCTGCGCATTTCCGCGCCAAGCGCGAAGATGGCGCGCTGTCCAACCACCAGGTTGCCCGATGCGCCCATGTCCAGCACGATCCCGCACAGCACCAGCAGCACCAGCGTGAATTCGTGGCCGCCATGCAGCAGCAGGGGCGCGCCGAAAGCTGCCGCTGCAGCCAGCAGCGCCATCAGGGTCGTCGAACGGCTCTTGCCCTGGTCGGCACGGCGCCCCGCAATCGGCGAGGCGATCGCACCTGCCACGCCCAGCAGCGCGAAAATCGCAATGCCGGTCTGCGACAGGTTGAAGGCCGGGCTGGCCAGCACCAGCGGCACCGTGGTCCAGAACAGGCTGAAGGCGCCGAACATGCAGGCCTGGTAGGCGGCGCGGCGGCGCAGTACCGGCGTGGTGCGCAGCAGCGTCCACATGGACGCCAGCAGGGCGCCATAGCGGTAGCCGCCTTCCGGCACCCGCTGCGGCAGGCGCACATGCAGCACCACGGCCAGCGCCGCAATGGCGGCAGTGGAGATGAAGAAGATCGCGTGCCAGCCCAGCGCATCGGTGACCAGGCTGGAAACCGGCCGCGCCAGCATGATGCCCAGCAGCAGCCCGCTCATCACCGTGCCGACGGTCTGCCCGCGCACTTCCGGCGCCGAAAGGTGGGCGGCAAACGGCACCAGCACCTGCGCGGCGGCGGAACAAAGCCCGATGAAGAAGGCGGCGGCGAGGAAGGTGGCGGCGTTGCCGGCCATTGCCGCGGCCAGCAGTGCAACTGCCGTTGCGGCCAGCAGGATGATGGTCAGCCGCCGGTTTTCCAGCAGGTCGCCCAGCGGCACGATGAAAGCCAGTCCCAGGCAGTAGCCGATTTGCGTGAGCGTGACGATCAGGCCCGCGGCGCCCGGCTCGATGCCGGTGGCCTTGCTGATCGGGCCGACCAGGGGCTGGGCGTAATACAGGTTGGCCACAATCAGGCCGCTGGCGATGGCCAGCAGCAGGATCATGGCGCGGGTGATGTGGTGCTCTTGTTTCATGGCGAGGCAGGATAGCACCGAAACAAAAAGCCTGCTGGTGGGTTAATATTTCCAAATGCAAGCCATTTCCGCCGTCCCCCTCGCATTGCTGTCAGCGCGCAAGCGCATTTCAACGGCGCTCGAAGCAGGGCAGGGCGACGTGCTGTGCATCTACCAACAGAATCCCGTCCAACTACCAATAGCATAATGATCAAGAGACTTGTACTGGCCACCGCGCTGGCCTTTGCCACCGCCCATGCCGCAACTCCCCTCAGCAAAGACGCTACCGCAGCGGCGCGCCATGCCCGCCAGACCTATGGCGAAAAGGTGATCGACAGCCTGGCCACCATGGTCAGCTTCAATACGGTGGCCGACGAGAAGGTGCCGTTCGAAAAGAACCCCCAGCACATCGGCTTCAAGCGCTTCATCAAGGAGGAAGCAAGGCACCTGGGGCTGGACTTTACCGACCATGGCTACATCATGGTGGTCGGCCTGGGTGAAGGCAAGGAGCGCGTCGGCGTGATCACCCACGGCGACGTGCAGCCGGTCGACCCGAGCAAGTGGAAGCAGTCGCCGTTCAAGCTTGACCGCACCAGCGAACCGGGACTGCTGCTCGGGCGCGGCACCGAAGACGACAAGGGCCCGATCGCCACCGCCATGTATGCGATGAAGGCGATCAAGGACCGCAATATCCCGCTTAAAAAACGCATCGAGCTGTATATCTACATGGCCGAAGAGTCGGACTGGGCGCCGCTGGAAGCCTTCCTCAAGACCCATACGCCGCCGCAAACCAATATCACCATTGATGCCGAATACCCTGCGGTGACGGCCGAAAAAGGCTGGGGCGGCGTGCGCGTGACGCTGCCGAACACGCCATCGGCACCGGGCAGCGGCGCGCTGGTTACCAGCTTTACCGGCGGCTTCTTCGACAGCCAGATTCCGGAAGACGCGCTTGCCGTGATCGACAACGCCGACGCGGCGCTGGAAACCGCCATCCGTACCCGCGCCGCGCAGCAGAAAGGCATGAGCTACCAGTACGCATGGAAGGGCAATCGCTTGACCGTCACCGCCAAGGGCCTTGCCGCCCATTCCTCCAAGCCGGAGGACGGTGTGAACGCGATCGCCATGCTGGCCGATGCATTGGACGTGCAGCACTGGGGCGCCAGCCAGGCCGGCATGATGGTCGATTTTGTCAACGACATGATCGGCACCGGACTGAAAGGTGAGAAGTTCGGCAAGATTGCCTACAGCGACGACTTCATGGGGCCGATGACGGTCGCGCCGACCACCCTGAAGGAGACCGAAAACGGGCTGGTGCTGGGCATCAACCTGCGCCGCCCGCGCGGAAAAACAACAGCCCAGCTGACCGCGGAAATCAACGAAGCCTTCGACGCGTGGAAGGCCGCGAACCAGCCGCGCGCCACCCTGACGGCGCAAATTGGCGAGCCGTGGGTGCAGGACAAGGCGCCGCAACTGCCGACCCTGATGAAGGTGTTTTCGCACTACACCGGCATCAAGGACCCGCAGCCGATTGCCATTGGCGGCGGCACCAATTCGCGCCTGTTCCCGCGGGCCGTCAGCTTCGGCCCGACCATGCCGGGCAAGGTCTACACCGGCCACTCCGAGCACGAATTCATAACGGAAAAACAATTACTTCTCAATCTGGAAATGTACACCGCTGTCCTGGTTGAGCTGGCGAAGTAATTGTCGACATTGTTGGCGAAACGAGTATTGCCATGCGGCAGTAAATGACATTACCATGGGCAACAAGGCTTTCGCGCCGGAAGCCTACAGCCCATGCCTGGCTGCGCCACAGGCATCCCATGAAAAGATGCCATGTTCCGCAAGCTTGTCTTCCTGACTGCATTGTCATTTTCCCTGTCGGCACACACCATGGATATGAGTATCCCGCCGGCGAATTCCGCCGCGCCCGCCGATGCCATCCAGGTCAACGATGTGCCGCGCCGCGGCGCGCTGTACCGTGTGCATCACGAGGGCAAAACGTCTTACCTGTTCGGCACCATCCACGTGGGCAAGCAGGACTTTTTCCCGCTCGAGCCTGAAGTCACCGCAGCGCTGGCCAAGTCCAGCTCGCTGGTGCTGGAACTCGACGTGCGCGCCAGCGGGCCGTATTACCGCGCGCTGGAACGCCACGGCCAATACCCGGCCGGGCAAACCATCCGCGATCATTTGTCGCCGGCCGCGCTGGCCAGGCTGCAGGCAGCGCTCGACAAGGTCAAGCTGCCGCTGTCCAGCGTTGAACATTACCGCCCATGGGTGGTGGCGAATATCCTGGTCGGGCAGGAGATCGAGAAGAGCGGCTTCAACCGCGGCCTCGGCGTGGAAGGCTATCTGCTGACCAACGCTGCGCAGCAGAAGAAACCCCTGCAGGAACTGGAAACCGCCGACTACCAGCTGAGTCTGTTCGGCGGGCTGAGCGACGCGCAACAGGAAGCCTACCTGCTGGAGAATATCGCCGATATCGACAGCGGCGCCGCGCTGCGCAAGTCGGCCGGCCTGGTGGAAGCGTGGAGCGCAGCCGATGCATCACGGATCGCCGCGCTGACACGCGAGTTGACCACTGGCGACACGGTGTCCGCCCGTTTCATGGACAGCACTTTGCTGGGCAAGCGCAATCCCGAAATGGCAGCCAATATTGAAGCGATCATGCGCAAAGGCGATGCCTTCATCGGCATCGGCCTGCTGCACCTGGTCGGCGACAAAGGCGTGCCGGCCTTGCTGCGCCAGCACGGCTACCAGGTCGAAAAGGTCTACTAGTATTTCGGGCTGGTGCTCAGGGAGCCATTCGAATAGCGGACGTTGTCGCCTACGCGATAGCTGGGCATGCTGTCCACATTGATGGTCTCGACGGAGCCGTCAGCCTTCTTCACGGTGACGCGGTAACCGCTGCCGCTGCCGGCCGCTGCCGCACCGACCGCACCGCCGGCCGACATTGAGCCTGCCGGGTCGATTGATTGCACTACCCCATCCCAGTTGGCAGCCAGCTGGCTGCCTTCGGAAGCACTGGCGGTTGAGGTGCTGGTGTTTTCATCCATCCCGGCGGTTTTCTTGCTGCTGTCATGTGCGCAGCCCGCCAGGGCCAGGCTCACCAGCATGATTACGGAAAGTTTCATATATCCCCCATAAGTTAGCCATACGCGCGCCGGGGAAGTGTACGCCGTTCCGCAAACGGCCGACGCACGTCAAGCAGCAGGGCGCTTGCGCAAGCTCCACAAGGCCCACATCAGCGTCGACGCAATGATCGCGGCCGACATGTCGACCAGCCAGTCGTCGACCGAGCCGTGGCGGTAAGGGAAGAAGGATTGGACGAACTCATCGATGGCGCCCATGAGCGCGATGCCGAGCACCGCCTTGAGCGCGCGTTGCGCCGGCTCGCCTTTGCAGCCGGTGAACAGCAGGAAAGCCAGCACGGAATAACCGAAGCTGTGCAGCACCAGGCCGCTGGCATATTCCGCTGCTTCGGCACGTGCGCCGGGAATCGATCCGATGATGCAGTTAAGGACGAAGAGCGTGATGGCGCCCCAGAAGCGCAAGCGCGCGTGCGCGTCGCTGAGGAGCAGCAGAGTCAGGAATTTTTGCATGGGTGGGAAGATACCACGGAAGCGGTTGCGCCGGCACAGGGCCGGCGCACCTTCTGCCGCCACGCATATCGATTGCGTGTGCCGCAGATGTGGCCATTATAGGGATTGGGTGTGACAGCACCATGACATAAATCAAGCTTCGCTCAAACTTTGAAGAATGCAACAGCATCGAGCAGGGTGTCGGCCTGGCCGGTGAGTTCTTCGGCGGTGGCTGCCAGCTGTTCGGCGGCGGCGGCATTGCGCTGGGTTGCTTCACTGAGCTGGTTGATCGCTGCGCTGATCTGGCTGGCGCCGCTGCTTTGTTCGCGCGACGCCGCGTTGATTTCCTGGACCAGCTCGGACGTCTTGCGAATGCCGGGCACGATTTCCTTCAGCAGCTGGCCGGCCTGGTTGGCCACCGCCACGCTGTCTTGCGCCACGCCGCTGATCTCTTGCGCGGCGGCCTGGCTGCGTTCGGCCAGCTTGCGCACTTCCGCCGCCACCACGGCGAAGCCTTTGCCATGTTCGCCGGCGCGCGCAGCTTCGATGGCGGCGTTCAGCGCCAGCAGGTTGGTCTGGTAGGCGATGTCGTCGATGATCGCGATTTCACGGGTGATCTGCTGCATTGCCGTCACGGTGCGCGCCACCGCGTCGCCGCCTTCTTCCGCATAACCGGCTACGCGCGCTGCCATGTCGTCGGTGACGCGGGAATTCTCGTGGTTCTGGAAAATCGATGCGCTCATTTCTTCGATGGAGGCGCTGGTCTGCTCCACGCTGGCGGCCTGCTCGGTGGAACTGGTGCTCAGCGCCTGTGCGGTGGCACTGGCCTGCGCCGCCGCATTGGCCAGCGTGTCTGCCGACTGGCGCACGCTGGTCACGGTGTTGTGCAGGCGCAGCGCCATGTCCTGCACCATATAAGCCAGGCTGCGGCTATCGTCCCGATGCAGCTGCATGCGCTGTGTGAGGTCGCCTTGCGCAACTTGCTGCAGCATCTCGCATACCTCGGATGGCTCGCCGCCGATCTGGTAGATCAGGTGATGGCTGATCGCATAGCCAACCAGGATCGCCAGCGTGGCAATGGAGATGATGCTGCCCGCCAGCAGCTGGCGGGTCTCATTTTGTTCATGCAGGCGCCGTTCGATATGGGCCGACAGCAGGGCGAATGCCGCATCGGCGGCGCTGAACTGCTGGTCAATGGCACGCGTGGCGGCGGCGATGTAGTCGGGTGCGGCATAGTCAAGCGTATCGGCCATGACGATGCGCGCGCGCGCCAGCTCGGTGACTTCGGCGGCGGCAGCGGTGGCGGCGGCAACCGGGGCATCGAGTTTTTGCTTGAGCACGGGATTAGCAGCATAGGCCTTGCCGATGGTGCGCTGCATGACAGCGCTGGCATGGCGCGCCTTGCTGAGCAGGCTGTACATGATGACGCGGCCTTCGATATCGATCTTGCGCGTGGCCAGGAAGCCTGCGCCGCGCGCGCGCAGCTGCCCCAGGTCTTCCGCCACGCGCGGCAAGTCGAAATAGGCGGCGCGCATCAGGTAGTAGGAATCGGGGTCGGGATCGAGCGAGAGGCCGGACTGGTCGGCCAGCTGTTCGATGAACAGCAGGGTGAATTCGCATAGCGCGGTGTGGCGCTCGAAGCTTTCCACCGTGGCCAGGCTGCGCGTGCTGACGTCGCGTGCCAGCGCTGCCCATTCATCGCGGATGCGGATGAACATCTTGCGGTCTTGTCCATCGCCCTCGGCCAGCAGGGACGCCATGCCGAGCATCAAGCGGTTGACTTCCGCCTCCTTGGCGCTGCGCTCGCTGGCCAACTGGCCGCCACCGACAAATGCCGCCGACAAGCCGCGATGCTGCTGGATGCTTTGCAGAAGGTCGAGCGCCTGGGCGCCGGGCTTGAGGCCGGTCTGTTCGACGGAGGAAAAACGGATGTTGTGGCTGTTCTCACGCAGGAACAGGTAGGAGGGCGGCGCGACCAGCAGCACGCCCATAATGCCCAGCACTAGAAAACGTTGCCAAAGCTTCATCCTATCCAGCAGGGTGGCCACCGCGTTCTCCCAGGATTGGCAGGTCTCATCAGTGTAGCCGGGAATCACGCGTCTCGATACCACCAAGAGCGCTATAATTCCGACGGGAAAAATTGCCTATATTTTAACTACCTATGAAAAACATCCCTGTAATCGCAGCATTTCTGATGGCCGCTGGCCTGGCGCCAACCGCTTCGGCGGCCGGCAAGGTCCCGCTGCTCAAACGCAGCGCGGCAATGCAATGCGCGGACCGCAAAATTGAACTGAAGGGTGAGTGCTTCGAGCAAGAGGGCATTCACGGCCTGTCCTGCACCAGGCAGCGCCTGAGCATCAGCGATGCCGCCACGGGGCGCGAACTGGGCAGCCATGCCTTCAAGCCGGCCGCACTCCAGCCAGGCGACGCGTACCCCATCATTGCTGAGCATCTGAGCGACGTCACCTGCGCCGAGACGCCTTCCAAGGAAAAATTCATCCTGATCATGATGAGCAATGGCGGCAACTGCGCGCAGTGCGAGTGGCAGCAGGTGTACAGCTGGGACGGCAAAGTGCTGGGATCGAGCCTGGATGCGAAGAAGGACCCGGCGCTCAATGCTGCCCTGAAGGGCGCAACCGGCAAGGGCGCCAAAGCGCTGGGCAGCGGCGACCTGTATATCTACGCCGTGACGGAATAAGAGCGAGCAAAAAAAAGCCCGCTGGTTAAAGCGGGCTTAAACTATTTTCTTGGAGGAGAATAGTGGAGACATGCGCAATTATGGTGCGTCGCCACATATTAGTCCAATTTCCCTTTTCGATAATCGTTATTCAGATTTCGTATAACTAATCTTTAACTGGTACAACGTAATTCAGCGCCATGCGGCCACCATCAACGAAAAGCGTCTGTCCGGTCATGTAGCTGGCATCGTCGCTAGCGAGGAAAGCGCATATCGATGCGACCTCTTCCGGCTCCCCGCAACGCCCCAAAGGAGTGCGCGACAAAATGGTGCGTTTGGCTTCCGGGCTCGCCAGGACGGCTTGTTTTGCCAGTTCGGTCAGGATGGTGCCAGGGCCAATGCCGTTGACACGAATGCCATACGGCGCCAGGTTCAGCGACATGACCTTGGTCAGCTGGTTGACGCCGCCTTTCGAGACCACATACGGCACCTGGTCCGGGATCGCCAGTTCCGAGTTCACGCTTGACATATTGATAATGCAGCCGCTTTGCTGCTTGACCATCTCGCGCGCCACCGCCTGGCCGCACAGGAACATCGATTTCAGGTTAATGCCGAGCACGCGGTCGAAGTCGGCTTCCGCCAGGTCGAGGAAGCTGCACTTGTGGGTCACGCCCGCGTTGTTGACCAGGATGTCGATGCGGCCGAAAGCGGCCAGCGTGGCTGCCACCAGCGCGTCCACGTCGGCTTTCTGGCTGACGTCTGCGGCGAAGAAGCGGGCCTGGTCGCCCAAGGCTTCGGCCGCCTGGGCGCCTTCCGGCTTGATGTCCACCAACATGACCTTGGCCCCTTCGGTAATGAGGCGCTGGGCGCAGGCCAGGCCGATGCCCTGGGTCGCGCCGGTGACGATGGCTACTTTATTCGTTAATTTCATATCGCTTCCGCTAGTCGGTTAGGAAGCTTATTTTAGAGGATGACCGCGTCGTTGGGCAGTTGGTTGGGACGGCTGCCGTCGGCCGGGTAGTGGCGCGCCAACAGTGTGTTGAGCTGCTCCAGCGCGGACAGGGTGGGGCCATGGTAGTCGCCCTGGGCGAAGCCGGAGGTCATGGTGCGGCAGATGGTTTGCCAGTCGGTGTCCGCAACCTGCTTGCCGACATGGCGGTCGGCCACGATGTCGACTGCTCGTTCAGCGAGGTTGATGTAGATGAGGACTCCGCAGTTTTCCTCGGTATCCCAGACGCCGTATTGCGCGAACAGGGTGCGGGCGCGCTGGCGGTTGCTGACATTGTTGAAGGCCGAGCGGGCGTCCAGGCCAGGTTCGACGATCAGGCGCACTTCGGCGCGGTGCCGCTGCTCGCCTTGCGAAATGGCTTGTTCGATCGCTTGCAGCGTGGCTGCGGGGAAGGCGCGCTTGCCGACCCCGGTGCCGCTGGTCATGTGGCGCCAGGCCCGCTTGCAGCGGCCGAAGAAGGATGTCGCTTGGATTGTCATCACCAGTCTCCCGAGGCGCCGCCGCCATCGAAGCTGCCGCCGCCACCGCTAAAACCGCCGCCGCCGAAACCACCGCCGCCGAAACCACCGCCGCCGCCCCAGCTTCCACCGCCGCTGCCACGGCTTGCGGCCGCGCTCAAGGCGTTGCCCAGCGCGGCACCAAGCAACACGCCCGTTGCGTCCGAACCCCATCCGCCGCGCCGCAGGCCACGGCGCGCGCCGCCGCGCATCATCGGCAGGATGACGAAGACGCCGAACAGCAGGAGCGGAAACAGCCAGCCAGCGGACCAGCTGCCGCCATCGCCTTCGCCTGCGCCGCGGCGCGCTGCGTGGCCGGTCGCGTCACCCGATCCGGCTGGCGGCCTCGCATCGCCGCTGCCGCCCGGCACATTCGCAGCGCCGGCTTCCGCCGCCCCGCGCGCGGTGCCGCTGCCGGGGATGGCGCCTGCTCCGGCCGCTTCCGCCATGCCGGCGACACCGCCGCCTCCAATGGCGGCGCCGCTGCCCGGCACGCCGCCAGCCGCCGTGCCAGGCCGCCCACCCGGCCCCAACGCGCC
>DASWTB010000247.1:0-30337 GCA_036402315.1 Pseudoduganella sp. | reverse complement strand
CTGGCGGGCGCGCGGGCGACATCTGCCACATCTCGTACGGCTACGGCCTGTTCACCGGCGGCCTGGGTGCGCACTATGGCGCCGAACGCCTGGGCTGCACCGTGATCCCGATGTCGGGCGGCCAGACCGAAAAGCAGGTGCAATTGATCCAGGACTTCAAGCCATCGATCATCATGGTGACGCCGTCCTACATGCTGAACATCGTGGAGGAATTCCAGCGCCAGGGCCTGGATTGCGCCAAGTCGTCGCTGCAGGTCGGCATCTTCGGTGCCGAGCCGTGGACCAACGCCATGCGCGGCGAGATCGAACGGCGCGCCGGCATCGACGCTGTCGATATCTACGGCCTGTCGGAAGTGATCGGCCCGGGCGTGGCCAGCGAGTGCATCGAGTCGAAGGACGGCCCGGTCATCTGGGAAGACCATTTCTACCCGGAGATCATCGATCCGGAGACCGGTGAAGTGCTGCCTGACGGCCAAGAGGGCGAACTGGTATTCACTTCCCTCAGCAAGGAGGCCATGCCGGTCATCCGCTACCGCACGCGCGACCTTACGCGCCTGCTGCCGCCGACGTCGCGCGCCATGCGCCGCATCGGCAAGATCACCGGCCGCTCGGACGACATGCTGATCATCCGCGGCGTGAATGTCTTCCCGACCCAGATCGAAGAACAGATCTGCAAGCTGCCCAAGCTGGAGCCGCAATACCAGCTGGTGGTGACCCGCGACGGCCACCTCGACAAGCTGGAAGTGCTGGTAGAGCTGCGCGCCGGACTGGCCCGCGCCGATGCCGGCGACGTGGCGCGCGAACTGGAACAAAGAATCAAGACTAATGTCGGCGTGAGCACGACTGTCACGCTGGTCGGCGTGGGTGGCATCGAGCGCACCGCGACCGGCAAGGCCAAACGAGTAATCGACAAACGACCTAAGGAATAACAATGACCGAAGCATTCATCTGCGACGCAGTTCGCACCCCGTTCGGCCGCTACGGCGGCGCACTGGCAGGCGTGCGCGCCGACGACCTGGCAGCGATCCCGATCGCAGCCCTGATGGCGCGCAACCCTTCCATCGACTGGAAGCAGGTGGACGACGTCTACTACGGCTGCGCCAACGGCGCCGGTGAAGACAACCGTAACGTGGGCCGCATGGCTGGCCTGCTGGCCGGCTTGCCGGTGGAAGTGCCGGGCAACACCATCAACCGCCTGTGCGGCTCCTCGCTGGATGCGGTAGGCATTGCGGCGCGCGCCATCAAGTCGGGCGAAGCGCAACTGGTGATCGCGGGCGGCGTGGAAAGCATGACCCGCGCTCCGTTCGTGATGGGCAAGGCTGATAGCGCCTTCTCGCGCAGCGCGAAGATCGAGGACACTACCATCGGCTGGCGTTTCGTCAATCCGCTGATGAAGGCGCAGTACGGTATCGACTCCATGCCGGAGACGGCGGAGAACGTGGCCGAGCAATGGGCTGTAGCACGCGCCGACCAGGATGCCTTCGCCATCCGCAGCCAGCAGCGCTGGGCCGCTGCCCAAGCGGCAGGCTTCTTCAAGGGCGAGATCGTGCCGGTCACCATTCCGCAGAAAAAAGGCGAACCCAAGGTGATCGATACCGACGAGCATCCGCGTCCCGATACCACCATTGAGGCGCTGGCCAAGCTGAAAGGCGTGGTCAAGCCGGACGGCACCGTCACCGCCGGCAACGCTTCGGGCGTCAATGACGGCGCCTGTGCGCTGCTGCTGGCCTCCGCCGCGGCAGTCGACAGGTTCGGCCTGAAGCCGCGGGCCAAGGTACTGGGCATGGCCACAGCCGGCCTGGCGCCGCGCATCATGGGCTTCGGTCCTTCGCCGGCCAGCAAGAAGCTGCTGGCACAACTGGGCATGACCATCGAACAGATGGACGTGATCGAGTTGAATGAGGCCTTCGCCGCACAAGGCCTGGCTGTAACCCGCGATCTGGGCCTGAAGGATGACGATGCCCGTGTCAACCCGAATGGCGGCGCGATTGCGATCGGCCACCCGCTCGGCGCTTCGGGCGCACGCCTGGTGACCACAGCCTTGAACCAGCTCGAACGCACCGGTGGCCGTTACGCGCTGTGCACCATGTGCATCGGCGTCGGCCAGGGCATCGCGCTCGTGATCGAACGGGTCTGATCATGCCTTGCTACGAAATCAATGGTGTGCGGCCGGTGGTGCATCCGACCGCCTACGTGCACCCGACCGCAGTGCTGATCGGCGACGTGATTGTCGGCCCGCGCTGCTATGTGGCGCCGCTGGCATCGCTGCGCGGCGACTTCGGGCGCCTGATCCTGGAAGAGGGCGCCAACGTGCAGGATACCTGCGTGATGCACGGCTTCCCCGGCGGCGACACGGTCGTGGAGCAGGATGGCCATATCGGCCACGGCGCCGTGCTGCACGGCTGCCGCATCGGCCGCAATGCCCTGGTGGGCATGAACGCGGTGGTGATGGATAACGCGGTGGTGGGCGCCGAGAGCATCGTCGGCGCCGCGGCCTTCGTCAAAGCCGGCATGGAAATCCCGCCGCGCAGCATGGTGGTCGGCGCGCCGGCCAAGATCCTGCGCCAGGTCAGCGACAGCGAGATTTCCTGGAAAACGCTGGGCACCGGCCAATATCACGAGCTGGCTGTGCGTTCGATGCAGACGATGGTGGAGTGCCAGCCCGACACCGAGGCGGCGCCCGGCCGCCAGCGCATGCAATGGGATACTTCGCTGCCGATGCACCTGCACAAGCAAGCATTCGACAATAAACAGTAATTCGGAGACTACAAATGGTACATACCCTGCAAAGCTTCATCGGCGGACGCTGGCAAGGCAAGGAGGCAGCGACCGCGCTGCACAGCGCCCTGGACAACCGCGTCATCTATCACACCCACGCCGAGCAGATCGACTTTGCCGAAGCCGTGCATTACGGCCGCAAGACCGGCATTCCGGCCCTGATGAAGCTGGACTTCCAGACCCGTGCCCAGCGCCTGAAAGCCCTGGCGATGTACCTGATGGAGCGCAAGGAAGAGCTGTATGCGGTTTCGCACCTGACCGGTGCGACCCGCCCGGATAGCTGGGTCGACGTGGAAGGCGGCATCGGCACCCTGTTCGCCTACGCCAGCATGGGCAGCCGCGAGCTGCCGTCGTCGAACGTGCTGCACGAAGGCCCGGCCATGGCGCTGGGCAAGCGCGGCGGCTTCTCCGGTACCCACATCCTGGTGCCGCGCGGCGGCATCGCAGTGCACATCAACGCTTTCAATTTCCCGATCTGGGGCTTGCTGGAAAAGTTTGCGCCATCCTTCCTGGCGGCCATGCCTTGCATCGGCAAGCCCGCCAGCGCGACGTCCTACCTGACCGAAGCCCTGATCCGCATGATCAACGATTCCGGCCTGCTGCCGGAAGGCGCGCTGCAACTGGTGATCGGCAGCACCGGCGACCTGCTGGACCGCCTCGGCGGCGCCGACGTGGTGACCTTCACCGGTTCCGCCGACACGGCCGCCAAGCTGCGCTCCAACCGCAACCTGATTGCCAATTCCGTGCCGTTCACCGCTGAAGCGGATTCGCTGAACTGCGCCATCCTGGCGCCGGACGTTACGCCGGACGATCCTGAATTCGACCTGTTCGTGAAGGAAGTCCAGCGCGAAATGACCACCAAGGCCGGCCAGAAATGTACCGCCGTGCGCCGTATCATCGTGCCGCGCCAGCATGCGGACGCCGTGGCTGAAAAGCTGCGCGAGCGCCTGGCCAAGGTCGTGGTGGGAGATCCGTCGGTGGAAGGCGTACGCATGGGCGCGCTGGCCTCGAAAGACCAGCAGCGCGACGTAGCCGAGCGCGTTGCCCAACTGGCGCAGGGCAATGAGATCCTGTTCGGCGGCGCCGGTGCCTTGAAGCTGGTGGGCGAGGGCGTTGAGAACGGCGCCTTCTTCTCGCCGACCCTGCTGCTGTGCCGTAATGCGCTGGGCAACGACGCCGTGCACGATGTGGAAGCCTTCGGCCCCGTCAGCACGATGATGACTTATGACTCCATCGACGAAGCACTGGAACTGGCTGCGCGCGGCAAAGGCTCGCTGGTGTCCACCCTGGTGACCAAGGACCCGGCGACTGCCGCCTATGCCGTGCCGATTGCCGCTGCCTCGCATGGCCGCGTGCACGTGCTGGACCGCGAAGCATCGGTTGACTCGACCGGCCACGGCTCGCCGCTGCCGCAGCTGAAGCACGGCGGCCCAGGCCGTGCCGGCGGCGGCGAGGAGCTGGGCGGCATCCGCGCGGTACGCCACTTCCTGCAGCGTGCTGCGGTGCAGGGTTCGCCGACCATGCTGACTGCCATCACCGGTGAGTACGTACGCGGTGGCGCGGTCAAGGAAGGCGATATCCACCCGTTCCGCAAGTGCTTCGAGGACCTGCAGATCGGCGATTCGCTGCTGACCCATCGCCGTACCGTGAGTGAGGCCGACATCGTCAACTTCGGGGGCATCTCGGGCGACTACTTCTACATGCACTTCGACGAGATCGCGGCGAAAGACACCCAGTTCGGCAAGCGCATCGCCCACGGCTACTTCGTGCTGTCGGCGGCAGCCGGCCTGTTCGTGTCGCCGGCGCCTGGCCCGGTGCTGGCCAACTATGGCCTGGACAACCTGCGCTTCATCACCCCGGTGGCGATCGGCGACACCATCCGCGCCCGCCTGACCTGCAAGCGCAAGGTCGACCGCAACCGCACCGACGACAAAGGCCGCGGCCAGGGCGTCGTGGCGTGGGACGTGCAGGTAACCAACCAGAACGACGAACTGGTTGCCAGCTACGACATCCTGACCCTGGTGTCCAAACGCGCCTGAACTCGTAGCGCGAACCAGCAAGCGGTGCCGCCAGCGGCGCCGCTTGCTGCCAGGAAAAGGAGCACGCCAAGGATGTTCGATGCGTTATCTTCGTCTCACAAGCCGGCGAACGCTGCGAGCCAGGCGACACCCAGTGTGGGAATGGATTTGGATATTGGAGCGGCGATAAGGGTGGGGGACGTACAGCAAACAGCTGCTGCAGTGACGGCCGCGAGATATGCCACGCAAGCGTGGCGCAAGGTAGCGGGTGTGAAGCGCTGCTACATCGCCATGATGTAGACGACGCCGGCAAACGCCAGCGCGATCAGGAACACCGCACTCCACTTCATCCTGTAATGGCGTGCATGGCAGCGCTGGCAAACGCGCATTTTTGCGCCGCCGCCACTTGCCAGAGGCAGCTCCTCGTACGTGTTCCAGTTGATTTCAGCAGCGCACAGGGCGCACGCACCGCGTTCATTGCGCCGCCCGCCGCGCCATTGCCGCAGCCGGTCGGTCACCAGCGCCGCCACCAGCAGCGCACTAAATAGCAGGAACAGTATCTTCATAGCGTGCCGACTTTAACACAAGCCAGCAGGCGCAACCCGCCGCGAGGCCGGCAAGGAAAAGCATGGGCCCCAGGCGCACCAGGTGGCGTGGCGAGTAAGCGCAAGCCATCAGCGGGAGCACGGCCAAGGCCGTCAGGACTGCGCCGCCAATGAAGAAGCCGGGGCTGCGGATATTGCGGCGCACGGCCAGTGTCATGGCGGCTGCATACGGCATGACCGAGGCGGAAAAAGCCATGACCCACGCCAGCACCAGCGTGGCGAGCGGGAAGCGGAAGGTCTTGTCGCCGTTTGCGATAAAGTCCCACAGCTCATTGCCGGAGACGAAGGTCACAGCGGCGCAGCTTACCGCAAGAAGGTGTGCGTACATGACGCGCTGCATGGAGGTTGGGATGTTCATGGCCCGCACTGTAGCCGGCCAATGTGCGCCCAGTATGAAGCGAGTGCGAAGTTTGCGCCAGTTGAGTGGACAGCTTTACTGGCGCAGCAAAGGCCAACTGATCAAACTTGCCGGCGGCGGCGCGCAAGCTGCAGGGCCATGAGGCCTGCCGCCAGCAGCAAAGCTGCCGCCGGTTCAGGCACCTGGGTAACACTCAGGTTGCCTTGCACACCCACCAGCCAGTAGCTTGGTGCCGGCTCGCCGACGCCCTGCCATTGGTACCATGCGTTGGAGCCGAAGCGCCCGCTCGATAGGAAGTCGATGAAGGGATCGTCGAGCTGGCCGAACACGCCGCCATAGACTCTTGTCACTTCGCCCCCTGCGACATCGAAGCCAAGGTATTCCGACCCCAGGCCCCACACATCCCATTCTGCTGGTGTGCAAACCATCGGGCCGTAGCATGGGCCGCGGAAGCCAGCAAAATCAGTGAGGAAGGATTGCGGCAGCGACGGGTCCCAGACCGAGTCGCCGACCTGGGCGTGGAAGCCGAGCACCTTGCCGGGCTTGTTGCCGCCATCACTGCCAAGGATGCTGTCGTCGATCGTGATATTGGCGAAGTAGGTTGAGCCGATCACTGGTGGCGACGTGAAAGTCTCGGGCGGTTGTCCGTTCAGCAGAACGGTGTCTACCACCATCTTGACCTGCAAGTTGATGGGTGTTGCGGATGCGCAGACCTGGATCAAACACAAGCAAACTGCAAGCACGTACTTCATGACTGCCTCCCATGATTTGTTTCATCCGGAGGCAGGTTAGCACTTAGCCCTGGACGCGCAAAATCATGCGTTCCAGGGCCTTTTCTCCCAGTGCAGCAAAGCTTTCAGGCGTTAAGCGGCCTGTAATCCGAAGGGGTCGTCGATCGAATGCGAAGGCTTGGTGAACCAGCGCGGGCCGTCCTCCGCCATGTAGAAGTGGTCTTCATGGCGCACGCCGAATTCACCCGGCACCACAATCATCGGTTCGTTCGAGAACGTCATGCCGACGTCCAGCGGCGTCTTGTCGCCGCCCACCAGGTAAGGCCATTCGTGGATATCGAGGCCGATGCCGTGGCCGGTGCGGTGCGGCAGGCCTGGCAGTTTGTATTCCGGGCCGAAGCCGGCCGCCTGCAGTGAACGGCGCGCGGCCTGGTCCACTTCTTCGCACGGCACGCCCAGCTGTGCCGCTTCAAACGCGGCCTGTTGCGCCGCCTTCTCCGCATTCCACACTGCGCGCTGGCGCTCGCTCGCTTCACCGTACACATAGGTGCGGGTGATGTCTGAGATGTAGTTGTGCAGTTTGCAGCCGGTGTCGATCAGCACTGTGTCGCCTTGCTTTAGCGTCTGCACGTACGAAACGCCGTGCGGGAAGGAGCTGGCTACGCCGAACAGCACGATCACGAAATAGGAACCGGCCGGGGCGCCGACCTTGCGGTGCGCCTTGTCGATGAACTCCGCCACTTCGGTGGTGGTGATGCCTTCGCGCAGGATGCTGGCGGTGGCGATATGCACGGCCAGTGTCATGTCCTTGGCGCGCTGCATCAGGGCGATCTCCGCTTTCGACTTGCGGGTGCGGCAGTGGGCGGTGACCGGGCGCGCATTCTCCAGCGCATAGCCTTCGGCCAGCGGGCGGATGCCGTCGTAGATGAAGAAGGCTGCGCTTTCGTCGATGCCGATGCGCGGCGGCTGTGCGGCGTTCGGCACAATGCCCATTTTTTTCAGGACTGCGATGAACAGGGCGTAAGGGCTTTCGTGCTCGTGCCAGCAATTGACCGCGCCTTCCACCAGCATGAAGTCCTGCAGGGTGTTTTCTTCGAAAGCGGGGGCGATGTATTCCACTGCGCCGCTGGCAGGCAGGATGGCGCCGACCATGCGCTCGCTCGGGTACCACTTGGTGCCGGTGAAGTAGAGCAGGCTGGAACCGGCATTGATGTAGATGGCCGCGATGCCTTGCTGGCGCATGAAGGCTTGCGCCTTTTCGATGCGTGCCAGGTGTTCATCCTTGCCGATCGGCGTGGCGCCCGCCGTCATGTCGGACAGGGATGCCAATGCTTCTTCGATAGTCTTGCCGCCAATACCAATGCCCATGCTGCCTCCTTAAAAACAAGGGGAACATCATAGCACCGCAAAGATGTAAAAAAGCCGGCTATGCAGCTATCGTATCCGGGGATGACGATAGCCGCATACCGGCCAGGATGATGAAACTGAAGCTTATTGAACTTGCACGCTTACCTTGTCAACAACGAAGGAAGTCTGCAGCGAATAATCTTCCGTCATGTTGAAGTGAATGCGCACGGTCTGGCCCTTGTACGGCAGCAGGTTGAAGCTGCGAATCTGGTAGCCGCTGGCTGGCATGGTGTTGTTGTACGTCGCCAGGGTACCCAGGGTAGTGCCGGAAGAGTTCTTCACGGACACGGTCATCTTGTCGTACACCGTGCTGCCGGTTTCCGCGGTGTCGATATGCAGCGCAAACGACAGCGTTGCCGACGTCGCGCTCGAAGGGATGGTCACGGTCTGGTACAGCGTTTCGGTCGCCGTGGTGCCATTGCCGCCCAGCCATGCGAAGCGGCTGCCTTCATACGGCGACTGGCCGCTGTAGTTGCCGATCACGCCAGTGGTACCAGCCCATGGCGAAGTACCGGACTCGAAACCGCCGTTGACGATCAGCTCGTTCGTCGGAGGAATCACGCCTACGGTCAGGGTCGCGTCGTTCGAGGTGGCGGTTTTCGCCGGCGACGAGGAGTCGCTGACGATGGCCTTGAACACGGCGCCGTTGTCGGCAGTCTGCGCGGTGAACGAGTAGGTAGCCGACGTAGCGCCCGAAATCTGCGTGCCGTTGCGGTACCAGGCGTAGCTGTAAGGCGCGGTGCCGCCGGTTGCGCCCACGGTGAAGGTGGCGGTGCCGCCTGCAGCGACGGTAACGTTGTTCGGCTGCGTGGTGATCGTTACGACATTGGGATTGGCTTCATCCACGTCAGTACCGACGTTGATCGCAGCGTAGGCGCGCTTGACGGCGATCGATTCCGGGCTGCCCACGCCGTACAGCTGTTCAGCCGACTCGATCATCTTCAGCCGCGCGTTGGCGTAGTTGGTCGAAGAGGTGAACTTTGTGGTGTTGGCCTTGAACCAGATGCGGAACGCCTTGTCGGTACCGATACCGGTCATCGCCAGCGGCTGCTTGGTCAGGTACTGGCTGTACATCTCGCTTGACGAGGAGGAGTTGGAACCCTTGGACAAGAAGTAGAACATGCGGTTGTTCGGGCCCGAGGAGTAGTGCACGTCGATATTGCCCAGGCCGCTGCTCCAGGCATCGCGCGACGAACCGTCCTTGGACGGCTTCCACATCCAGCGCAGCGGCTGGCCGTTCTTGGCGATCTCCTTGCCCATCATCCAGTCGTTGCCGGTCGACGGGATGGTGGTGCCGGTGCCGCCGGCGCGGGCATAGGCTTCCACCACTTCGCCGGTAATGTCGGAGTGCGATTCGTTCAGGCCGCCGGACTCGCCGGAGTAGGTCAGGTTGGAAGTGGCGTCGGTCACGCCGTGGCCCATTTCGTGGCCGATCACGTCGATCGAGCCCAGGTTGTTGAAGTAGGAGCCGCCGTCGCCGATGTACATGCACTTGCAGCTTGGGTCGAAGAAGGCGTTGTCGTAGTTGTTGTCGACGTGGACGGCGATATAGGTGGCGGTGTTGTTGCCGTCCAGCGAGGACCAGCCCATCACATTCTTCAGCGTGTCGTAGGTGTTCATCAGGCCCCACAGCGCGTTCACGGCGGCGGTCTGGCCGTTGGCGTTGGTGGTGCTGCCGCCGCTGATGTACTGCTGGCCGTCGCCCCAGGTATTGGTGCTGTTGGTATAGATCGAGCCTGGGCTTGGGTTGTTGGCCGACGAGTGGTTGGCATTGGTGATGGCCATGCCGCCGAAAGTGCCGCCCACGCCGCGCGAGGTGTCCAGCATCTTGTAGGTGGAGCCGGACAGGGTGGTGTTGATCGGCACGTCGCCGTTGTACTGGCTGTGGCCGACGCCGACCACGGTCTGCAGGGCATTCCACTGCTTGATGACGGCGCCGGTCCTGGCGCTGATCACGGTGTCGCGGAACACCGGACGGCCGTTCTTGTTCATGCGGGTCTTGACCAGGTAGGCCAGCTCGTAGTGGTCGACCACTTCTTCGACGTCAGTCGCGTTCAGTGCGCTTTCCGCTTTGTTGGCGGCAGCAGCGGTGCGCTGGGTCTTGACCACTGGCCAGATCAGCAGCTCGGCTTCCGGTTTGATGCGGTGCTGGGTGCCCGGGGTGCGCGATACAGCGATGCGGATTGCTTCGTCGGCGCCAAAGGCTGCGGTGGTGTCAGGTGCGCCTTTGCCGGCGGCCTTGGCGGCGCGCGAAGCGTCCAGGCCATTGCGGCGGTCGGAGGCTGATTCGCTGACGATATTGCCGCTTTCATCGGTGACGACGACGGAATCGGAACCGAACACGCGCAGGCCCTGGAAGGTGTGGTCGGCGCGCACGATGCGCTGGCCGTTGACGCCAGGGTGCTGTTCGCGCAGCTTGTATCCATGGTCGCTGTCGAGGCCGGCTGTGGCGCGCAGGGAGTCCAGGCGCGATACCAAGTTCGCCTTCGCTTCAACGCTCAACGGCTGAGCAGGAGAGGCCATCAGGGTATCTGGCAGGACGCCTGCAAATGCAGGGGCGAACGAGGCGGCAACGGCTGCGGCCAACAGGCTTTTGCGAAGTTTCATCGACTCTCCTTGGGGAACTTGGGTTGGTGGGAGAGACGAAGTTATGCCTGTTTTTTGTGCAAGTCAAAAAACTTGCGAAATGAGTCAGTTTTACAGATTTTGTATATTTTTAGACAATAGATTACATCTCTATAGTCACGCAAAAGTAACAGGGGCGGCCAGAAGCCGCCCCCGCATTACTGCTTTTCTACAGCTGATTACTGTACTTGCAGGCTGGCTTTATCCACCACGAAGGAAGTCTGCAGCGACGAGTCTTCGGTCATGTTGAAGTGCAGGCGCACGGTCTGGCCCTTGTACGGCAGCAGGTTGAAGCTGCGGATCTGGTAACCGCTGGCGGCATTCGCGTTGGAATAGGTCGCCAGGGTGCCCAGGGTGGTGCCGGAGCTGTTCTTCACGGTCACGACCAGCTTGTCGTACGCGGTGGTGCCCGATTCCGCGGTGTCGATGTGCAGCGCGAACGAGAAGTTCGCCGACGTCGCGGTCGATGGGATGGTCACGCTCTGGTACAGGGTTTCGGTCGCGGTGGCGCCGTTGCCGCCCAGCCATGCGAAGCGGGTGCCTTCGTAGGCGGTCTGGCCGCTGTAGTTGCCGATCACGCCGGTGCTGCCAGCCCATGGAGTGGTGCCGGACTCGAAGCCGCCGTTCACTACCAGCTCGGATTGCTGGGTGGTGCCCACGGTCAGGGTGGCGTTGTTCGAAGTAGCGGTCTTCACCGGCGACGACGAATCGGTGACCACGGCCTTGAACACGGCGCCGTTGTCGGCAGCTTGCGCGGTGAACGAGTAGGTAGCGGAAGTGGCGCCCGAGATCAGGGTGCCGTTGCGGTACCACTTGTAGCTGTAAGGCGAAGTGCCGCCGGTAGCGCCCACGGTGAAGCTGGCGGTGCCGCCTGCTGCCACGGTGACGTTGTTCGGCTGGGTGCTGATCGACACTGCGCTGCCGGCGCCGGCTTCGTCGACGTCGGTGCCGACGTTGATTGCAGCGTAAGCGCGCTTGACGGCGATCGATTCAGGGCTGCCCACGCCGTACAGCTGTTCGGCCGACTCGATCATCTTCAGACGCGCGTTGGCGTAGTTGGTCGATGCGGTGAACTTGGTGGTGTTGGCCTTGAACCAGATGCGGAAGGCCTTGTCGCTGCCGATACCGGTCATCGCCAATGGCTGCTTGGTCAGGTACTGGCTGTACATCTCGCTCGAGGACGAGGAGTTGGAGCCCTTGGCCAGGAAGTAGAACATGCGGTTGTTCGGGCCCGACGAGTAGTGCACATTGATGTTGCCCAGGGTGCTGCTCCAGGCGTCCTTCGATGCGCCGTCCTTGGAAGGCTTCCACATCCAGCGCAGCGGCTGGCCGGACTTGCTGATCTCCTTGCCCATCATCCAGTCGTTGCCGGTGGCAGGGATGGTGGTGCCGGTGCCGCCGGCGCGGGCATAGGCTTCCACCATTTCGCCGATGATGTCGGAGTTCGACTCGTTCAGGCCGCCCGATTCGCCGGAGTAGGTCAGGTTGGAAGTGGCGTCGGTCACGCCGTGGCCCATTTCGTGGCCGATCACGTCGATCGAACCCAGGTTGTTGAAGGAGGAACCACCGTCGCCGATGTACATGCACTTGCAGTTCGGGTCGAAGAAGGCGTTGTCGTAGTTGTTGTCGACGTGGACTGCGATGTAGGTGGCGGTGTTGTTGCCATCCAGCGAAGACCAGTTCAGCACGTTTTTCAGCGTGTCGTAGGTATTCATCAGGCCCCACAGCGCGTTCACCGCCGCGGTCTGGCCGTTGGCGTTGGTGGTGCTGCCGCCGCTGATGTACTGCTGGCCGTCGCCCCAGGTGTTGGTGCTGTTGGTGTAGATCGAGCCGGCTTGCGGGTTCGATTCAGGGGAGTGGTTGGCGTTGGTGATCGCCATGCCGCCGAAGGTGCCGCCCACGCCGCGGGTCGAGTCCAGCATTTTGTAGGTGGAGCCGGACAGGGTGGTGTTGATCGGCACGTCGCCGTTGTACTGGCTGTGGCCGACGCCAACCGCGGTCTGCAGGGCATCCCACTGCTTGATCACGGCGCCGGTGGTGGCGTTGATCACGGTGTCGCGGAACACCGGACGGCCGTCCTTGTTCATACGGGTCTTGACCAGGTAGGCCAGCTCGTAGTGGTCGACCACTTCTTCCACGTCCAGCGCGTTCAGCGCGCTTTCGGCCTTGTTGGCGGCAGCGGCGGTGCGCTGGGTCTTGACCACCGGCCAGATCAGCAGTTCGGCTTGCGGCTTGACGCGGTGGGTCTTGCCGCCGGTGCGCGATACAGCGATGCGGATCGCTTCGTCGGCGCCAAAGGCTGCGGTGGTATCGGGAGCGCCTTTGCCGGATGCCTTGGCGGAACGGTGCGAGTCCAGGCCATTGCGGCGGTTGTCCGCCGATTCGCTGACGATGTCGCCGATTTCATCGGTGACGACGACGGATTCGGAGCCGAACACGCGCAGGCCCTGGAATGTATGGTCGGCGCGCAGGATGCGCTGGCCGTTGGCGCCAGGGTGCTGCTCGCGCAGCTTGTAGCCATGTTCGCTGTCCAGGCCTGCAGCGGAGCGGCGTGCATCGAGGCGGGCAGCCACGTTGGCCTTGGCTTCAAGGCTCATCGGCTGGGCCGGCGCGGCCATCATGTTGTCAGGCAGGACGCCTGCGAATGCAGGGGCGAAAGAGGCGGCTACGGCTGCCGCCAGCAGGCTTTTGCGAAGGTTCATCAGCTCTCCTTGTGAGCGTTGGGGTTGTAGGGAGAGCGGGAAGGTATGCCTGTTCTTTATGCAAGTCAAAAAAGTTGCAAAATCAGTCGGTTCTACACTTTTTGTTCAGTTTTAGACATTTGATTACAATTGGGTGGTTGCTCAACTAGCTCCCCTCGCGACGAAATGGCGCACGATTGAGGCGATTTGTAGGGAAGTTACAACGAAATAGAGGGGTTTTTCTAGTTTCGTGTTGGACGCAACACAAATATGTATCAAATTGTCATACGCATGTTGCACTAGTTGAATTTTGCGTTTTACACTAGCCCGTCATTTGTTTGACGTACTACTTAGTGAGGGCGCATCACTCATGTTGTCTATATCTACCAAAGTCGAAAGGATCGTCACGGAGTCGCCCTTCCTGAGTGAAGGTTTGCGTCGTGGCCTGATCAACCTGTCGGAACTGGCGCGCCAGCTGCAGCCGCAGCTTCAGAACGACCTGTGGAAGCCTGTCGGCCAGGCGGCCGTGGTCATGGCCTTGCGCCGCGTGGCCGGACGCCTGCCGGACAAGGATGCCCAGGAACTGGTACTGGCCCAGCAGTCCGGCCAGCTGACCGCGCGCACCGACCTTGTCGAGTTCACCTTCCGCCGCTCGGACCGCATCGATGATTGCCACCGCCAGCTGCTGGAGCGTTCGGGCACCGGCCACGGCCTGTACCTGACCGTGACCCGCGGCAGCGAAGAAATCGTGGTGATCTGCAGCCGTCCGTTCATCGGCCTGGTTGAGCAGATCTTCGCCGGCGAACGCCTGCTGGCGCGGCTGGAGAACCTGAACGCCGTCACGCTGCAGCTGACCGCCGATTCCTGGCGCACGCCGGGCATCTACCACGCCATCCTGAAGAAGCTGGCGTGGGACAAGGTCAACCTGATCAACCTGATCTCGACCCACACCGAACTGACCCTGCTGCTGGAGAAGGAACACACAGGCGCCGCCTTCAGCGTCCTCTCCAACATGATCGCGCACAAGCACTGATGTACACTTCCCTGTAGGGCAAACCTACAGGGAGTGGGCATGGGCTTGAAAGAGACGCAGCGGGTGGTGCCGGCATTGCGGGTGGCGAGCTACGCCGCCAGCAAGCCTTTCTATGAGTCGCTTGGCTTCCGCGAGGAGTGGACCCATCACTTCGAGCCGGGCTTGCCGACCTTTGCCTCGATGATGCTCGACGGCATGCAAATTTTCCTATCGGAACATTCGGGCGACTGCCAACCCGGCGGGCTGGTACACTTTTATGTTCCGGATGTCGACGCCCTGTATGACGACTTCCTGGAATACGGCGTGAATGTCGAGCAAGCGCCGAACAATGACCTGGGAGCGGACCTGCGCGTCATGTCCGTTCTCGATCCAGACAACAACCGGCTCAAATTTTTGACCCAGACCCATTGGGAGTAAGCGCAATGAAGAAAGCGCTGTTGTTCGCAATCCTTGGCATGGCCGCCGCATCGCAGGCCAGCGCGCAGGGGCTGTACAAATGTACGGTAGACGGCAAGCTGACTTACCAGTCCATGCCATGCACCAAAGGCGGTGCGGCCCTCGACTATCCGCCTCCGCCCACCGCCGCCCAGGTGAAGGCGGCCCAGGCGCGTGCACAGGAAGACCGCGAGCGCGCAGAACAGCTGGCGGAGCGCAACCGCGAGGCACGCGAGAAAAAGGCAAAAGAGGAGGCGGAGGCAGCACGCGATGTCGCTTCCAGCAAGCCTGAGCCTAAGCAGAGTTGCGACTCGCTGCGCACCCGTCGTGCCGAGCTTTACGGCCAGCGCAATGAAAACCGCCGCAATTCCCAGCTCGATGCGATGTCGAAGACCCAGAACGATATCGACAAGCTGGAAGCCGAGTACACCAAGGCTGCCTGCGGCCCGCTGGACTGATTGCGCCGCCTGCGCCGGCGCAGCCTGCGCCGGCGTGTCCTGTTACTTCTTCTCTTCTTCCGGCTGCGAGAAGTTCAGCTCCGGCTGCTGCTCCTCGTCCTGCTTTGGCGCAGGCAGCGAATCCGGCGTCGCCGGCTGCTCGATGCGCAGGTCGCCCGACTCCACCTTGCCGCCCACGCCCCGGTCGAGGAAGGCGGTGACGGTTTGCGGCAGCGCGGCCACCAGCAACACCATCAGCATTTGCAGGCCGACCCAGGGCAGGGCGCCCCAGTAGATGTCCGAAGATTTCACTTCTTTCGGCGCCACCCCGCGCAGGTAGAACAGGGCGAAACCGAACGGCGGGTGCATGAAGGAGGTCTGCATGTTCACGCACAGCATGACGCCGAACCACACCAGGGCTGCCGATGCCGCCGCTTCCGGACTGCCCATCATCGGTTCAAGCTGCGGCGCCAGGATTTTTTGCGCCACCGGCGCCAGCATTGGCACCACGATAAAGGCGATCTCGAAGAAGTCGAGGAAGAAGGCCAGGAAGAACACGAACAGGTTCACCACCAGCAGGAAGCCGATCCAGCCGCCAGGAATGCCGTTGAACAGATGCTCCACCCACAGCCCGCCGTCCACGCCCTGGAACACCACCGAGAAGCAGGTGGAGCCAATCAGGATGAACACCACCATCGCGGTCAGGCGCATGGTGGACTGGTAGCTCAGGACGATCAGGTCGCGCAGCGGCTTGATCTGGCTGGCGCGCAACACGATCCAGGCCACGCAAACATACAGCACGCCCAGTGCGCCCTGCACGACGGGCTTGGCGCCTTCGACAAACGCCCCGAGCAGAGCCGCGGCCACCAGGGCCAGCATGCCGACGCGGAAGAAGATCTTGTCGCGGCGGTTGAATTCAGGATGGCGCAGTGCGGCCAGGATCACCGCACCCAGCGCACCCATGGCGCCTGATTCGGTCGGCGTGGCCACGCCCAGCATCATGGTGCCCAGCACCATGAAGATCAGCACCGCGGCCGGCACGATGCCGCGCAGGCACTGCATCCAGAGCTCCCAGCCGCGCGGACCCAGTTCGTTTTGCGGCGCTGCCGGCAGCCATTCCGGCTTGATGCGCGACAGGGCGAAGGTGTACAGGGCGAACAGGCCGATCTGCACCAGCGAAGGACCCCAGGCGCCCAGGTACATGCTGCCCACGTCGGCGGCTGCGGTCTGGGTCTTGAGCTGGTCGGCCAGCACCACCAGCACCAGCGATGGCGGCACCAGTTGCGTGATGGTGCCCGAAGCGGCCAGCACGCCGGTGGCGTAGCGCATGTGGTAGCCGTAGCGCATCATCACCGGCAGCGAGATCATGGCCATGGCGATCACCTGCGCCGCCACGGTGCCGGTAATCGCGCCGAGGATGAAGCCGACAATGATCACCGAGTAGCCCAGGCCTCCGCGCATCCCGCCGAACAGGCGGCCCATGGAGTCGAGCATGTCTTCCGCCAGGCGGCACTTTTCCAGCACTGCTCCCATGAAGGTAAAGAAGGGAATCGCCAGCAGCAGGTCATTGGCCAGCACGCTGCCGAATATCCTTTGCGGCACCGCCTGCAGGAAGGACACGCCGAAGAAGCCTTCAGCGATCGCGATAAAGCCGAAGAACAGGCCCACGGCCAGCAGCGAGAACGCCACCGGGAAGCCGACCAGCATGAATACGACCAGGCCACCGAACATCAACGGCGGCATCATCTCCAATGGAATCATTGCACTGGCCTTTCGTATTTGCTGTCCAGGTTCGCTTGGCCGGTGAGGTGGGCGATGCGTTTGATCAGTTCAGACAGGCCTTGCAGCGTGAGCAGGGCAAAGCCGATGGGGACGATGAATTTGATCGGCCAGCGCGGCAGGCCGCCGGCGTTGCTCGATTGTTCCATGATGGCCCAGGAAGGCAGGAACAGCGATTCCCACGACAGCCAGGCAAACAGGATGCAGGCCGGGAACAGGAAGAAGATGATGCCGAAGACGTCGATCCAAAGCTGCTTGCGTTCGGAGACGTGGCCGAAGACCAGGTCGACGCGCACGTGTTCATTGCGCTGGAAGGTGTAGCTGGCGCCGAGCATGACGGCGGCGCCAAACAGGTACCACTGCATTTCAAGCAGGGCGTTGGAGCTCCAGTCGAAGCCATAGCGGATCATGGCATTGGAAGCGCTGATGAAACATGATGCCAGTATCATCAGGTTGGCTAACTGGCCACATCGGTAGCCGATGCGATCAAGCCAGCCGGATAAGCGGAGGAATCCTTGCATTACCTGTCTCCATAGTTGGAATAGTTATTGCAAGGAGATTAGCGGATTCTCTGCGCGGCGGAAACCGGTAATGCGTTGTCTGACCCGCTGGGTCAGACACCATGCCAGCGGCGGCCGCGTGCCCAGTGTCTGACCCTGTGGGTCAGACACTGGTTTACCGGTTTTAAGCCAGCTGCGAGCGCACGCGCGCAATCGCCGCCCGCACCTGGTTCGGCGCCGTACCGCCCACGTGATCGCGCGCCGCCACCGAACCCTCCAGCGTCAGCACGGCAAACACGTCCTCGCCCACCAGCGGCGAGAACGCGCGCAACTGTTCCAGCGACATCTCCGCCAGGTCAATCTTCAAGTCGTCGCAGGCACGCACCGCGTGCGCCACAGCCTCGTGCGCATCGCGGAACGGCAGGCCTTTCTTCACCAGGTAATCAGCCAGGTCGGTCGCGGTGGCGTAGCCTTGCAGCGCGGCCGAACGCATTGCTTCCGGCTTGACCGTGATGCCGCCCGCCATGTCGGCGAAGATGCGCAGGGTGTCGACCACGGTATCGACGGTGTCGAACAGCGGCTCCTTGTCTTCCTGGTTATCCTTGTTGTAAGCCAGCGGCTGGCCCTTCATCAAGGTCAGAAGGCCCATCAGGTGGCCATACACACGGCCGGTCTTGCCGCGCGCCAGTTCCGGCACGTCCGGGTTCTTCTTCTGCGGCATGATCGAGGAGCCGGTGCAGAAGCGGTCGGCGATGTCGATGAAGCCAACGCGTGGGCTCATCCAGATGATCAGTTCTTCCGACATGCGCGACACGTGCATCATCACCAGCGAAGCGGCGGCGGTGAATTCGATCGCGAAATCGCGGTCCGACACGGCATCCAGCGAATTGTGGCAAACATCGTCGAAGCCCAGGGTCCTGGCCACGCGCAGGCGGTCGATCGGGAAGGTGGTGCCGGCCAGTGCGGCGGCGCCCAGCGGCAGGCGGTTCACGCGCTTGCGGCAATCCTGCATGCGCTCGACGTCGCGGCCGAACATTTCAACATAGGCCAGCATGTGGTGGCCGAAGGTGATCGGCTGCGCCACCTGCATGTGGGTGAAACCGGGCAGGATCACGTCGGCGTTCTTCTCGGCCAGGTCGACCAGGGCGCCGCGCAGCTGCTGCAGCAGGCCGGTGATGTCGTCGATGGCGGAGCGCACGTACAGGCGGATGTCGGTGGCCACCTGGTCGTTGCGGGAGCGGCCGGTGTGCAGGCGCTTGCCGGCGTCGCCAACCAGTTCGGTCAGGCGTTTTTCGATATTCAGGTGCACGTCTTCCAGGTCCAACTGCCATTCGAACTGGCCGCCGTCGATTTCGGCGCTGACCTGGGCCAGGCCTTTCTGGATCGCGGCCAGGTCGGCGGCCGGGATGATGCCTTGCGCAGCCAGCATGTCGGCGTGGGCCAGGGAGCCCTGGATGTCGGCCTTGGCCATGCGCTTGTCAAAAAACACCGAGGCGGTGTAACGTTTCACGAGGTCGGAAACAGGTTCGGAGAAGCGAGCGGACCAGGCTTCCGCCTTCTTGGAGAATTGATCTGTCATAGTGGCTTTGCGGTGAGATTTGCACGAGAAATTCAAACGATTATAAATTAGTAGGAGAGTCAATGAAGAAGTTAGCAAGTTTGCTACTGTTGGTGCTGGCCAGCGGTAGCGCCTTCGCGCAGGGTGCGCGGCCGTCCGACGTGGCTTCCGTGGACGGCATCGTGGCCGCCCTGTACGACACCATTTCCGGCCCCGCCGGCAAAACGCGCGACTGGGACCGCCTGCGTTCGCTGTTCCGCAACGATGGCCGCATGGTGGTGCACAGCAACAGCAAGGAAGGCGCGATCAACACCCGCGTACTGTCGCTGGAAGACTACATCACCCGGGTGACGCCGGTATTTGCGAAAGAGGGATTCTACGAAACCGAACTGGCGCGCAAGGGCGAGGAATATGGACAGATTGCCCAGGTTTTCAGTACCTATGAGGCGCGCCACACCCCGGCGGACAAGCCTTTTGTGCGCGGCATCAACTCGATCCAGCTGGTGAACGACGGCAAACGCTGGTGGATTTCGCAACTCCTGTGGCAGCCGGAAGGCGAAAAGACCCCGCTGCCGGAGAAATACCTGAAGCCGCAATAAAAATTAGTGTGCGCGGGCGCGCGATAGCGTTTTACTCCACCGTCGCGTCCGGCTACACTGTGGGAAAGGTGTTACCCAGATGTCTAGCAGCGATGCCAGTGAGCAAGCAGAACAGGAGGCCATCGTGAAGCTGTACTCCCCCGCCGGCCTGGCCCGTTTAGGCCTGGCCTTGCTGGCCGCATGCGGTCTTCCTATCCACGCCCGCGAAGCGCCGCCCAAGAATCCCGTCCCTGCCGCCACCGGGCGCACCAGTACCACGCCGCCGCCGGACGCACCGTCCAGGCCCCCGGCTGCCCCTCCTTCAACGCCTGCTCCGCTGCCCGATACCGTTGCCCCTGTGCGCATCGTGGCCGGCGCCAGCGGCACCGTCAGCGGCGGCTCGGCCGCCATCGCGCCTTCGCCGGTCGCTGCGCACCAGGGCTCACTGGTCATCATCGGCGGCGGACTGCGTGGCGACAATGCGGACGTATGGCAGCGCGTGGTGAAGCTGGCCGGTGGCAAGGGTTCGCGCATCGCGGTTTTCCCCTCGGCGGCCGGCAATCCCGAGCGCTCGGCCCAGACCATCATCGGCTACTTGCGCAAGTGGGGCGCCGATGCCTTCCTGGTGCCGGTTGCGGTGCGCCTGGCCGGCAGCGACTACCGGAAGAATGCGGATGACGCTGCGCTGGCCAAAAAGATTCGCGAGTCGGACGGCGTCTACTTCGCCGGCGGCGACCAGGGCCGCATCACCAAGGCGCTGTTGCGCGAAGACGGCACGCAGACAGCGGTGCTCGAGGCGGTGTGGGACGTTTATCGCCGCGGCGGCGTGGTGGCCGGCTCCTCCGCCGGCGCCGCCATCATGAGCAGCACCATGTTCGCCAATCCGAAGGCGATCCTGTCCATGCTGCAGACCGGTATTGCGGATGGCCGCGAACTGGGCCCGGGTCTGGGCTTCATCGGCGACGATGTGTTTGTGGACCAGCACCTGCTGGTGCGCGGCCGTTTTGCGCGCATGATTCCGGCCATGCTGGCCAAGGGCTACCAGATTGGCCTTGGCATCGACGAAGACAGCGCCATGGTGGTCAATGCCCAGCGCGAGGTGGAAATCATCGGCTACAAGGGGGCTTTGCTGATCGACCTGTCGCGCGCCGAATGGGACAGGGAGGCGCCGCACTTCGGCGTGCGCAATGCCGTGATCAGTTACCTCGATCGCGGCGACAAGTTCAATATCGGCACCCATATGTTCCTGCCGTCCAACGACAAGGCAGGTGGCCGCATCGACCCTACCCGCACGCTGGGCCGGGGCGCTGTGTTCAGCAACGATGTGCTGGGCAACAACGCTGTGATCGACCTGATGGAACGCCTGATCGACAGCAACCAGGAGGAGGCAATCGGGATTGCCAGCGGCAATCCGCGTGCCAGTGGTAGCGAAGTCGGCTTCGAGTTCCGCTTGACCAAGACGCCGGAAAGCGTGGGTTACGTCTCCAGCGTTGCCGAGGCATATTCAGTGCTGAATATCCGGCTCGACATCCGGCCTATCGAAATCACGCGGCCGCTGTACAAATATAAATGAGGATTTGAATCCGGCGGCGCCGCCGCTGCGTATATGCCATGGCAACCAACCACACGGGAGGAAACCATGGCACTCATCAAGCAAGCTGCTGTCCAGTTAGCACTGCTGTCGGCCCTGGCGCCGGCAGCCCAGGCATCGAGCCACCGCGAAGCGCCGTTCATCACGCGCGAACCCAAGGTCGACGGGACAGACTTCTACATGTTCCGCAGCTACGAGCCGGGGCGCGAGCAATTCGTGACCCTGATCGCCAACTACGTGCCCCTGCAGGATGCCTACGGCGGGCCGAACTACTTCACCATGAACCCGGATGCGCTGTACGAGATCCATGTCGATAACAATGGCGATGCGCGGGAAGACCTGACTTTCCAGTTCCGCTTCACCAATACGGTCAAGAATGCCGCCTTTACGGTCGGCGGCAAGAAAGTCCCGATTCCGCTGGTGATCAATGGCGGGCCGATCAATGACGTCAACGCGGCCGGGCTGAATGTGCGCGAAACCTATACGGTGGATGTGGTGCGCGGCGACCGGCGCGGCGTGCGGCAGCCCGTGCGCATGGCCGGCAATGGCGCCGCGGTGTTCGACAAGCCGGTCGACAATATCGGCAACAAGTCGATTCCCGATTACGCCGCGTATGCGGGCAAGCATGTGTACGACGTGAATATTCCGGGCTGCGCGGTGCCGGCGCGCATGTTTGTCGGGCAGCGCAAGGATTCCTTCGTGGTCAACCTGGGCGAGACCTTTGACCTGATCAACATCAAGGCGCCGGCAGTGGAGTTCCTTGCCAATGCGGAGAGGAATGCACGCGACGACCTGTACGACAAGAACGTGACTTCGATTGAGCTGGAAGTGGCAGCGTCGTGCCTGACTTCCGGCGCGGAGCCGGTGATCGGCGGCTGGACCACGGCTAGTCTGCGCCAGGGCCGTTTGATCAATCCTATCGGCGGCTCGAAGGAGGGTGGGGCGTGGACGCAGGTGTCGCGACTCGGCATGCCGCTGGTGAATGAGGTGGTGATCGGCTTGAAGGATAAAGACCGCTTCAACCACAGCAAGCCGGTGCGGGATGGGCAGTTCGCGGACTACGTGACCAATCCGGCCTTGCCGGCGCTGGTGGAAGTGCTGTTCGGCAGCGCGGGCGCCAAGGCGCCCACCAACTTCCCGCGCAATGACCTGGTGACGGTGTTCCTCACCGGCGTTCCGGGATTGAACCAGCCGGCGGGTGTGAAGGCTTCCGAAATGCTGCGGCTGAACACCTCGATTGCGCCGGTGGCGAAGGGCGGGCAGAAGCGGTTGGGTGTGATCGATGGCGATAACGCTGGCTTCCCCAATGGGCGGCGGCCGGGCGATGACGTGGTGGATATCGCCTTGCGCGTGGTGATGGGCAAGCTGTGCACGCTGAATATCGGCTGCGCACCTGCCGATGCGCCGGCGGGTGCGATCCGCTTCACCGATGGCGCGTTCCTGGACGACAGCTATTTCGGCGCTGCCTTCCCCTATCTGAAGACGCCGATTCCCGGCTCGCCGCAGCAATAGGAGGGGCATGCCATGAAACGTTTCTATCTTTTGCTTGCGGCCGTGCTGCTGGCCGGCTGCGGTGGCGGTGATGGCGGCGCGACTTCGGCGATGTCGATGCCCGATCAGGTACCAGCCCCGCCGCCGCCCGGCGATACCTTCACCTCGGCGCTGATTGCGCTGGTGCGCAGCGCGCCGGAGTCCACTGAACCGGCCGATGTGGATGGCACGGCGCTTGTTCTGCCGGACGCCAGCGAGCCGGTGGCTGTGGAGTGAGGGTGGCGATGAAGTCCGCTGCCTGCACCATTTTCGCCGGCGCGCTCTTCCGGGCGATGCGCGGCGCATATACGGCGGCCGCGGGGGCCGCGCCGCCGCTGGCCGCCATCGCGGCATTGGCGGTGCAGTCGTCCGCCCTGGCCGCGCCGTATGTCCCGCAGTCCGGCGCCGAAGTGCTGGAGACACTTCCGCGCCCGAGCGAAACGGCCAGTGCGGCCTTGCTCCGCCAACGCGCACAGCTGGCGGCGGCGCCGCGCGATCCAGCCGTTGCCGCCGAAGCCGCGCAGCGCTACATCGAGCTTGGCCGCGCATCGGGCGATCCACGCTACTTCGGTTACGCGCAAGCTGCGTTGGCTCCGTGGTGGAATGTTGCTGCGCCGCCAGTGCCAGTGCTGCTGTTGCGTGCTACTTTGCTGCAATCCAGCCACCGCTTTGAGGAAGCGGTCCGAGACTTGGCCGCCGTCACGCGCGCAGACCCGGCCAACGCCCAGGCCTGGCTGACGCTGGCGACGGTGCAGGTAGTGCGGGGTGAATACGACGCGGCTGTCCGCAGTTGCGGGCGGCTCTCGTCGCTGGCAGGCCGACTGGCCAGCATGACTTGCCTCGCCAATGCCCGCGCCGGCAGTGGCCAGCTTGGGACCAGTGAGCACCTGCTGGCGCTGGCCCTCGAGCGCTCGGACGCCGCCGGAGGCGCTGAAACGGGCGACCAAGCCTCTTCGCAGGCTGGCTTGCGGCTTTGGGCCTTGACGCTCCTCGGCGAGCTGGCGGTACGGCGCGGGGATGCCGCGCGCGCCGAACAGCGCTTCCGCCAGGCACTAGTCCTGGCGCCGGCCGACAGTTACCTGCTTGGTGCTTATGCGGACCTGCTGCTGGACCAGGGCCGGCACGCGGACGTGCAGGCGCTGCTGCGCAACCACCTTCGCGTCGATGGCCTGCTGCTGCGGCACACGATTGCGCTGCAGGCTGCGGCGCCCGTCCGCGCACCGGCCGCGCCAGCCGTGGCCAGCGCCATCACTGAATTGCAAGCGCGGTTCGACGCATCCGTGCGTCGTGGCGACGCAATCCACCAGCGCGAACAGGCCCGCTTCGAACTGCAATTACGCTATAACGTCCGCACCGCGCTGCAACTTGCGCTGGCCAACTGGCAAGTGCAGAAAGAGCCGGCCGACCTGCGCATCGTGCTGGAAGCTGCACTTGCCGCGCGCGATCCCGCTGCAGCCCGCCCGGCGCTGGCATGGCGCCGCCAGCATGGCCTCGAGGACAGCAAGATCGCTGCTCTCGTGCGGCGACTGGAAGGAGGCGCGATATGAGCCCCTTGCGATCTGCAGCGAACAGGGCTGCCGCGCTGGTCTTCATGATCCTGCTGTTCAGCACTGGCGCGGCCCAGGCGCACAAGCCAAGCGACAGTTACCTGACGCTGCGCATTAGTGCAGCAGTCGAGGCGCCGAATATTATCGACGGGCGCTGGGACATCGCCTTGCGCGATCTTGATTTCGCCATCGGCCTCGATGCCGATGGCAACGGCCAGCTAACCTGGGACGAAGTCCGTTCCCGCCACGCCGATATTGCTGCCTACGTCATGCCGCGCCTCGGCCTGGCGGCGGGCTGCCGCCTGCGCGTGACAGGCCAGCAGGTAGACCGCCACACTGACGGCGCATACAGCGTCTTGCTGCTGCAAGGTGCTTGCGAACCCGGCGCCGCCTTCGCCATCAATTACAAGCTGTTCGCCGACCTCGATGCCCAGCACCGCGGCATGGCCAATGTCACGTTCAACGGCAGCACGCGATCCGCTGTGCTGGGCGGCGAGCGCACGCAGCTCGCTGCCGGCGGCGACGATGGCGGGGCGTGGCGCCAGGCCAGCGACTACCTGCGTTACGGCATCTGGCACATCTGGACCGGCTACGACCACATCCTGTTCCTGCTTTCGCTGTTGCTGCCAGCCGTGCTGGCGACAGGCTGGCGGCCCGCGACCGCAGACGTACTGCGCGTGGTGACCGCCTTCACGCTGGCCCACTCGATCACGCTCTCGCTCGCAGCACTGCAAGTGGTCGCACCACCAGGCCGCCTGGTCGAATCCGCCATCGCTGCGTCAGTCGCCATCGCCGCCCTGAACAACATCTGGCCACTGGTGCAAGGCAAGCGCTGGCTTGCTGCCTTCGCCTTCGGCTTGTTGCACGGCTTCGGATTCGCAGGCGTGCTGGGCGACCTTGGCCTGCCCAAAAGTGCGGCGGTGCTGGCGCTGGCAGCATTCAATACAGGCGTCGAACTTGGACAACTGGCGATTGTCGTCGCTTTCGTCCCCCTGGCCTACGCCATGCGCGGTTCGTGGTTCTACCGGCAGCTCATGGTGAAGGGCGGCTCTGCCGGCATCGCTTTGCTGGCGATGGTGTGGCTCGTGGAGCGAGCCACTGTGTGACTACATAGCCCTCACCCACGGGCCTTTGTACAGCACCGGACCGGTTGGCCCATTCGGATCTGGCGATCCTCCCCGTGGCTCCAGCGAGATCGCCAGCACCACAACGTCGTCACCGACGGCGCCCGAGGCGAGCGAGAACGTTCCTCGTCCTTCGGATCCAAGCACGCCCAGCGAACGCGGCGACCCCTTTTTCGGAATCGCCCACAACTGCAAGGAGCGGTCGACCGGCACGGGGGCGCCTCCAACGATATGGACCTGAAGCAAGCGCTTGCTGGTATCCGCCTTCACCAGCAGGGCAGGCTGCGCTTGCTGGTCCGTCAGTGTCGCGACCAGGTCATAGGTGGGGCCTCGCAATTGCTGCATGCTGACCGCCACCACCAGGGCAGCGGCCACCGCAGCGGTTGCGGTCCCGAGCCCGAAGCCACGCCAGAAATGCCAGCTGCTTCGCTCAGGCTTCAGGTGCAGTCGCATTTCGATATTGCGCCAGAGTTGGGGCGACGGTTCCTGCGCGTGAACGAATTCATGCATCGGCAGCAAGCGGCGCTCCCAATCCTTGACCAGCATGCGCAAGGACGCATCGCTGTACATCCAGCCTTCGAAACGGCGACGCGCGCCGCCGCGCAAAGTGCCCAGCACGTATTCGGCAGCCAGCTTGTCGCGCAAGGCTTCATTGCCACGGATGTTCATGGCGTCTCTCCTTGCGACAGGCAGTTCCTGAGCTTTTCCATGCCGCGCCGGATCCAGGTCTTGACCGTGCCGACCGGCAGCGACATGCGCTGCGCCACCTCGGTATGCGACAAGTCATGGAAGAAGGCCAGGCCGATGGCCAGCCGGTGCAAGCCTTCAAGCCGCGCCATGCAGGCGGCCAGTGCGCGTGCGTCGCTGCTCGTCTCACTCGCCTCGGCAGGCGTGCTTGCGTACTCGTCGCGATAAGCTTCATGATCCAGTTCCACCGTATCGTCCGTGCGGCGCAGGATGTCCAGCGCCTTGTTGCGGACTATGGCAGCCATCCACGTCAGCGGCGCTGCCAGGCCGGGTTCGTAGTGCGGGGCCGCGTGCCAGATCGACACGAAGGCTTCCTGCAGTGCTTCTTCGGCCAGTTCCCGCTTATGTAATATACGCAAGGCAAAGCCAAACAGTTTCGGCGCGGCTGCATCGTACAGCGCGCGAAACGCCACGGCATCCTGGCGGCCGGCCGCGGCCAGCCATGTTCTTAGCTGTTCGGGTTCGATAGGCATAGGGGCCATCTTATGCCGGGCTTCCGGGCTGGTCTACTGTATTCCGCAAAGCAAAGCTACAATATCCGCCACCAAAACCACACTGGAGACTTCATGTCGTACCTGAATCGATTGCTGGCGGGAGCGGCGCTCAGCACCGTTGCCGGCCTTGCGCTGGCGGCACAACCGGCGACCGTGCGCCTCGACTACATGCACACGGGTAACGCGCTAAACGAAAGTTATGCG
The DNA here is from genome assembly GCA_036402315.1 of Pseudoduganella sp. Classification (GTDB taxonomy): domain Bacteria; phylum Pseudomonadota; class Gammaproteobacteria; order Burkholderiales; family Burkholderiaceae_D; genus Rugamonas. The sequence goes on along the minus strand of DASWTB010000247.1, from coordinate 3,577 downwards.
ATCGAACAAGTTGTGATTGAGCCGCTGCCATGGCCGGGCGATATGTCCAAGACAATCGATACCACCAACCGTGGCGTAAACAAGGTCGAAGTGGCCGATGCCAAGACCGGCAAGCTGCTGTACACCCGCACCTTCTCGACCATCTTCGTTGAATGGAAGTCTACCGAAGAAGCGGGCAAGCTGACGCGCGGCTTCCACGAGTCGGTGCGGTTCCCCAAGCCGGACCGTCCGGTCAAAGTGCGCATCCTGAAGCGCGATGAGCGCAATGAGTTCTCGGTGGTGTGGAGCGTGGATGTCGATACCGATGCAATGGATGTGGTGCGCAAGCAGGACGTGGCGCCTGCCAAGCCGATTCCAATCCGTGTCAATGGACCGAGCGAGAAGAAGGTCGACCTGCTGATCCTGGGCGACGGCTATACCAAGGCGGATATGGCCAAGTTCGAGGCGCGTGCGCGCAAGCTGTCCGATTACCTGTTTACTGTTTCGCCGTTCAAGGAACGCGCCAGGGACTTCAACGTATGGGCGATGGCGGTGCCGACCCAGGAGAGCGGGGTGTCGCGTCCTTCGACCAATACCCACCACGCATCGAAGCTGGGCACGCGCTATGACATTTTCGGCAGCGAGCGTTATGTGCTGACCATCGACAACCGCGCACTGCGCGAGATTGCGCAGCATGCGCCGTATGAGTTCATCGAGATTCTGGTCAATAACGACACCTACGGCGGTGGCGGCATATACGGCCAGTTCAGCACAGCGGCGGCGGATAACGATTGGGCGAACTACCTGTTCGTGCACGAATTCGGCCACCACTTCGCGGGGCTGGCGGATGAGTACTACACCTCGCCGGTGGCGTATGCGACGGGCGGGGTGCGCATGGAGCCTTGGGAACCGAATGTGACGGCTTTGCTGGACCCGGCCAATGTGAAGTGGAAGAAGTTTGTGACGCCGGGGACTGCGTTGCCGACGGCCTGGCCGAAGGCGGAGTATGAGGCGCATTCACGCGAATACCAGAAGATTCGTGCACAGCTGCGCAAGGATAATCGTCCGGAATCGGAGATGAGCAAGTTGTTCAAAGAGGATCTGGCCTGGACCAATGCGCTGTTCTCCAAGGCGCCTAACCGCAAGGCGGTGGGGGCGTTTGAGGGGGCGAATTATGAGGCGACCGGCTACTACCGCTCGCAGCAGCAGTGCTTGATGTTTGACCGCAGCGAGGAGTTTTGTGCGGTTTGCAGTGATGCGGTGCAGGAGACGATTGACTTGTACGCGCCGCGCTGAAACCGGTAAACCAGTGTCAGACCCACAGGGTCTGACACTTGGCTCGCGGCGGCCGCGTAATGGTGTCTGACCCTGCGGGTCAGACACCGGTTTACCGGTTTAGGTGTTCGGTGCCAACCCGGTAGGCTTAATCCGCACCGGCATCGGCTTACCCTTGCGCGCACGCTTGCCGAAGTGCGGCGCCAACGCCGTCGGCCCCATGCGGTCTTCCTTCGCCTTCTGCGCATTGCCGATACCCTGCACGGTCACGCCCTTGTCGGTGATCGCGCAAGCAGCAACCAGCTTCTCCTTGTCCGCCAGGTCCATCAGGATCACGCCACGGCCACCGTTGGACAGCACCTTCATCTCGTCCATGCCGAATACCAGCAGGTTTGCTTTTTCCGAGATAACGGCCACCGCACTCGCGCCATCGGCAACCACGGTCGGCGGCAGCGGTTTTGCGCCTTCATCCAGCGTAATGAAGGACTTGCCGCCCTTCAGTCGCGACACCATATCGCCAGCCTTGGCGATAAAGCCATAGCCCGCATCGGACGCCAGCAGCAACTGCTTGTCGCCATTGCCCGCGAAGTAGTGCAGCAGTCGCGCACCGCCCGACAGGTCGACCAGGGTGGTAATCGGTACACCGTCGCCGCGAGCGTTAGGCAAGGCGGCTACCGGCACCGAGTACACCTTGCCGTTGTCGCCGAAGCCCAGCAGGGTATCCACAGTGCGGCACTCGAATGCGCCGTACAGCGAATCGCCGGCCTTGAAGGTGAACTGCGCCGGATCGTGGCCGATGCCGGTACGCGCGCGCACCCAGCCTTTTTCGGAAATGATCACGGTCACCGGCTCGTCGGCCACCTTCTGTTCAACAACAGCCTTCTGCGCTTCCTCGATCAGGGTGCGGCGCGCGTCGCCGTAAGTCTTGGCGTCGCCGTCGATTTCCTTGATCACCAGGCGGCGCAGGGTGGACGGGTTGTCCAGCACGTCCTGCAGACCTTCGCGCTCCTTGCGCAGCTCAGACAGTTCCTGTTCGATCTTGATCGCTTCCAGGCGCGCCAACTGGCGCAGACGGATTTCCAGGATGTCTTCGGCCTGGCGGTCCGACAGCTTGAAGCGTTCGATCAGCGCCGCCTTCGGCTCGTCCGAATTACGGATGATGGCGATCACTTCATCGATGTTCAGCAGGACGATCTGGCGGCCTTCCAGGATATGGATGCGCTCATCGACCTTGTTCAGGCGGAACTGGGTGCGGCGAGTCACGGTCGCGAAGCGGAACTCGATCCACTCGCCCAGGATCTCGCTGATGCCTTTCTGGCGCGGACGGCCATCGCCGCCGATCATCACCAGGTTCATCGACGCCGAAGTCTCGAGCGAGGTATGCGCCAGCAGCATGTGCATGAACTCAGTCTGGTTCTGGTTCTTCGACTTAGGCTCGAACACCAGGCGCACAGCAGCCTCGCGGCCCGCTTCGTCGCGTACCTTGTCCAGCTGGCCCAGGATCAGGCCTTTCAGCGCCACCTGTTCCGGCGACAGGGCTTTCTTGCCCAGCTTGACCTTTGGATTGGTCAGTTCTTCGATTTCTTCCAGCACCTTCTGTGCCGAAGTGCCAGGCGGCAGTTCGTACACGACGGCCTGCCACTGGCCGCGCGCCAGTTCTTCGATCTTCCAGCGCGCGCGCACCTTCATCGAGCCGCGGCCGGACGCGTACATGTCGTCCAGTTGCGCGCGCGGGGTGATCAGCTGGCCGCCGCCCGGGAAGTCCGGGCCCGGAATCAGTTCCATCAGTTCAGCGTGGGTGATCTTCGGATTGCGGATCATCGCCACGGCGGCTTTGGCCACTTCGGTCAGGTTGTGCGAAGGGATCTCGGTCGCCAGGCCCACCGCAATACCGGACGCGCCGTTCAGCAGCACCATCGGCAGGCGCGCCGGCAGCAGGGCAGGTTCTTCGTACGAACCGTCGTAGTTCGGGATGAAGTCCACGGTGCCCTGGTCGATTTCGTCCAGCAGCAGGCGCGAGATCGGAGTCAGGCGGGCTTCGGTGTATCGCATTGCCGCGGCGCCGTCGCCGTCGCGCGAACCGAAGTTGCCCTGGCCGTCGATCAGCGGGTAGCGCAGCGAGAAGTCCTGCGCCATGCGCACCAGCGCGTCGTACACCGACTGGTCGCCGTGCGGGTGAAGCTTACCCAGCACGTCGCCGACCACGGTGGCGGACTTGCGCGGCTTGGCGGTCGGGCCCAGGCCCAGTTCATTCATCGAGTACAGGATGCGGCGCTGCACCGGCTTCTGGCCGTCGCACACGTCCGGCAGGGCGCGGCCCTTG